>JBKOVG010000236.1:0-7426 GCA_046723845.1 Candidatus Methylomirabilota bacterium | reverse complement strand
CCAGTGCACCGCAGTACTATCTGGGCAGCTGCTCGGGCTCACTCCTGACGAGCGTGACCACCGATGGATACGGCAACGCTTCGTCCCATCCGGGGGTCACCCTCACGAGCAGCGGCAATCCAGTCTTCAGCAGCCTGGGCGCCGCGGCTCCGGCGACCACGGTCACGGTGAGCCAGGGAAGTCAAACCCTCACCGTCACCGTGTCGGCCTCGGGCCGCGTCAGCGTCGGCCCCTGAGAATCGATGCTCCTCGAGGCCATCGCCGCCGTCGGCATCGTCGCGCTGGGTCTCGTGGCGTTCCTGTCCAGTCTCCCCATTGCGGCCATGGCGGTGAGTGAAGGCGATCAACTCTCCACCGCCACTTTTCTCGCCACCTCGCGGCTCGAGGAGGCCCGCGGGCTCGCGTGGAGTGGTGCGCCTCTCGACGGCCTCACGCTCTCCGACGAGCCGGCTCTGGCGGGGCCCTACGCGGGCTACTCGCGCCAGGTGCGCATCGCCGACTGCGGCGCGCCTCCGGGCTGCGGTGCGATTACCTCGCCCCTGCTTCGCCGGATCACCGTCACGGTCGCCTACCGCCCCCTCACCGCCACGGGGCTGGCCGCAGACCGCAAGGCCGTGTCGCTCACCACGCTCGTCGCCTCACGGTGAAAGAGCCCCGCATCACGCGCGACGAGGGGGGCGCGGCGCTGCCTCTGGCCATGATCACGCTGTCCCTTCTTGCCACGCTGCTCATCGCGCTGTCGATCCTGACGGCGACCGAGCCTCTCATCGCCTCGAATCACCTGCAGGGCGCCCAGGCTCAGGGTCTGGCCGAGGCGGGAGTCGAGCGCGCGCTCTGGGCCGTGCAGCGCCCGCCCGACGATGGGGGGCTTCCCCGTCCTCTGCCGACGCCATCGCCCGCCCCCTACGACGGCAGCCGGCTCATCGCCCTCTCGATGAGCGGCCTCACTGCGGGCGGATTTCGTCTCACCATCCTGCCTAGCGTCGCGCCCAACGAGCGCCAGGTGGTGTCCGTCGGCTGGATGCCAACGGACGATCCCGCCGACCTCCGCCCCAAGGCCCATCGGCGCATCACGGCCACCTTGTGGCGGGTGCGGGTGCCCGCGGAGCTCGCGCCCTGCGCCCTGTGCGCCCTCGGCGATCTCACCCTCGAGGAATCGGCTGCGGTCGACGCGCGCGCCGATCTCGCTTGCGGCGGCAAGGCCGGGGCGTGGGCGAGCGGCGCGGTGAGTATTGCGTCCGGGGCGAAGATACTGGGCGCGGACGGCGATGACGTGCCGAATGGCTCCGCCGACTATCGCTCGGGCCAGCCCGTGGAGGACGCGGAAGCCTGGCGGCTGGGCGACGCCGATCTCGCCGCGCTCAAGCGCCTCGCCCGCGCGCGAGGCGCCTACTTCCAGGGCGCAGTCGTCTTCGACGCGGCCCATCCCGCACCGGAGGGCCTGATCTTCGTCGACTCGATGAGCGGAGCGCCCGTCTCCGCGACGACACCGCCCGAGGAGCTCGCGCGGGTGGAGATGCGCGGCGGCGCCTTCCGCGGATGGCTGATCGTCGCGGGCAGCATCGAGATCACCGGCGATGCCCGGCTCCGCGGATTGGCGTATGCGCAGGACGGCTTCACCTACCGCGGGTCCTCGCCCGGCGGCATCGAGGGCCAAGTGATCGCGGTGGGCCAACGAGGTGGGCGCACACTCGTCTCCCGGACGGGAGAAGGCTCCGCACTCACCTTCGACTGCGCGGCCGCCACGGACGGCGACGGCACCGTAGCTTCCGGCTGGAGGATTAAACCCGGCTCCTATCGAGAACCCGCGGATTCCTGAAAAACCCAACCGGAGGTGGTCCTGGAGCGGCTCTCCCCCCTATTTCGTAGCGTCAAAGTGTTGACACTATCCTTGGGGGGTCGTTATAAGGTGGTAGTTGCGTCAGTGTTCTTTACCGACGAGCAGTCAACTCGCAAATTGGGAGCCGGCATGAAGCGGTTCGGACTCGGTAAAAAGCTCGCGACCTTCGGACTCGACATCGGATCCAGCACGATCAAGGTCGTCGAGCTGAACGAGGGAAAAGGGGGCAGCTGGGGGCTCACGGCGTTCGCCCAGGTACCCCTGCCGCACGACGTGATCAGCGAGGGCTCCATCAAGGAGCCCACTCTCGTGAGCGACGCCGTGAAGGAATGCGTGCAGAAGGCGGGCGTGAAGGGCACGGCGGCGGTGATCTCCGTCTCCGGACGCGAAGCGATCATGAAGCGCGTGCCGCTGCCCAAGGTCACGCCGAAAGAACTGGCGGACGCCATCACCCTCGAGGCCGAGCACCACATTCCCTTCGCCGTCGACGACGTGTTTCTCGACTATCAGGTCGTGGCTGAATCCGCGAACTCCATGTCCGTGGTCCTGGTGGCGGTGAAGAAGGTCAAGATCCTCGAGTACGTGGCGGTGGTGGAGCAGGCGGGCCTCGAGGCGATCGTGGTGGATCTGGATGCCTTCGCCATCCAGAACCAGTTCGAGCTCAATCATCCCGTGGTCTCGGAGGAAGCGGTGGCTCTCATCGACATCGGCGCCAGCGTCATGAAGACCAACGTGGTCCGCGGCGGAGCATCGATCTTCGCGCGCGACGTTCCCTTCGGCGGCCATCACTACACCCAGGCCATCGCCCAGCGCCTCGACATTCCCTTCGAGAGGGCCGAGGCGGCCAAGCAGGGCCAGGACGTGGGGGTGGCCTGGGACGATCTCGTCCCCGCCCTCGAGACCGTGTCGCGTGATCTCTCTCTCGAGGTGCAGCGCACCTTCGACTACTTCGCCTCCACCGCGGAGTCGGAGCGCATCGGTCGCATCGTGCTCTCGGGTGGCTGCGCCCGTCTCTCGGGCATCGACGAGTTCCTCGCCTCGTCGTGGGGGGTGCCGGTGGAGATCGCCCGACCGCTGGAACGTGTGGAGCAGGGGGCCGGTCAGTTCTCGACCGAGGAGCTCGAGCAGGCCGGCCCGCTGCTGGCCGTGGGAGTGGGGCTCGGTCTGAGGCGCGCCGGGGACAAGAACGCATGATCCGGATCAATCTCGCGCCACCGTCTACGAAGAAAGGTGGCGGCCTCGCCCTCCCCAGCTTCAACCTGGGCATGCTCTTCGGAGGCCTGGCCCTCCTCCTCGTGCTCGCGCTCGGCGGGTGGTGGTGGAGCCTCTCTTCCGAGATCAAGCGGCTGAACTCCGAGATCGCCGAGAACAAGCGGCAGGCGGAGCAGCTCAAGGTCGTCATCGCCGAAGGTGAGCGCTACCGCCGCGACAAGGAAGCCCTGGAGCGCCGGGTCAACGCCATCGACTTGGTGGCGCGCCAGCAGACGCGGCCGGTCTATCTCATGGACGCCGTCCTCGACCAGCTCCCCAAGGATCTCTGGCTCACCCGCATGGAGGAAAAGGGGACGCAGCTCAAGTTCGCGGGCAACACCTACAGCTCCATCTCGCTGTCAGACTTCATGTCCAATCTGAAAGCGAGCGGCAAGTTCAAGGACGTGGACATCGTCGACGCCAAACAAGACCTGACCAAGTCGCCGCGGGTGATCACTTTCGAGGTGGTCGCGCGGTTCGAGCCCTGAGCGTGGGCGCCCTCGACCCGATCGTCAACGCTCCCCCGCAGCAGAAGCTGATCTTCGGCACCCTGGTGCTCGTCATCGTGGGCGCCCTCGGCTACTTCCTGTTGATCTCGGGCGCGCGCGTGGAGCGCGACACCCTGTTCCAGGAAAACGAGGTCCGCCGCGCCGAGGTGCTCAAGGCCAAGGCCGACGAGGCCAATCTCCGACCCTTCCGCGCCATGGCGGAGGCGCTCCGCAAGCGCCTCGACGTCGCCAAGGAGCGGCTGCCCCAGGAGCGGGAAATCCCGCAGGTCTACCGGCAGGTCTCCAACCTCGCCACCCAGTCCGGTCTCGGCGTGGCGCTCTTCCAGCCAAAGCCGCCCGAGGAACGCGAGGTGCTGACCGAGGTCCCGATCACCGTCACCGCCGAGGGGACATATCATCAGATGGGCGCTTTCCTCCAGCGCGTGGGCGAGATGCCGCGCATCGTCTCCCTCGGAGAGTTCCGTATGCTCGGCATCGACCGTGCGCCGGGCACGGTGCGGGCGGAGATGACGCTGGCCACGTACACGTTCAGGCCCGAAGGTGCGCCGCCGCCGCCCGCCAAGCCGGGCGCGCCGGGTGCGCCGCCTGCGGCACCTCCGGCGCCCGCCCCCGCTCCGCCGGCCGCGCCGGCTCCGGGAGGCGCCACCCGATGAGCGTCCGCCAGATCTCCGCGCGAGCCATGTTCGGCGCGTTCGCCCTCGCGGCCTGGCTGGGAGGCTGCAGCGGCGCCGAGAATCCCGCCGCGCCGCCCAAGCCGCCGACACCGACCGCGACTCCTGCGCCGCCTCCGGCACCCGGGGCCGCCGCGGTGCGGCCGCTCGACCCCGGGGCCGGGCGCGCGCTGCCTCCTCTCGCCTATGACGCCAGAGGGCGCCGCGATCCATTCGCGCCTGTGTCCCTGCCCAGCGGGAGCACGGGCATCAACATCACCGCCGCCAAGCTGGTCGGCATCGTACGCAGCCCTAGTAGTGCGTTCGCGCTCGTCGAGGGACCGGACGGCGTCGGCTACATCCTGAGGAACGGCGATGCGCTCGGCAACGGCCGGGTGACCACTATCACGAACTCGACAGTAACCTTTGCGGTGGCGGCTCAACCGGGCCAGGGACCTTCCACGGTGACCCTGCGCCTGGTCTTGGATTGACATGCGGACGGAGATCCGCGGAAGGGGTGACCGCCGGATGAAGCCCATTGTGCAGATCGTCGGAGTGCTCTCACTGCTGGCCGTCGTCACCGCCGGCATCGGAACCGCCCAGATGCCCGACGCCGCCGTGCAGGTCTCGTCGGTGAGCGTGGACAAGGTGGCGGACGGTGTCGCCGTCCGGATCAAGACCAGCGGTCCGACGAAGTACCAGTCGAGCTTCATCGACTCGCCGAACCGTCTCGTCATCGATCTCCAGGGCACCACGTACACGTGGAACAGGCCCATCCTCAAGTCCGACGCTGAGCCCATACGGGAGGTGCGGAGCAGCCAGTTCCGGGTCGGCATCACGCGCATCGTGGTCGAGCTGACGCGCAAGGTCGGCTATCGCATCGACGAGAATCCGGACGGCCTTTCCGTGGTGCTCGAGCCAGCGGGAACGGCGCAGGCCGACAAGCCAGCCCAGAGGGCCGCCAAGGCCCGGCCGTTCATTCCGGCTCTCGCCCAGAACGACGCTCCTCTGATCGTGCCCGTGTCACAACCGGTCTCCCAGGCCGCGACCCAGGCGACGCCCCAGGTTTCGCAGCCCCGTCGAGAGCCTCGCGTGGCCACGCCGGCCAAGGCCGAGCCCGCGGCCCAGGAGGCCATGGCCACAGTGGCCCTCGCGCCGCTCACACCGAGCGAACCCGAGCCGGCTCCCTTGCGCATCGCCCAGGCGCCGCCTCCCGGCCCGCCGTCCGCGCCAGGTCCCAAGCCCGCACCGGCCCCCGCGCCGCCTTCGCTGCCGCCGCCGCCGCCCACGGCACCGCCCGCTCCGGGCCCAGCGCCCATGCCGAGCAGTCAGGCCCCGGGGAGCAGTGGCAAGCTCATCTCCCTCGACTTCAAGGACGCGGACATCACCAACCTACTGCGGATCCTCGCCGCGGAGAGCGGGCGCAACATCGTGGCGGGCGACGATGTCAAGGGCAAGGTCTCGGTCTCGCTCCACAACGTCACCTGGGAGCAGGCCCTCGACACCATTCTCGAGACGCGCGGTCTCCAGCGCCTCGATCGCGGCGGCATCATCCGCATCGTCTCCACTGATCAGCTGACGAAGGAGCGCGAGGCGCAGGCCCGCGTGCAGGACGCCCTCGTCAAGGCCGAGACGGATGCGCGCACGCGCCGAGCCGACGCGGAGTTCAAGGAGGCGGAGGCCGCGGCCAAGAAGCTCCAGTCCGACGCTGCCATCGCCGAGGCCAAAGCCCGTGGGCCGCTCCGGGAAGAGACGGTCCGGCTCTCCTACGCCGACCCCGAGGACGTCGCCAAGACCCTCCAGGGCATCCTGGGCATTCCGCCCTCCGGGACCATGCCGGTGCCCACGGTGCCGATCGTGCAGGGCGTTCCCGCCAATCCGACGGTGGTCGGTTCCCAGGGCATGGGCGGTCCACCGAATCCAGCGCTCGGCCGACTCCCGGAGATCAATTCGCCCTTCCCGGGGCCTGTCGCGCCGTACCCGCAGGTCGTCTCGGTGAGCCAGGATGTGCTCGCCAAGGGCATCACCATCCAGGCCCACAAGCCAACCAATAGCATCTTCATCCGCCACTATGAGGCTGACGTCGAGCGCATCAAGAAGCTGATCAAGGAGCGCTTCGACGTGCCGCTGCCCCAGGTCAAGATCGAGGCGCGCATGGAGATTCTCGACCGCAGCGCCTACGAGGGCATCGGCGTCCAGTGGGGCGCCGCGGGCGCCGGCAGCATCAACCACAACACCACCCTGATCGGCCAGGGCTTCCAGAGCACGATCAACCCCAATAATGGCTTCGTCATCCCCGGCCAATCAGGCTTCCTGGCCCCAGATGGAACCCTTATAAGCGACCCCGTGGCGGCCCAGGTGAGCCCGAGAAACCCCACTCTCAACCTCAATCAACTCCTTCCGGTCTCGAGGAGCACGGGGCTGCCCCTCGGCGGCAACATCGTCAATCTGCCCTTCCAGGCCCTCCCGGGCGCCGCCGCCGCTGGCGCACCCGCGGGAGGCATTGCCTTCGGTTTCGTTTCGAACCAGTTCAACATCAACCTGGCGCTGCAGGCGCTCGCGAACCAGGGGAAGACGCGCACCCTGGCCCGGCCGGAGATCGTCACGGTGGAGAACTCGAAGGCTACGATCTCGCTCGGCGAGGAGATTCCGTACGCGACGGTGAGCTCGGCCGGGACACAGATCCAGTTCAAGGAGGCTGTGCTCAAGCTGGATGTTCTGCCGAGTGTGCTCCGGGAGCAGGTCGGCGACAAGGTCGTCAACAAGATCAAGATGCTCGTGATGGTGGAGAACAACTCGCGCGGAGATTCCGTCCCCCTCGGCGTCGGTATCAGCGTCCCCATCATCAACAAGCGCAAGGCGGAGACCCAGGTCCTGATCAAGGAGGGCGACCGCCTCGTGATCGGTGGAGTCACCCAGAACCTCGCGAGCAACACCACTCGCAAGGTCCCGATCTTCGGTGACATCCCCGTCCTGGGCTGGCTCTTCAAGCAGAAGGAGAGCAGCGAGACGGGTCGCGAGCTCGTGGTATTCGTGACCCCGTCGATCGTCGTCGGCCAGGGCACCGCGGGCATGTCCTTGACTCCTGTCGCTCCCAGGTAGTACCGTCCGGTGTGGCATTTCGGTTCCTCACCGCCGGCGAGTCTCATGGCGAGGCCCTCACCGCCGTCATAGAC
>JBKOVG010000307.1:0-13521 GCA_046723845.1 Candidatus Methylomirabilota bacterium | reverse complement strand
ACCAGTAGTTGTTCGTCGGCAGCGTCAGATGTGTATAAGAGACAGGGACTCGACCTCCTCCGCCGCCGCTCGCACGAGGGCCACACCCTCCTCGATCCGCCCGGCCAGGAGATAACAGCTGCCCAGCAAGCGTGTGGCCTGCGGACGCAGCAGCGTGATGTTCGCCTCGCGGGCGACACGGCAAGCCCTCTCGAGCACGGGGCCTGCGACCTCGAGGTCTCCCTTGACGAGGGAGACGTAGCCCAGCCCGAGGCATGCGGCCGTCAGGCTGTAGGGCATCTCGAGTCCTTCGGCCAGGGCTACGGCCCGCCGGCCGGCGTCGACGCCCTCGTCGAACTCCCCGAGCTCCGCGAGACAGCGCGCGAACCAGGCGAGGCTGATCGCCTGATGCGCGGCCCAAGAGGCCACCATGCCGAGGGCGCCCGTCCATCCTTCGGGCTGGGGCGCTCGCGTGACCGTCCGCAATAGCTCCGAGGCGCGTCGGTAGTCGCCGAGAGCGTGGCAGGCCAGCGCGAAATACTGGCCCGCATAGCTCTGAAGGGGGACGTCCTGCAGCTTGTCGCCCATGGTCAGGGCTTTCTCCGCGAGCGTTCGCGCCTCGGCGAAGCGGCCCGTCTGGCGGAAATATTCCGCCGCGTGGATGCAGGCCAGCCCGAGCCGGCGCTCGTCGGAGATCGCCCCGGCCATGGTCTCGGCTTCCCGCAGGTAGGCCAGCATCTTCTCGAACTCGCCGAGCGGATAGAGCGAGCCCCGGAGCTCGAGGCGCACATCGATGCCTTGCTCCCGTGTCTCCGGCGTCTCGGGGAGGCGGCGCAGCGCCTCCAGCGCCTCCTCGAAGGTGGTCACGGCCTCCCGGTGCGCCGACCTCCGCTGAGCCTTGACCGCGGCCTGTCTCAGATACCTCGCGGCCTTGTCCCATACCTGCCCACGGCCGAAGTGGTAGCCAATCAGCTCGACGACGTCGCCGATGCGTCCGGCGTTCAGCTCTTCGAGACCGAGCCCGGCCGACGCGTGGTACTTTCGCCGCCGGCGCTCCAGCACGCCCGTGTAGACCACGTCCTGGGTGAGGGCGTGCTTGAAGCTGTACATCAGCTCGGGTTCGTGCGCGCTCGGGAAGACGAAGTCGAGGGCATGCAACTCCCGGAGGTGCCCGGCCACCAGTTCCGGGGCCACCTCGAGGATGCGAGAAATCAAAGAGATGCCGAAGCGGCGCCCCACCACCGCCGCCCCCTGGAGCGTCTGCTTGAGCTCATCCGCGACGCGGTCGATGCGGGCCGCGATGATGTCGTGGATGGTCGTCGGGACCGTCACGTCGGAGCGGCTCAGCCTCGCCTCGCCCTTCTCGACGACGATCCCGCTCGTCTCCATCAGCTGGCGGAGAATCTCCTCCACGTAGAGGGGGTTCCCCTCGCTCTTCTCCGCGAGGATCTTGAAGAGCTGCTCGGAGACCTCCTCGGCCACGAGCAGCGTCCGGACCATCCCCCGGAGGTCGCCCTCGCTGAGGCCTTCGACAGTGATCGTCTCCGCCTGCGGGCCAGCGAGCCAGGGCGGCGCGTAGCCGGGCCGCGTCGTCAACAACAGCAGGATGGGATGGCCGGGGAGGCCGCCGGCAAGATACGCGAGGAGCTCCTCCGAGGCCGTGTCGACCCAGTGCATGTTTTCGACGATGAGGATGACCGGCCCCGCCTCGCTCATGCGGAGGAAGACATCACGAATGGTGCGCAGGGTCCGCTCCTTGAGCACGGGACCGGACACGCGACTGAGAAACTCGGGCGGGGCGGACACACCGAGGAAGTAGGCGAGCAAGATGGCCGGTTCGTCGCCCTCGAAGCCGAGGAATCGGAGCTGCTCGGCGACCCGGTTCCTGATCTCTTCGCCGGTCACGCCATCGCGGAGGTCGAGGTAGCGCCGGAGCACCTCCACGATCGGGCGGTACGCCATCGCCTGCCCATAGGATGCGCATGTTGTTTCCAGCTCGACGGCCCCGGCCCCGTCGAGTCGCCGCAGGAATTCGTAGAGCAGGCGGGACTTGCCGACGCCTGGCTCACCGGCGAGCAGCACGATGGCACCGTCGCCCCCCGCTGCACGCTGGTAGATCTGACCCAGACGCTGGATCTCGGCATCTCGCCCGACCAGCGCGGTCAGGCCGCGTTCCTTCGACACTTCCAGGCGGGTGCGGCCCTGGATCTCTCGCACCAGAGCGTAGGCGCGGACCGGATCCGTCTTCCCCTTCACCTGGAACTCGCCCAGGTCCTCGAAGACGAAGAAACCTTCCCGGATGCGTTGGGTGCGCTGACTCACCACGATCTGGCCCGGCTTCGCCAGGCTGAGCAGCCGCGCGGCCAAGTTCGTGGTGTCCCCGACCGCCGTGTAGTCCATGCGGAGGTCCCGGCCGATAGCGCCCACGACGACGACGCCGGTGTTGATCCCCATCCGCATCCGGAACTCCAGCCCGTAGGTTTTTCGCACATCCTCCTGCAGTGGCACCAGGCGCTCCTGGATCGCCAGCGCCGCACTCAGGGCGCCATGCACGGCGTCCTCATGGGCGAGCGGCGCCCCGAAGAGCGCCATCACGCCGTCCCCCAGGAACTGGTTGATCGTGCCCTCGTAGTGGTGGACGGCCCCCAGGATGGCCTCGAAGGCGCGGTCCATGATCGCGTGGACCTCCTCGGGGTCCAGCCGTTCCGACATGGCCGTGAAGCCGGACACGTCGGCGAACATGACCGTGACGGTCTTGCGCTCCCCCTCCATGGCGCTCTTGGAGGTGAGGATCTTCTCGGCCAGGTGCTTGGGCGTGTAGGAGTGGGGAGAGGCGAAGCGATCGGCCACCTCGCCGGCGCACTCGGCGGGCTTCTCGGAGCGCTCCGCGGGCCTCTCCACGCGCTCGGCGGGCTTGTCCGAGGACGTCGGCGCGCCACACTCACCGCAGAACTTCTTCCCGGGAGTGAGCTCCGCGCCACAGGCGCGGCACGGCGTTGCGAGCGACGCACCGCAGTCCTCGCAGAACTTCGCGCCAGCACGGTTTTCCGCCTGGCACCGCGGGCACTTCATAGCGAGCCTCCAGCAGGTCGCGGCACGAGCGATCGGAATCCGGCCCGAGATTAGCGCCGATTCCGCGAGCAATCAAGAAATGTTGGGTCCCAGGCGGCGCAAAGTGTAGGCACACCTCGCGAAAGAGGTAGCGATGGCCCGAAAACCCACCGTCCATCACGTGGCGGGCTGGGCGACGGCAGGCACCGGCCGCTCAGGGTCGGTAGAAAGGCTTGTCGCCGCGGATGGTCACCCGGTGGCCGTGCCGCCGCTGCGGATAGTAGTCCCACATGGCGTGGTGCTGGACGCAGCGGTTGTCCCAGAAGGCGATGGAGCGCTCCTGCCAGCGGAAGCGGCACTGGAACTCCGGCGTCTCCACGTGGCGGAAGAGGAACTGGAGCACGGCGTCGCTCTCCGCCCGCTTGAGCTGGACAATGCGCGTGGTGAAGCCGCTGTTCACGAAGAGGGCCTTGCGGCCAGACACGGGATGGGTGCGGATGACCGGGTGCTCCGCCTTCGGAAAGACGCGGCCCTCGTCCTTCACGCCGTAGCGGCCGCGGTACACGTGCTCGCCCTCGTGGAGCGCGGTGCAGTCCTGGAGGAGGCGCTTCATCGGCTCGGACAGTGCCTCGTAGGCCGCGTACATGCTCGCGAAGAGCGTGTCACCGCCCACCGGCGGCAGCTCGTGCATGTACAGGATGCTCCCCATCGGCGGCTCGGGATCGCAGGAGACATCCGAGTGCCACACCTCGCCCGCCACGCGCTTCGAATTCTCGTCCGCGTGGATGACGAGGATCTCCGGGTGGCCCTCCACGAGTCCCGGCGCGGCGGGATGGATGTGGAGCTCGCCGAAGCGCCGGCCGAAGGCCTTGTGCTGGTCGGGGGTGAGGTGCTGATCGTGGAAGAAGATGACTCCGTTGTCGATCAGGCAGTCGTGGATCTGCTTGGAGGTCGCCTCGGGCAGAGGCTCCGCGAGGTCGACGCCGCTCACCACGGCACCCACATGCGGCGTGAGCTTCTCTACGCTGATCGTCGCTGGCGCCATGGCTGGCCTCCTTTGGCTGGCGGCGATTCCATGGCGCACGCCGGCCCTTTCAGCTTCCTCACGCTGCCGTGTAGCCGCCGTCCACCGGCAGCGCCACCCCCGTCACGAATTCCGCCTCGTCGCTCGCGAGATACAGGATGGCCGCCGCCACGTCGGCCGGCTTGCCGAAGCGGCCCAGCGGGTGGCGCTCCTTGAGCGGCTGATACCAGCTGGGATCACCGAGAAAGGGCGCGGTCATCGGCGTCTCGATCACGCCCGGGCAGACGCAGTTCACGCGCACGCGCGGCGCCCACGTGAGCGCCATGGTTCGGGTCAGGTTGACCACGCCGCCCTTGGACGCCGCATAGGCAGGCGAGAGCGAACCGCCGACGAGCCCGAAGATCGACGCGATGTTGGTCACCGAGCCGTGGCCGCTCGCGGCCAGGTGCGGCAGCGCGGCGCGCGAGGCGAGATAGGTGCCGCTCAGGTTCACGCCGAGGACGCGCTCCCACTCTTCCGGGGCCGGCGTGGCGTCGCGCCGGGCCGCGCTCACTCCAGCGGAGTTGACCAGGGTGGTCAGACGCCCGAACCGGCCGAGCGCGGTCTCCACCATGCCGGAACAGCTCGCTTCGTCCGTCACGTCGGCGACGACGGCGACGCTCTCCCCGCCCGCCTTCGCGATCAGTTCCGCCGTCTCCTCCGCAGCATCCTTCTGGGCATCCGCGCAGAGCACACGCGCGCCCTCGGCGGCCATGCGCATCGCGGTGGCGCGTCCGATGCCCGAACCCGCGCCCGTGACGATGACGGCCTTGTCCTTCATCCGCATGGCGGCCGGATTGTGGCTCCCGCGGCTGTGCTCCGTCAACCCCTATTCGAGCCTCGGCCGCACCGGTCGGCGCATGGCTATTCGACAATCTCTCCTTTGAGGCTCTGGACGAAGGCCACGACCTCGCGCTGCTCTGCCTCCGGTACCTGGAACTTCGCGAGGGTCGCGGCGGCATGGCCGAGAAACACGCTCCAGTCGCTCTCGCTGATCCGCATGCCTCGGTGGCACAATCCCATCTCCCGCCCGCGGTAGTAGACGGGCCCGCCCGCACTCGCACAGAGGAAATCGATCAGGAGCTGTTTCTCTCGATTAATGCCGTCTTGCCCGCGATGCGCCCAGAAGCGGCCGAGCTGTGGATCGGCTTGAAGGCGGGGGAGGAGATCGTTCGCTACCGCGGCGATCGCGTCGTAGCCCCCCAGCCGCTCATACAGGGTCTTCGCGTCACTCATGGTTTTCGCTCCCTTCTGGCAAGCCGCCGGCTGATGCTGCGGCATACCGGCCTCCGAAGCCCTCAACCAATTACCGCAGACTCCCGCACGGCGCAATGGCCTGTCGAACCCGACTACCTGACGGAGCACATGCAGGTCTCCACGGCACGGGCGCTCGACATCAACAGCTGGTGCCTGTTCGTCATGATCTTCGTGCTCATCGCCAGCGCTGTCCTCTCCGACCGGCTCGGACGTAAGCCCCTGATCTACGCGGCCAACGTGGGCATGCTGGCCCTGGCCTGGCCCCTCTGGTGGCTCATGCAGCACGAGAGCTTCCTGGTCATCTTCGCGGGCCAAGTCGGCTTCGCGATTCTCTTCGCCCTCGGCTCGGCAGCCTCCCTGCCCTCATGGGCGAGCTCCTTCCCCCGCAGGTCCGGTGCACGGGCATCGGGGTGGCCTACAACGTCTCCATCGGGCTCTTCGGCGGCACGGCACCGTTGATCGTGACCTACCTCGTCACCCGCACCGGCGATGATTTCCCGCCGGCGTACTACGTCATGGGCGCCACCGTCGTCTCGCTCGTGAGCCTGCTCGGCGTGCCCGAGACCGCGGGGCGGCCGGCCGCCTGGTCACGCGTTCATAGGTAGCCCAGGCCCCGCGCGGCGACGCGTAGCTCGTCGCGGAAGACGGGGGCGGCGATGGCGATGAGGGCCGCCGCGCGCTGACGGATCGTCCGGCCCCGCAGCTCGGCCACGCCGTGCTCGGTCACCACCTTGTCGACCACGTTCTTGTGGGTGGTGACCACCGCGCCCGGGCTCAGGGTGGGCTGGATGCGCGAGATGGTGCCGTTCGCCGCGGTGGCGTGGGTGACGATGAAGGACTGGCCACCCTCGGAGAGTGCGGCGGCGCGCATGAAGTCGGCCTGCCCGCCCGAGGACGACACGTAGTGGCTGCCCAGTGTCTCCGAGGCGCACTGGCCGAGGAGATCCACCTGCATGGTGGCGTTCACGGCGCAGAACTTCGGATGCTCCCTGATGTTCCGCACGTCGTTGGTCTGGTCGGCCGGCCAGAAGAGCACGTGACGGTTGTCGTCGAGGAAGGTGTACATCTCGGGTGAGCCGAAGGACACCGTGGTCACGGCCTCGAAGCGCTGGTGCCGCTTGAGGGCGCCGGTCGCCGCGCCCGACTCCACGAGGCGCCGAAGCCCGTCCGCGAAGAACTCGGAATGGATGCCGAGGTCCCGGTGCTCCACGAGGAGACCGGCCACCGCATCCGGCACCGCTCCGATGCCGATCTGGATGGTGGCGCCGTGGGGAATGCGCTCGGCCACGAAACCCGCGATGGCCCGGTCGGTGTCCGTGATGACGACGGGCGGCGGCGACCAGAGCGGATAGTCCGCCTCGGTCCAGCCCACTACCTGGCTCAGGTGAATCTGGTTGCGTCCCGTGGTGCGTGGCATGCGCCGGTTCACCTCGGCGAAGACGCGCACCTCGCCCAGAAGGGCGGCGCCGTAGATGGCGCTGGTACCCAGGGAGACGTAGCCGTGGCGATCGGGCGGCGACACCGACGCCAACAGGAGAGGGTCTCGCGTCCGCTCGCGCAGAATGCCGGGAACGCGGCTCAGATCGTTCGGCATCAGGTCAACGGTACCGCGCTCGAAATGCTCGCGAAGCTTCGCGGTGAGGAAGTACGACACGTGGCGGAGCCGGTCGCCGAAGGCGCCCGCGTGATGGCGGCGATCGTGCACGGCGATCGCCTGGTGCACCGTCACGCGCTCGAGCTGTCCGGCCGCCGCCTCGATGGCATCGAGGACGGTCACCGGCTCGCCATTGTCCGCCTGGACGATGAGGTCCGTGCCGGGACGGATGTGGTCGAGGACGGCAGCGGCGCCGACCGGCGGCGGGAGCCCGCGGCTTGGGCTCACGAGCGCGGCGCTCCGTGCCTGCTCCCGGTGCGCCGATCCCCGCCGAGTCCGGGCGCGGCCTTCTCGGCGAGGACGATGAGCCGTTCGCTCGAGGCCGGACGAAAGGCGCGGCCGTTGTAGCCCGCGTAGGCGCGGATCAATCGGAGGCCGACCCGGCCGAGGATGCGTCGCCACTCGGCCAGCGAGAACTCCTGGACGCGAAACCGTCGCTGCACCGCCCGGTCACGGCCGGTGGCGACGACGAGCTGCGTGCAGTCCGTCATCTTGGTCCGGGGATCGAAGCGACGCTCCTCCAGGATGAACCGCTGCGGTCCGGCTCGATACCAGTGCCGCCGGGGCAGCGCCGCGTCGTGCGCGGGATTGCGATGGTCGATGAGGAGACGCCCCCCGGGCCGGAGCGCCCGCGCCATGCGGCGCAGGACCCCCTCGTTCTGGCCGGGCGTGAAATAGCCGAAGCTCGTGAAGAAGGAGATCACCGCGTCGAACTCTGCTGCGAAGTCGAGTCGCCGCATGTCACCGCGCACGAATCGCAGCCGAGGCCCCTCACGGAAGCGGCGCCGGGCCTCGTGGAGCATCAGACGGGAGAGATCCAGGCCGATCACCTGGAAGCCGCGCCGGCTGAGCTCCGCGGCGTGGCGTCCATAGCCGCACGCCACGTCGAGGATCCGCGAGCCCTGCGACAGGCGTAGGCTCCGCAGCAGGAAATCAACCTCGCGCCGGGTCCGCCCGAGGGGCGTCTGGCCGCTCAGCTCCGCGACATAGTCGTCGTCGAAGAAGTGCGTGAACCACTCGCGGGTCGCCGTTGAGTGTTGTGGCGCGGCGCTCACGTTCGTGCGATCCGCCGTTCTCTCACCGCGTAGCCCTGCCTGCCGCGCAGATGAGGCTGGCCGGGGGCCAGGACGCTCGCGGGGGCGGAGAGCGTCTGGTGGAAGATGCAATGGCCGAGCAGGGCCACAGCATGGCCGTCCTGCCGAGCGCCGATGCCCGGGCCGAGCTCGGGAATCGCCGCGATGGTGCCGCTCATGAAGCTGCCTCCTTCCCGGAGCGAGCGACGATGGAGCGTCGGGGTGAGGGTGATGGTTCCTCGTGCGCTCCCAGCCCGGTTGCCCAGCCCGTCGCGCGGGGATGATCATAGCCCGGGAGTCGCCGTGCCACGAGAGACGGCATCTAGGCGGGTGGCCTCCGCCTGATCAGCGTCTCCGGCACGATCGGCAACGACGTGATCTCGACGCCGAGCGGCTTCACGGCATCCGCCACGGCGTTGGCGATGGCGGCGGGTGCGCCGATCGTCCCTCCCTCGCCCATGCCCTTGTGGCCGCCCGGGGTCAGCGGTGACGGCGTCTCGAGGTGACCCAGGGAGAAGGACGGCAGATCGCCGGCGCAGGGGAGCGCGTAGTCCATGAGGCTCCCCGTCAAGAGCTGACCCGAGTCGTCGTAGACGAGCCGCTCGCCGAGGGCCTCGCCGATACCCTGGGCGAGGGCGCCGTGCACCTGTCCCTCCACGATCACGGGATTGATCACGGGGCCGCAGTCCTCCGCCACCACGTAGCTCTTCACGGTGACGCGGCCCGTGTCGGGATCCACCGCGACCGCGGCTACGTGCACCGCACCCGAGAAGGTGGGCCCGGGCGGATCGAAGTCCTCGATCACCTCGAGGCGCGCCGGCCCGAGCGCCCGCGCCACCTCGGTGAGCGTGACCCCGCGGTCGGGCACGCCGCGCACGGAGACGCGGCCGCCGATCAGCACGAGGTCCGCCGCGCTCGCCTCCAGCATGCCCGCGGCCGCCTCGAGGATCCGCGTCTTCAGGGTGGCGGCCGCCGCCCCGGCCGCGCCGCGCTTGGCCACGGCGCCGCGACTCGCGAAGGTGCCGCTGCCGTGCGGCGTCTCGTCCGTATCGGGCTGGGACACGATCACCTGTGACAGGGTCACGCCCAGCTCGTCCGCGACGACCTGGGCGGCGGTGGTGGCGTGACCCTGCCCCTGCGAGGAAAACGAAAGGCGGCAGCGCACGGTGCCGTCGGGAGCGAGGCCGACGACGGCGGACTCCTGCCCCGGCACGTCGACCATGCCGCGGGCCAGGTAGGTCGACGATCCCATGCCCGTGTACTCTGTGTAGCAGGACACCCCGACCCCGAGGAGCTGGCCGCGCGCGCGGGCCTCGTTCCGCTCCCGGCCGAGATCCTCGTAGCCGGAGAGCGCGAGCGCGATCTCGAGCGCGCGCGGATAATCGCCGCTGTCGTAGACGAAACCCGACGCGGAGCGGAAGGGATACGCACTGCTCGGGATCAAGTTGCGGCGCCGGATCTCGACGGGATCGATGCCGAGACGACCGGCGAGGAGATCGAGGGTGCGCTCCATCACGAAGGCGCCCATGGTCATCCCCACCCCGCGATAGGCGGCGAGCGGAGGCTTGTTGGTCGCCACCGCGAGGGCCTCCCACGCGTAGGCGGGCGTCCGGTAGGGGCCGGGAAGGATGGAAGCCGTGCCCAGGGGCTCGAGGGCGGCGGTGAGCGGATGGATGTGATAGGCGCCGTTGTCGGCGACGACACGCGCGCGCAGGCCGAGGAGGACGCCGTGCGCGTCAACCGCCGCCTCGATCTCCACGCGCCCCTCGCGCGCCTGGGTCGCCGCAGCGAGGTTCTCACGCCGCGTCTCGATCCACTTCACGGGCCGGCCCGCGACGCGGGCGAGGGCCGCCACCGCCGCCTCCTCGGGCAGCACGCACATCTTCTGGCCGAAGCCGCCGCCCGTGTCGGGCACGATGACCCGCACCTGGTCCTCGCGGAGCCGGAAAGCGCGGGCCAGCGCGGTGCGGATCAGGTGCGGCGTCTGCGTGCCGCACCACACGGTGAGTCGGTCGCCTTCCCATGACGCGACGAGGCCGCGCGCCTCGAGGGGCGAGGCGCTGCAGCGCGCGTGGTGGAAGGTCTCGCGCAGCACGAGGTGCGCGCGGGCGAAGGCGCCCTCCACGTCGCCCTCGCTCTGGCGGCGGTGGAAGAGCACGTTGCCGGGCACCTCGTCGTGGAGGAGAGGGGCGCCGGGGGCGGCAGCCAGGTCGGGGTCCACGATGGCGGCGAGCGGCTCGTAGTCGACGTCGATCAGTTCACGGGCGTCCGCCGCCTGTGCCGCGCTCTCCGCGCACACCGCGGCCACCGCTTCCCCCACGAATCGGGCGCGCTCGGGTGCGAGCGGCGACCATACCGTGGGCCAGAATCCGCCGCCCTCGAGACGCGGCGCGAACGGCTCGAGGCACGCTGCGAGGTCGCGGCCCGAAAGGGCCGCGGCCACGCCCGGCGAGCGGCGGGCATGCGCGAGATCCACCGCGCGGATGGCCGCATGGGCATGCAGGCTCCGCGCAAAGGCAGCATGGAGGAGGCCCGAGAGCCGGAGATCATCGAGGAACGCACCTTGCCCCATGAGAAGGCGCGGATCCTCGACGCGCTTGATCCGCTGGCCCGTGAGGCGGGGCGCGACGCTCAGGGGCTGACCCGTGAGGTCTTCAGGGCTGGGCGACGCGCGGCAGGACGTCGTTGGCCAGCAGCTCGAGCTGCTCCATGCTCCAGTTGAGCGGATTGAGCACGATCTGCTCGCAGCCGCCGAGGGCGGCGACCTTGGCGCGGATCTTCCCCGCCAGCTCGTCCGCCTCGCCGAGGAGATAGAACTCTTTCCAGTACGGCAGGTCCATGCCCGAGTAGACCTTGAAGTGCGGCGCGGCGACCTCGGCCTTCTCGCCCTTCTTCAGCACGTAGACGAAGTTCGAGTAGACCTTGGTCATGTCGCCCGGCCGACGGCCGAACTCCGCCATGAAGCGCTGGATCTTCTCCCAGTCGCCCGTGACCATGTCGGCGGTGGCCGAGGAGTGGGGGACCCAGGTCTTGGCGTACTTGGCGATGCGACGGAGGACGGGATCGATGTTGGTCACCGTCTGCCCGTACACCTTCTCGAAGGGCTGGCTCCCCCCGCCGATCCAGATGGGCGGCGGCTGCTGGACGGGCTTGGGGTCGATGGTGAGGTTCCGCACCTGGTAGTACTTGCCCGTGTACGTCACGTTGTCGCCCGCCCACAGTGCGGTGACCAGCTCGAGCATCTCGTCCATGCGCCGCCCGCGCTCCTTGTGGGGGATGCCCATGAGGGCGAATTCCTCTTCGTGCCACCCCACGCCGACACCTAGGATGCTGCGGCCGCCCGAGAGCAGATCGAGGGTCGCCCACTCCTTGGCGAAGTAGGCGGGATTGCGGAGCGGTAGCACGAGAACCATGGTGCCGAGCTTGATCGTGCGCGTGACCCCGGCCAGGGCGGAGAGCAGCGCCACCGGCTCGAGCCAGGTGCAGGCGTAGGCGGGCGGGGTGAGGAGGAGGTGATCGATGGAGACGGCGGAGTCGAAGCCCAGGTCCTCGGCGCGGCGGAGATAGGCGCCCATCTCGGCGAGCGGCGCGGTGCGGGGGCCGAGGGCGAAGCTCGGCAGCCGGAGCCCGTATTTCATCGCAGGCCGTCCTCCTTCTTGGCCTCGACCACGGTGAGGCCGCCCACCCGCGCGTGCGGACGGCCGCCGTTGGTGACGGCGAGGGCGACCAAGATCTCGTCGGCCCGCGGCGCGTCGGCGAGGCGCACTTCCATGGCATCGAAGTGCGTGCGGACGAAGGCCGCGTCCTTGAAGTGGAGCGGTACGTCGATGGTGGCGCCCGGACCGCCCAGCTTCTTCGCCGAGGGGATGATGGCCTTGCCGCCGCCTACCGCCGCGCGGAAGGGCGTGCCGAGCGTCGGATGGAGGATGGCCGCGGCGTGCTCGTACTCGCCGTGCTCGCCCACGATGGCCGCCTTGCCGTAGGAATGCACGGGAGCGCCGAGAGCCGCTACCGCACGGCGGCCCAGCAGCTCGCCCAGCTCCTCCCCCGTCTTCACTAGCTCCTGGAGGTCCTCGACGTAGCGCCCGGCGAACGGGTTCTCGATCACCGCGACGGCGGCGACCTTTCGGAGAGGAGGCGCGACCGGCCGGCCTCCGTCCTCGTGAATCTCCTCGACCACGGTGAGCATCTTCCTGATCCTCATGCTCTCCTCCTATCGTTCCTTCGCCCTCTCCCCTGAGGGGAGAGGGCGCCGTTCGAGCTGAGCCGCTCGCCTCGAGCGGGGAGGCGAGGGCTGAGAAGGTGAGGGGCGGGCGCAGAGCATTCGTCTCGCCCACCCTCACCCCTGCCCTCTCCCTCCCTGAGGGAGAGGGGGTTAGTGGCCGCCGCCTGTGGGGCCATGTCCTTTGATCACTTCCGCCGCGCGCGCCGCCGGCGGGGTGTTCCGGCTGCGGCCGATCTTGATCTGCCCGTCGATCAGGACCATGGAGATGCCGAAGAGATCTCCCGCGGTGAGAGCCTGGAGCGCCGTGGCGCCCACCGATCCCACCGGCGCGTCCACGATGCAGAGGTCCGCCTCGCGCCCCGGCTCGATCGCGCCCACGGGCAGGCCGTACACACGCGCGGTGTTCCCCGTGGCCATGCAGATCGCCACCTCGGGGCTGACGCCGCCCAGCGACGCGAGGTGCGCGATCACGCGCAGGATGCCGAGGGGCACCACACCCGTGCCCGACGGCGCGTCATTGCCGATGATGATGCGATGGAGGGCCTGCGCCTCCTTCGCCCGCGCGAGGGAGTGGAGCGCCGTCTTGCCGTTGCCGCAGTGGACGATCTCGAGGGCCATCTGCGTCGCCACCAGCGAGTCGATCTCGCGCTCGCTCATCGAGGTGGTGCCGCCGTTGATGTGGCCGACCACGTGCGGATTGGCCTCCAGCACCACCTCGGCGCTGATGGGATTCGATCCGGCGATCGACGGGCCGCCGGTATGGATGGTCACCGTCATGCCGTGCTGCTTGGCCCAGCGCACCATGGGGGCAGCGTCCTTGCCCGTCTTCACCGAGCCCAGGCCGATCTCGCCAACGAGCTTCACGCCGTGCCTGGCCATCTCGGCGAAGTCCTCCTCGACCATGCCGAGCTCGAGGATGGGCGCGCCGCCGTGCACCTTCACCCCTGCAGGCCGCAGGTTCGCGTAAGCCTTGGCCGCGACCACCGCGAGTGCCTTGAGCCCCGTGATGTCCTTGGGCCGGCCAGGCAGATGCACCTCGCCCGCGGAGATCATGGTGGTGAGGCCGCCGTTGAGGCCCGACTCGATGAAGTCGATGGTCCGCTGGCGCGGGGTGAAGTCGCCGAACACGGGATGGCAGTGCGAGTCGATGAGGCCGGGGATGACCGTGCTGCCCCGGGCGTCGATCACCGTGTCGGCGTCGACATCGAGGCCACGCCCC
>JBKOVG010000280.1:0-5770 GCA_046723845.1 Candidatus Methylomirabilota bacterium | reverse complement strand
CCGCCAGGGCGAGGCTGACGACCATGAAGTACACGAAGGGCCCGTAGACGATGCGGAGGACGTCGGTGGTGTCGCCGTAGCCCCAGATGCGGTTGGCTTTGCGCCACATCAGCCAGGCGAGGAAGAGCATAAAGGCAGCGTTCACGAGCTGGACGCCCCGCTCCAGCCAGCGCTGGGCGCGCGGGCCGAGCAGGCGGTCGACGAAGTCCATCACCGCGTGCTCGTCGGAGAAGGACACGAGGGGCAGCCCCGCGAAGATGAGCACGAGGAGCATGAGCTCCGTCACCTCGAAGGCGCCGCGCAGGGGCCGGTTGAAGACGTAGCGCGCCACCACGTCCACCACGGTGAGGCCCATCATGGCGAAGAGGACGGCGGAGGCGACCAGGCCGAGGAGGACGTCGGCGTGGCGCTTCCAGGCAGCCGACGCGGCGGCAGTCACTTTCCCGCGGCGACCTTCTTGAGCTCCTCCCGGAACTCCGCGAGGATCTTGGCCGCGTCCACGCCCTTGGCGCTCGCCTTCTTGACCCATTCGTCCACGATGGGCGCGGAGCGCTTCTGGACCTCGGCCACGAAGGCGGGGCTGGCGTTCACGATCTTGACCCCGGACTTCTTGAGGGCGTCCAGGCCCTTCTTGTCCGCCTCGTCCCAGGAGGCGCCGGCCAGCCGCGCGATGTGCTCGCCGGAGAGCTTCTCGATGATGGCCTGATCTTCCTTGGGGATCTTGTTCCACTTGTCCTCGTTCATGAAGAAGCCGAAGGCCGAGCTGTACATCCCGCCGGGGAAGAGCGTGGCCTGCTCCAGCACGGTCTCGAGCTTGAAGGACACGATCGACTCCAGCGGGAAGAAGGTGCCGTCGGCCACCCCGGACTGCAGGAGCTCGTAGGACTCGGGGGCGGGCTTCACGAAAGCCGAAGTCCCGAGCGCCTTGGCCACCGCCTCCGCGATGCCGCCGCCCGTGCGGATCTTGAGCCCCTGGATGTCGTTGATCCCGGACACCGGGCGCTTGGTAAACATCTGGCCAGGGCCGTGGGTGAACACGCCGAGCAGCTTCACCCCTTTGTACTCGGCCACCTTGTCGAAGTACTTCCAGTAGATCCGTGAGTAGGCGACGGAGTTGATGAGCGCCGTCTCCCCCGCCCCCGGCAATTCCGCGATGAGGGGAAGGATGTGACGGGCCGGTGTGTAGCTGGCGGTGACGAAGGAAAGATCCACGAGGCCGTCGCGGACGGCGTCGAAGGTGCCGGGCGGCGCGGACGGATGCTTGGGCAGCATGGTGAACTTGACCCGCCCGTTCGTCGCCTTCTCCACCTCCGTCGCCCATCCCTGCAAGACCACGCTCGTCAGGTGATGCTGGGGCGAGACCCACGACGACATGGTGAGCGTGACCTGGGCGCGGGCGGGCCCGGGCGCGGCGAGGGCGATCGTCAGCAGGGCGAGCAGGAGTGTCCTCAGCTGTGGCATCTTGTCCTCCCGGTTCGGATCGGCGGCGGCTTGCCGCCGGGTAGTGTAACAGCATGCGGCGCCCACGACGGGAGCCGTAGAGAAAGGACACCGCCACCATGCCAGCTCGTAGCGGACAGGCATATGTCGAGTCACTCCGGAAGAATGCGCCCTGCGTCTACCTGGGCGGCCGGCGCATCGCCGACGTGACGGCGGAGCCGCTCTTCCAGGAGCCCATCCGCGCCATCGCCGAGCAGTACGACATGCAGCTCGATCCCGCCTACCGCGACATCATGACCTATCCCTCGCCCACCACGGGCGAGCCGGTCTCCTCGTCGTTCCTGGTGCCCTACTCGCGCGAAGAGCTCGTCAAGAAGCGCAAGCACTTCAAGCTGCGCGCCGATCACAACTTCGGCTTCATGGGCCGCGCCCCCGACTTCATGAACCAGTTCGTGACGGGCTGGCATCTCATGGCCGATCGCTTCGCGCGGGCGGGCGCCCGCTTCGGGGAGAACGCCACCCGCTACTACGAGCACGTGCGCGAGCACGATCTTTTCCTCACCCACATGCTGATCAACCCACAGATCGATCGCTCCAAGACCTCGGCGCAGCAGGAGGATCCCTTCCTCCACCTGGGCCGGGTGCGCGAGACGAGCGACGGCATCGTGGTGCGCGGGGCCAAGATGCTCGGCACCATGGCTCCCATCACCGAGGAGGTGGCGGTGATTCCCTTCGGGGGCGTGCCCCCGGGCGACGACGCCTACGGGCTGGTCTTCGGCATTCCTTCCAACACCCCCGGGCTGAGCTTCATCTGCCGCGAGACGGTGGCGCCCCTGCCCCGTTCGCGCTTCGACCATCCCCTGTCGAGCCGCTTCGAGGAGATGGATTGCATCGCGGTGTTCGACGACGTGCTCGTGCCGTGGGAGCGCATCCTCGTGGACGGCCGCCCGGGCAGCGGCGATCTCATCAACGGGCTGGGGGCCGACTTCAACGCGCTCCTGAACGTCCAGACCTCCGCGCGCATGCTGAGCCAGCTCGAGTTCTTCTGCGGCCTCGCCATGAAGGTGGCCGACGCCATCGGCATCACGGGGTTCCTCCACATCCAGGAGAAGCTGGGCGAGATGCTGAGCCACATGGAGGTGGCGCGCGCGGTCTTCTACGGCTCGGAAGCCATGGCCCAGCGGCTCGCCAACGGCGTGTGGGTACCGGGGGGACCTGGGCTGCGCGCCTTCCACCTCCAGACGGGCAAGATCTACAGCCGCTTCGTGGAGATCGTGCAGACCTTGGCGGCGGGCGGCTTCTTCTACGCGCCCAGCGAGGCCGATCTCCAGAACAACGAGATCCGGCCCCTCATCGACCGCTACGTGCGCGGGCGCGCGGGCGTCTCCGCAGAGGAGCGCATCGCCCTCTTCAAGCTCGCGTGGGACGTGACGGGCGACTCCTTCGCCCAGCGCATGGCCCAGTACGTGCGCTTCTACTCCGGCGATCCCATCCGGCTCACCGCGGGCTTCTACAGCCAGTACGACAAGATGCCGCTCTTCGAACTGGTGGAGCGCGCCCTCGGGCGGCGCGAGGGCCAGCCCATCGCGCTGTCGCCGGACAACCCAGGCTCGCTCATCCCGTATCAGCCCGACGTGCGCGGGATGGCGGGCACCTATGCCGCCACGTCGCTGCCGGAGAAGCGGGAAGAGAAGAAGTAACGGAGCCTGATCTCTTCGCCCCCGAAGGGGGAGAGGGCCAGGGTGAGAAGGAGACACTCTGCAATGGCACGGACACCCTCACCCTGCCCTCTCCCTCAGTGAGGGAGAGGGGACGCGATGACGTGACCGGCTACCGCCGGGCGATCAGGCGGCGGAACACCGCCCCGTACTCGAAGTCGTAGCCGGTGGCGTTGTCCGCGGCGTTGCGCTTCACCCGCTCGCCGATGGTCTGGCCCGGTGGCACGTTGAAGCCCGGCACTTGGCTCTCGTGGCGCACGAGCGCGGCGATCTGCTTGTCGATCGAGCTAGTGACGTCCACGATGATCTCGGGCTCGTCGGCCCCCCAGTACCAGAGCTCACGCACCTTGTGGGGCTCGAGGTCGTCGTGCGTGATGTGGTCGGGAAAGTGCAGGTGATCGCGCGCGTAGGGATACACGGCGTCCGTGGTCACGATGCCGGCCTTCCGATGATCGCGGTGTTGGAAGCCTTTCATGCGGTACGGATCGTGGACAAGCACCGTGTACGGCCGGTAGCGGCGGATGGCATGCACGACGTCGCCCAGAAACTGGCGGGTATCCTCCAGCTCGCCGTCCGGATAACCCAGCATGACCAGGTGCTGCACGCCCATGAAGTCGGCGGCGCCGCGCTGCTCGGCCGCCCGCCGCTTCGCGAGCTCGTCGGGAGCAAGCGAACGATCGGCAGTGCCGGAATCACCGTTGGTGCAGAGGACGTAGGTGACCTCGCAGCCCGCGGCCACCCACTTCGCGATCACCCCGCCCGAGCCGATCTCCGCGTCGTCGGGATGGGCGAACACCACCATGGCACTCTCAGGAATCTCAGTCACGATCTCGAGCTTTCGGCCGTTCGGAAGAGCTGACATGGTGGCTATTCTACAAGAGCCGCCCGCCTTGACAGGCCGTTCCCGTCGGGGTAGGACATGCGCCGGGAGGACACATCCATGAAAGTCAAGGCGGCCAACGGCTTCGCGCGCATCCTCAAGTCCGAGGGCATTTCCTGGGTCAGCTGCTATCCGACCAATCACGTGAACAATGCTCTGGGCGAGGAAGGGGTGCCCATCTTGATGATGGGCGAGGAGCGCTTCGCCGTCGCGGTGGCCGACGCCTACTCGCGCGTCACCTGCGGCAAGCAGATCGGCGTGTGCACGGTGATGGCGAATCTGAACGCCGCGGGCATCCAGATGGCCTACGGCGCCATCGCCCAGGCTTGGGAGGACTCCTCTCCCCTCCTCGTCATCGCGGAAGGCGTGGGCCAGGGGGCGAGCCGGCACACGCACTTCGACATGGCCGAGGCCTTCCGGTCGGTGACCAAGTGGGTGGGCAAGGTCGATCGCGCCGACCTCATCCCCGACTACGTGCGCCGCGCCTTCACGCATCTCCGCTCCGGCCGGCCCGGCCCCGTGCTCCTTCTCATCCCGCGGGATCTCGGCGAGTACGACGCGGACGAGCATCCTTACGCGCCCGTGAAGGGCTGGCGCTCGGGCCCCGATCCCGACGACGTGAAGACGGCGGTGCGCGTGCTCCTGGCCGCCACGGATCCGCTCCTCTATGTGGGCGAGGGCGTGCTCTATGCCGACGCCGCGGGCGAGCTCGAGCGCTTCGCGGAGCTGGCCCAGGTGCCCGTGCTCACGACGCTGAAGGCCAAGGGCGTCTTCCCCGAGCAGCATCCGCTGTCCGTGGGCGTGCGCGGCTCGCTGGCCGAGCATTTCCTGAACAAGGCGGACGTGCTCTTCTCCATCGGCTCGAGCCTCTTTCCCAACCGCTTCAGCCACTCCATTCCCGGGGCCGACAAGAAGACCATCGTCCAGTGCACGGTGGACATCCTCGACATCAACCGGAGCTACGAGACCCGGCACGCGGTGATCGGCGACGCCAAGCTCACCCTCCAGGCCCTGATCGACGAGCTCGGCGCCAAGGGCGGCGGCAAGAATCCCGCGCTCCTCGAGGAGATCAGGAAGGGCAAGCAGGCCTTCATGGAGAAGTTCCGTCCCTGGATGGAATCGAGCGAGACGCCCATCAACCCGTATCGTGTGTTCGGCGATCTCATGAAGGTGCTGGACCCGCAGAAGTCGTTCCTGACCGCGGACTCCGGCAACACGCGCGATCAGACGAGCACGGTCTACGAGGCGCAGATCCCCCGCGGCTATCTTGGCTGGGGCAACGTGTCGACCTTGGGCTTCAGCCTCGCCGGGGCCATCGCGGCCAAGCTCGCCTATCCCGACCGGCAGTGCGTGCACGTCACGGGCGACGCGGGCGTCTGCTACATGATGGGGAACTTCGAGGCAGTCGCCCGCTACAAAATCGGCATCACGACCATCCACATCAACAACGGCGGCTACTCCGGCTACGGCCCCGGCTTTTGGGGCGCGGGCCATGATCCCTATACCTACCAGGTCTCACCGCACGACTCGGCGTGCATGGCCAGCATGGCCAGGGCGGTGGGCTTCCACGCCGAGGACGTGACGCAGCCCTCGGAGATCATCCCCGCCCTGCGCCGCGCCTTCGACGAGAACGCCAAGGGCCGGCCGGCCTTCCTGGAGTTCATCTGCTCGCACCATCCGGTGCACGGCGGCTGGGTGCGCCCGGCGGCAGGCGGCGGTCACTAGTCCAGCG
>JBKOVG010000077.1:0-33538 GCA_046723845.1 Candidatus Methylomirabilota bacterium | reverse complement strand
GGGCGGGGGAGCGCTCCCGCTGCGTCACCCACTCCGCTGAATCGCCGCCCTCCGGGCGGCGCACAGGCTTCGGGGGTCCCACTCCGCCGGAGCGCTCCGCCCGCCCCCGACGCCACCCGCCCCGATCGCACGTGCGGCACTCGTGAATAATCCAGGCTAGCCCGCGGGAACGGGCGCGCCGGTCGGCGTGGGCAGTCGTGTGGGCCGGGCGCTCACGGGGACTTCCCTGATCAGCAACGAGAGCCCCGCCGCGATGAAGGCCATGACGGCGGCCGACAGGAAGGCCCACGAGTAGGAGCCCGTGGCGTCGAAGATCGCTCCGCCCGCCCACGCCCCGATGGCCGAGCCGACCTGGTGGGAGAAATAGATCCAGCCCGACAGCGCGCCCACGGAGAGGCGCCCGAAGATGTTGGCGGTGAGCGTAGTGGTGGGGGGAACGGTGGAGATGTAGTTGAGGCCGAAGATGGCCGCGAAGATGTGGAGCGAGGGCACGTTCCACACGTAGAGGAGGAAGATCAGCGAGAGCCCTCGGACGCCGTAGTAGAAGGCGAGCGGCCCCTTCCGCCCGAAGCGATCGCAGATCCAGCCGGAGAGGATAGTGCCCACGATGTTCATGGCGCCCATGAGCCCCAGCGCCTGCGCGGCGTGGATCTCCGAGAAGCCGTGCTCCGCCGCGTGCGGGATGAGATGCGTCAGCACCAGGCCATTGGAGGTGTAGCCGCACACGAAGAAGGTCGAGGCGAGCAGCCAGAAGGCGGGGCTGCTCATCGCCTCGGACACGGGTACGCGCCGCTCGTCGCGGGCGCCGCCGAAGGCCTGGGCGGCGGCGGTGTTCGCCCCATAGGGCTCGAGGCCCTTGTCCCGGGGATCGTCACGCACGAGGGCCAGGATCACCGGGATGGCGAGAACGAGGACACCCACGCCCAGCCAGAGGAATGACGCGCGCCAGCCGTAGAGCCCGATGAGAACCATGGAGAGCGGCACCACCAGCATCTGGCCGGCGGACATGGCGCCGCCCAGGATGCCGAGGATGAGCCCGCGGCGCGCCACGAACCAGCGGGCCGCGATGCTCGACGACGTGGCCATGCTGAGCCCGCCCGAGCCCATGGCCATGAGCACGCCCGCGCTCGCGTAGAGCTGCCAGAGATGTCCCACGAAGGAGGCGAGCACGGTGCCGATGCCGAGGACGGCCGAGGAAAGGAGCATCACACGCCGCGGTCCCCAGGTGTCGGCGAGCCAGCCTACCGCGGGGCCGACCGCGCCCAGCACGAAGAGGGACAGGGCCGCCGCCCCCGAGAGCTGTTGGCGGGTCCACGCGAACTCGGCCTCGATGGGCTTGATGAAGACGCCAAAGACCGCGCGAATGCCTGATCCGGCGAGCATCACGAAGACCACGGCGATGAGCAGGATCCAGCCGTAGTAGATGGCGCTTCGCGCTCGGATCACGGGGCTTCCGTTGACCGTCTCCATCCCCGCTTGAGATGCGGGCGCCCGGAGCAGGGATTCGTCAGGACGCGGTCATGCGCCCAGCCACCAGCGACTGCAACCCCTCCCCGATTGGCCCATGCAAATCGTAGAGCCGCGTCCGGGTCAGCCCCACGCCGTGGGGCTCGATGGTCGTCACCGCCTCCAGGCCCATCCATTCGCCCTCGGGCAGGCGGTGGAGCGAGACGCTCAGATCGGCGTTGATGAAGGGCGCGAAACTCACGGGATCGAGCACCGCCCCCACGCCGCTACCCGAGTCGGCCATGACCAGGATGCGCTGGGCGGGCGATGGTACCTCGCCGGCGACGAGGGGCACGCGCTGACGCATCCAGAGCGCGGCCTTCCCGGAGCCCACGCGTCCCCTGGCCACGCGCGACTCGATGGCCGTGTGATAGCCGACGCTCGAGCGGAAGAACGGGAAGACGAAGGGCTCGGACTCCGCGGGTGGGGGCTCCAGACGCTCGCGCGTGATGGCGACGTCCGACGCCGCGGGCTCGGGGCGGAGGACGAGCGCAGTGGCCCGCGCCACCACCGCGTGGTCCTCGCTCCTGAGCTCGACCACGTAGTTGCGCGCGCGGCGCCCGTCCCGCTGCTGCTCCACGCGCAGGGTGAGCGGCGCGATGGGGACGGGCCGGACGAAGTCGATGGTGAAGCGCGCGAGATGGAGGCAGTCGGCCTCCGCCTCGAGGGTGCGCGCCATCAGCGCCGACGGCGGTCCTCCGTGCTGGTGCTCGGGACGCCACGGCCCGCGGGTGAGGACGGAGGGGATGAAGCGATCACCGTCCCGCTCGAAGAAAGCGCCGGGCTCAGTCATCCGTGGCAGCGGGTCTCCGGCATGGAGGCCCATACTGCCACAGGTGAGCTGGATCAGACAGGCTGCCCCTCAACCTGCTTGCTGAAGACGATCTCCCCGCCCTTCGCGTCGGCCACCACCGCGTCGCCTTCCTTGAAGGTGCCGTCGAGCAGCTTGAGGGCAAGCGGATCCTGGACGAGGCGCTGGATGGTCCGCTTGAGCGGCCGGGCCCCGTACACGGGATCGTAGCCTTCCCGGGCCAGCAGTTCCACGGCGGCCGGCGTCAGGGTGAGGCTGATCCGCTTGTCGGCCAGGCGCTTCACCAGGTGCGCGACCTGGATCGACACGATGCGGCCGATCTCCTCGCGCCCGAGGGCCTTGAACACCACGATCTCGTCGATGCGGTTCAGGAACTCCGGCCGCAGCGACTGCTTCAGCACGTCCATGATCTCCCGGCGCAGACGCTGGGGATCCTGCTCCTCGTTGAAGAGATGGCTGCCGAGGTTCGAGGTCATGATGACCACGGTGTTGCGGAAGTCGACGGTACGGCCGTGACCGTCGGTGAGGCGGCCGTCGTCGAGGAGCTGGAGGAGCACGTTGAAGACGTCGCCGTGCGCCTTCTCGACCTCGTCGAAGAGCACCACGGAATAGGGGCGCCGGCGCACCGCCTCCGTGAGCTGGCCCCCCTCGTCGTAGCCGACGTAGCCGGGGGGCGCGCCGATGAGCCGCGACACCGTGTGCTTCTCCATGTACTCCGACATGTCGATGCGGATCATGGCGCGCTCGTCGTCGAAGAGAAACTCCGCGAGGGCTCGCGCCAGCTCCGTCTTGCCCACGCCGGTGGGACCGAGGAACAGGAAGGACCCGATGGGACGATGGGGATCCGACAGCCCCGAGCGGGCGCGGCGCACGGCGTTGGCCACGGCCACGATGGCCTCGCTCTGGCCCACCACGCGGCGGCTCAGCCGCTCCTCCATCTGGACGAGTTTCTGCACTTCCGCCTCGAGGAGGCGCGTCACGGGAATGCCCGTCCACTTGGCCACCGTCTCCGCCACGTCCTCCTCGTCCACCTCTTCCTTCAACATGCGGCGGCTCTTCTGGAGCTCCGCGAGCTTGGCGTTCTCCGTCTCGAGCTTGCGATCGAGCTCGATGAGGGTGCCGTACTGAAGGGCGGAGGCCTTCTCGAGGTCGCCGCGCCGCTTGGCGTCCTCGATGGCCGCCCGCGCCGCCTCCGTCTCCTCCTTGATCTTGCCGATGGCCAGGATGGCCGCCTTCTCCGCCTGCCAGTGCTCCTTGAGCGAGTCGGAGCGCGCCTTGAGTTCGGTGAGCTCGGCGTCGAGCCGGGCCAGCCGCTCCTTCGACACCGCATCCGACTCGCGGGCCACCGACACGCGCTCGATGCCGAGCTGCATGATGCGCCGCTGGATCTCGTCGATTTCCGCGGGGAGGGAGTCGATCTCGATGCGGAGCCGCGAGGCCGCCTCGTCCACGAGGTCGATGGCCTTGTCGGGCAGGAAGCGGTCGGCGATGTAGCGGTGGGAGAGCACGGCCGCCGCCACCAGGGCCGCGTCCTTGATCTTCACCTTGTGGTGGACCTCGTACTTCTCCTTGAGGCCGCGGAGGATGGCGATGGTGTCCTCCACCGAGGGCTCCTTCACCATCACGGGCTGGAAGCGGCGCTCGAGGGCCGGGTCCTTCTCGATGTGCTTGCGGTACTCGTCGAGGGTGGTGGCGCCCACGCAGCGGAGCTCGCCGCGGGCGAGGGCGGGCTTGAGCATGTTGGCCGCGTCCACCGCGCCCTCCGCCGCCCCCGCTCCCACCAGGGTGTGGAGCTCGTCGATGAAGCAGATGATCTCACCCTCGCTTTCCGTGATCTCGCGGAGCACGGCCTTGAGGCGGTCCTCGAACTCGCCGCGATACTTCGAGCCCGCGACCATGGCCCCGATGTCGATGGCGAGGAGGCGCTTGCCCTTGAGCCCTTCCGGCACGTCGCCAGCCACGATGCGCTGGGCGAGGCCTTCCACGATGGCCGTCTTGCCCACCCCCGGCTCCCCGATGAGCACGGGATTGTTCTTGGTGCGCCGGGAGAGGACCTGGACCACGCGGCGGATCTCCTCGTCGCGCCCGATGACGGGATCGAGCTTGCCCTTGCGCGCGAGCTCGGTCAGGTCCTTGGCGTAGCGCTGGAGCGCCTGGTACTTCTCCTCGGGATTGGCGTCGGTGATGCGCTGGGAGCCGCGCACGTCGACGAGGGCCTTGTAGATGGCCTCGGGGGTGACGCCGGCCTTGGTGAGAATGCGCCCCGCCTCGCCCGACTTGTCCTGGGCGATGCCGATGAGCAGGTGCTCGGTGGAGCAGTACTCGTCCTTGAGCCGCTGCGCCTCGTCCCACGCGCGGGTGAGGGCGGCCTCGAGACGATCGGAGACGTACTGGCGCCCGCCGCCCTTCACGGTGGGGAGCTTGCCCAGCGCCGTCTTGAGCTCACGCACCAGCGGCTCGGGGCGCGCGCCCAGCTTGCCGAGGAGCGGACCGACCACGCCCTCCTGCTGCTGGAGCAGGGCGAGGAGGAGATGCTCGGGCTCGATGGCCTGGTGGCTGCCCTCCACGGCGAGCGACTGTGCGGCCTGGACGGCTTCCTGCGCTTTCACGGTGAACTTGTCGAACTTCATGTCGTCCTCTCTGTCCAGAGATTCTTGAGCCCCTGATACAGCTCCCGCTCCTTCGGGCTCAGGCCGGAGGGGATGGTCAGCTGCACCTGCACGTACTCGTCGCCCTTGCCGCCGCCCTTGAGATGCGGCATCCCGTAGCCGGGAAGCCGGAAGGTGCGGCCGCTCGACGTCTCGGGCGGGATCTTCATCGAGACCTGGCCCTTGAGCGTCGGCACCGAGATCTCGGTGCCGAGGGCGGCATCGTGCGCGGCGACGGGCAGCGTCACGTACAGATCGTCGCCCTTGCGCTCGAAGCGCGGATCGGGCCGCACGGTGATCCGGAGATAGATGTCACCTCGGCCGCCGCCCTGGGCGCCGCCCGCGCCCTCGCCGGCGACGCGGATGCGAGAGCCCGCCTCCACGCCGGCGGGAATCTTCACCTCGAGGTTGCGCCGGCTCTTGGCCCACCCGCCGCCGTGGCATTGCGGGCACGGCTTGCGATTGACGTGGCCCGATCCGCCGCAGGCGGGGCAAGGCTCGTCGAGCTCGACCGACAGCGGGCGGCTCACTCCCGTGAAGGCATCCTCCAGGGAGAGCTCGATGGCGACCTCGACGTCGCCACCTCGCTCCACCCCGCCGCCGACCCCGCCGCCACCTATGAGGTCGTTGAGATCGACGTACTGAGGCTCGCGGAAGCCGCGCGGCCTCCGGGCTCCACCCAGATCGCCGAAGATCGTGCGGAAGAAGTCCGAGAAGCCCTCGCCGCCCTGCTCGAAGCGGACCTCGGTCCGTCCATAGGGCGAACCGTCGAAGGGCCCGCGTCCACCCGCGCCGGCCTCAGCATAGCGCTGCCAGTCAGGCCCGAGCGTGTCGTAGCGCTTCCGTTTCTCCGCGTCGCTCAGGACCTCATACGCCTCGGCCACCTCCTGGAAGCGGGCGGCCGATTCCTTGCCCTTGGAGACGTCAGGATGGTGCTTGCGGGCGAGCCGCCGGTAGGCGGTCTTGATCGCCTTGTCGTCGGCGTTCTTGGGCACGCCGAGAATCTTGTAATAGTCCCTGTATTCCATGCTGTTTAGCAGAACGGGAAGCCTGGTGTCGGCCTCCCACTCAACGTAAGTGTAGCAGACAGATCGCGCCCCGGCGGGAGGCCGGGGCGCTGGTGGATGTCCGGCGGAGTGGGTCTAGCCGCGGGCTACCGTGAAGGCCACGTAGAGCGGCTGCGGGCCGCGCTGGAGCAGCATGGTGACGCGGTCTCCGGGCTTGATCCCCTGGGTGGCGCGCTCGAAGTCCTGCATGTTGCGGATGCGCTGGCGATTGACCTCGCGGACCACGTCGCCCCGCTGCAGGCCAGCCTCGGCCGCCGCGCTCTCGTCCTCCACGCGGGCCACGATGACGCCGTCCGGCGTGCGGAGGTTGAGCTGCCGCTGGATCTCCGGCGTGATGGGGCGGGTGTCGAGGCCGAGGAGGCTCTTGCCCTTGTTGCCGGGCTCGACGGCCTGGGCGGTTTCCTCGGGGGTCTCGCCGAGCTTGATCTCGAGCATCTTGTCGCCCTTGTCCCGCCAGACGCGGACGGGCACGCCCTTGCCCGGCGCGGTGGCCGCCACGATCTTCTGGAGATCCTGGGGCGTGTCCACGCGCTTGCCGTCGAACTCCATCAGCACATCGCCGGAGGTGAGCCCGGCACGATCGGCGGGGCTGTCCTTGACCACGTCGGCGATGAGCACGCCGCGCGGTTCCTTGAGCCCGAAGCTCTTGGCCAGCTCGGGGGTCAGCTCCTGGATGGACACGCCCATCCAGCCGCGCGTGATCTTGCCTTTGGTGGCGAGCTCCGTGTAGATCCGCTTCGCCATGTTCGAGGGGATGGAGAAGCCGATACCCACGTTGCCGCCGGAGCGGGAGAGGATGGCGCTGTTGATGCCGACGATCTCTCCCGACATGTTCACGAGGGGGCCGCCGGAGTTTCCCGGATTGATGGCGGCGTCGGTCTGGAGGAAATCGTCGAAGGGCCCCTGGCCGATGGAGCGTCCCTTGGCGCTGATGATCCCGGCCGTCACCGTTTGCTGGAGACCGAACGGCGAGCCGATGGCGAGCACCCAGTCGCCCACTTTGATCTTGTCCGAGTCGCCGAGCACGGCCGAGGGATAGGGGCCGCCTCCCTGGAGGCGGAGGACGGCCAGATCCGTGCGCTTGTCGAGGCCGACGATCTTGGCCTTGTGCTTCTTGCCCTCCGCCGTCACCACCTCGATGTCGGTGGCGCGCTCGACCACGTGCGCGTTGGTGAGGCAGATCCCGGAGGGGTCCACGATCACGCCCGAGCCCAGGCTGCGCTGCTGAGGCTGGCGCTCCAGCTCGCCGCCGAAGAAGCGGCGGAGGAACTCGTCGCCGAAGAACTCCTCGATGGGCGTCCGCCCACCGCCCCCCCGCGCGAAGGTGTTGATGTTGACCACGGCGGGACCGACGGCCTCCGCGACCTTGGCGAAGCTGCCCTGGGGCACCGGCATGGCCGCGGGCACCACGGGGGCCTGGGTGCCGGCCTGGAGCGGCGTGTTCTGCACGGGCGCGACGGCGGGCGTGGGCGGCACGGGGGCCTGCGGCTGCTTGACCAGATCCACCGCGCTGGCGCCCCACGAGCCCAGGCCCACTCCCAGGGCCGCCGCGATCACCAGCATCACTGCGAGCGTTCCACGCCTCACCAGGATCATCGCGTCTCCTCCGCCGAATCGCCGGCCAGCAGCTGGCGCAGGCGGTCGCCTTCGATGGTTTCCTTCGCTTTCAGCTCGGTGGCGGCGGCCAGCAGCACGGGCTTGCGATCCGTGATGAGGCCCCGCACGCGGTCGTAGATCTTGTCGATGATGCCCCGGGTCTCGCTGTCGATGACCTGGGCCGTCTCGTCGCTGTACTCACGCTCGTGTCCGAAGCCCGAGCCCTTGAGGAAGAGGGCCTGCTGCCCGCCCCCGAAGGTCATGGGCCCGAGCGTGTCCGACATGCCGTACTGCATCACCATCAGGCGCGCCATCTCGGTGGCGCGATCGAGATCGTTGTGGGCCCCCGTGGAGATCTCGCCGTACACTACCTCCTCGGCGGCGCGGCCGCCCAGGAGCACCGCGATGCGGTCCTCCAGCTCGGTGCGGGTGAGGAGATAGCGGTCCTCCAGGGGAAGCTGGTACGTCGCGCCGAGCGCGCCCACCCCGCGCGGAATGATGGTGACCTTGTGCACGGGATCCGCGCCGGGGAGGGAGGAGGCGACGAGGGCGTGCCCGATCTCGTGGTGGGCCACGATGTCGCGCTCCTTCTCGGACAGCACGCGGCTCTTCCGCTCGAGGCCGCCGATCACGCGATCGACGGCCTCGTCGAGATCGAGCATGTCCACCGCGTCCTTGCCCTTGCGGGCGGCGAGAAGGGCCGCCTCGTTGATGATGTTGGCGAGGTCGGCTCCCGCCATGCCCGGAGTGCGCGCGGCGAGCACGTGGAGGTCGACGCTGGGAGCCAGGATCACGTTGCGCGCGTGCACCTTGAGGATGGCCTCGCGGCCCTTCACGTCGGGCTTGTCCACCACCACCTGGCGATCGAAGCGCCCGGCGCGGAGGAGGGCGGGGTCGAGCACCTCGGGGCGGTTGGTGGCGGCCATGATGATCACGCCCTTGGAGGAGTCGAAGCCGTCCATCTCGGCGAGGAGCTGATTGAGGGTCTGCTCGCGCTCGTCGTGGCCACCCGCGAAGCCAGTCGTCCCCGCCCGCGTCTTGCCGATGGCGTCGAGCTCGTCGATGAAGACGATGCACGGGGCCTTTTCCTTGGCCTGCTCGAAGAGGTCGCGCACGCGCGAGGCGCCCACCCCCACGAACATCTCCACGAACTCGGAACCTGAGAGGAAGAAGAAGGGCACGTCGGCCTCGCCGGCCACCGCCCGCGCGAGGAGCGTCTTGCCCGTGCCCGGGGGGCCCACGAGGAGTACGCCCTTGGGAATGCGGCCGCCCAGGCGCTGATACTTCTTGGGGTTCTTCAGGAAGTCCACGACCTCCATGAGCTCCGCCTTGGCCTCCTCCACGCCCGCCACGTCTGCGAAGGTGGTCTTGAGCTCCTTGCGGTCGTAGATCTTGGCCTTGGATCGGCCGAAGGACAGGGCCTGGGTCGGCCCGCCCCCCATGCGGCGCATGACGAACATCCAGAGCCCGATCATGAGGGCGAGGGGGACGATCCAGCCGAAGAGGAAGTCGCGCCAGAAGGTGCTCTCCACGCGCCCCGAGAACTCGACCTTGTGCTGCTCGAACTCCTTTAACAAATTGCTGTCGTCGATGCCGGGGATGCGCGTGGTGGTGAAGGCGGTGACCTGCGAGTCTGCGCCGACGAGGCTGCGCACCTTGTCGCCGGGTCCCGGCTGGGGCGCGGGGAGGGCGCCCGGCCAGAGGGTGCCGCGGATCTCGCGATCGGTGATGGAGACGCGCTCCACCTTGTTCTCACGGAGCAGGGTGAGGAACTTGCTCATGGGGATCTCGACCGTCCGCGGGGCGAGGAGCCAGCTCTGCACCAGGGAGAGCACGAGGACGGCAATGAGCAGATAGACGAGCGAGAACTGGGTCTTCTGCCGCACGGGGAATTTCATGAACAGTCCCTCGCAGCCATGCTAGCGGAGGCTGCGAGGGCTGTCAAACAACGGGGAACGCGGGGGAGATGCGACGGCGAGCGGGACCTACGAGCAGACTTTACCCTTCTCCACCTCGTAACCGGGGACCTTGTAGGTCGACACGAAGTTGTCGTCCCAGATCTCGATGGGCAACCGCCCCACTTCTTTGTCGCCGTCGAAGAAGTTGAGCTTCATCCCCTGCACGTAGTCGGCGGGAGGAAGGGTCTTGCCCAGGAAGGCCTTGGTGCTCGCCTTGTCGGCGAATATGGCGAGGATCTCCATGGTGGGCCGGTTCGGATCGCTGCCGGGCTTGATCCACTCCACGGCCACGGAGTAGCCATACACGTCAGGATCGTTCTCGATGCCGGGAAACGCCGCCAACCGGCTCAGCATGGGAACGCCGTACCGCGAGAACATGGCCGAGGCCTGACGCTCCAGCGGCATGGCGGCGAAGGTGGCATCGGGTGCCTGCTCGGCGCGCACCCACACGGAGGCGTAGCGATTGTCGACCGTCTCCTTGGGCACCCGCTTGAAGCCGAGGCCGTTGCGGATCTCCACATACGGCAGGCAGTGGTACACGTAGTCCGAGAACTCGAGGAGCTGGGGGCGATACTTCGTGGCGAGCGCGCGTCCCTTGGGCGTGGTGTGCTTGTCAACGGGCATGAGGTAGTCCGCCGGTCCCGCGTGGGCGAAGGCGACCGTCAGAGTGACGATCGCCACGGCGAGGGCCGTGGCGATGGGTCGACGAGACATCACGTCAGGTACCGCCTAGTTCTGGATGACTTGGCCAGGCTCGACGGTGATGGTCCGGCCCCACCAGTTCTCCTGGCGGGACTTGTCGATGTCCAGTCGGGTCACCCTGGGGTTCGTGCCCTGCATGTTGTTCCCCATGGAGAACGACGCGTGGTCACCGGAGGCGAAGTGCGTTGTGTGGGCGCGCCACTCGGCCCACTGCTCGGACGTGGCGCAAGCGCCAGACAGGAAAGCGACCCCAATGAGCGCTGCAACCGTCGCGATCTTGGAACGCATAACCGTGACCTCCTGTGACGACGTGGGATAGGGGACCCGTTTAGCGGCGACTATGATACGGAACCCTCGCGCGCCGAGTCAACTCTTGTTTTGCTCGGTTTCCCCGCCAGTATGCTTTTGCCCTTGCGAGGATGAGGGCCCTCAGGCATCCTGCCCGCAGGAGACAGGTGCATGGCCTCGAGTGATCCCCTGACGATGTTCGAGGAGCCGGGCGGGCTTCGGCAACCTCTCCTGATCCTTGCGTTTTCCGGGTGGAACGACGCGGCTGAGTCCGCCACCACCGCCGCCCGCTACCTCGGCCAGATCTGGCCGTCGGAGCCTCTGGCCACCATCGACCCGGAGGACTTCTACCACTTCGGCATGTCCCGGCCACACGTGCGATTCAAGACCGGCTGCCGGACCGAGCGCGAGATCATCTGGCCCTCCACGGACTTCTCGCTGTCCAGGAGCGCAGCCCTCGCCCACGATCTCATCGTGGGCGTGGCGACGGAGCCGCACCTGCGCTGGCGCACGTACTGTGGCGCCGTGCTCGATCTCGCGCACCGCGTGCATGCCTCGCTCGTGCTCACCCTGGGTGCGCTCCTCGCCGAGGTGCCACACACCCGGCCCGTGCGGCTGGTGGGCGGCACCGCCGATGCCACCATCGCGAGCAAGCTCGGCATCCGGCCCTCGCGCTACGAGGGCCCCACGGGCATCGTGGGCGTGCTCAACACCGTGTGCCGCGAGAAGGGTGTGCCCACGGCGAGCGTGTGGGCCAACGTCCCGCACTACGTCTCGGGGGTGGAAAATCCGAAGGCGGCCCTCGCCCTCGTGCGGCGCGTCCTCCACCTGCTGGGCGCGGAAGCCGATCTCTCCGATCTCATCGAGGCGACCGAGCAGTTCGAGCGGAATCTCGCCGAGGTGGTGGGGCAGAACCCCAAGATCGCCGAGTACGTGCGCAAGCTCGAGAGCCGCGCTCCCGAGGAGGACGAGGTCGAGGAGCCCGCCCCGTCCGGCGGGGACGAGCTCCCGCCTTCCGCCGATCTCGTGGCGGAGATCGAGCAGTTCCTCCGCCAGCAACGCCCCGAATCCTCCTAGCGCGCTGACCGGGATTCTTCGAGCTTCGACGGCGGGCGCGTACAATCGCGCCATGATCCGCCTCGCGAGGGTGGCCGCCGCCGGCACCGTCCTCCTCGGCCTCGCCTCTCCCGCCGCGGCATTCAAGGTGACGGTGACGCCGTCGGCGCTCCGCCAAGGCGACGTGGCCATGATCGTGGTCACCGGCGCCGCGAGCGCCCCGGAGATGGACGGCAGCGTGGCGGGCCGGCCGCTCTTCTTCTTCCCCTACGCCGACGGCTACGCCTCCCTCATCGGCATCGATCTCGAGACCAAGCCGGGGCGCCTGCCGTGGCGCGTCGGTTTCGTGGACGGGGGCGGCGCCCCGCACCACGCGTCGGGGCGCATCACCGTCAAGTCACGGAGCTTCCCCGTGCAGCGCCTGACCTTGCCCAAGGGCATGGTCGATCTGTCCCCCGACAACGAGCGCCGCGCTGAGGCCGAGGCGGTCCGGCTGCGCGCGCTGTACGACACCATCACCTCCGTCCGCCTCTGGCGCGGCCGCTTCACCTCACCCATCGCCTCCCACGTCAAGTCCGAGGGCTTCGGCTTCCGGCGCATCATCAACGGTAAGCCGCGCTCCCCTCACTCCGGCGTGGACTTCGCCGCGCCCGCGGGCACGCTGGTGGTGGCCTCGAACGGCGGGCGCGTCGCCCTCGTGGCCGAGCACTTCTTCGGCGGGCGCCTCGTCGCTCTCGACCACGGCGAGGGCCTCTATACCCTCTACATGCATCTCGAGCGGATCGACGTGACGGAAGGCGCCCTCGTGGAGCGCGGGGCGATCATCGGGGCGGTGGGCAGCACGGGACGGGCCACGGGCCCGCACCTGCACTGGTCGGCGCAGCTTCGCCGGGCGCGCATCGACCCCGACGCCCTGCTGAAGCTGTCCGCCGTCGAGTGACCAGATCATGGCGAAGCGCCGGAGGACGCCGCCTCCGCACCCCGCAGTCGTCGCGTGATCGCAGGAGGCCGTCGCGCACTTCGAAGGGGCGCTGCGGCTCAACCCGGGCTACCGGGAAGCGCGACTGAACCTGGCCGTGGCCCTCGATCGTCTTGGGCGAGGCGCGGAGGCGGAGCAGCGGGTCGCCCGGGCGCGGGCCCTCACGCCCTGGCCGCGCCTCGCCCCACGCGCGCGATGGGGAAGACGGGGGCGAGGATGTACCCGCGCCGCCACACCTCCGGCGCATCCGGATAGAAACGCATGGAGCCCGGCGCGCAGCACTCGAGCGCGGCGCCGAGGGCGCAGAGCACGGCGTCCCAGCGGTCCTCGATGTCCTTCAGCTCGGCGGATGACATGGACGCGCGCGGCCGGGCGGCGAGGAGTGCCTGCCAGCCCGGCGCGCCGGCCGCGACGTAGCGGCCGCCGATCGCCTCCGCGCAGCGAGTGATGAACACGCGCAGGCCTCGCTCCACCCACGCGCGCTTGCCCGCGAAGCGCTGCCGCTTGTACTTGACGATGGTGAGGCCGGGGCGCTCGGCGAGGCCGAAGAGGAGCACCTGTAACGCGTTGGGATATACCTCGCGGATGGCGGGACAGCCGAGGGCGGGACGCCAGGCCGGACCGAAGGAGTCGAGCGCGTAGTCGCCGAGCAGGGCGCGGGTGAAGGCGTCGAGGCCGGGATAGCGTGGCGGGCTGTGGGTCGAGGCGTGAAAGCGCCCGAACACGCTCGCCACCTCGTTGTCGCCGCCGCGCCGCCCCCCGCCCAGTCCCAGCAGCGGCGCATCGATGCCGATGGCCGCGCGGCGGCGCGCCACGCGCCGGGCGATCCACGTGAGGACCGCGCGATGGCTCGCCAGCGTGCGCGGCGCTTCGCGAAGCGCGAGGGGGAAGCGCGCGCCCTCGAGGCAGGCCACGCCGGAGCCATTGCCGTCCTTCCAGGCGAGGTCGACGCCGAGGAATCTCACGGATCGGGCACGGCGATGCTGCCAGCCAGCACGGTGACGGCGGAGCCCCCGACCCGGACGCGGGCGACCTTGCCGTCCGTGAGCTGGAGCTCCACGCGCAGCCGGCCGGGCCGGCCGAGGCCGTCGCCTTGCTCGGCCGTGAAGTCGGCGAGGGCGCCGCTCGGATGGAGCAGCCCCGCGTCGAAGAGCCAGATGCCGATGGCGGAATGCACCGAGCCGGTCACGATGTCCTCGGGAATGCCGTAGTGGGGAGCGAAGAAGCGGCAGTGGGTCGCCGAGCCGTGATCCACCGTCTCGCGGGACACGACGCAGACGCCGCGCACGCCCGCGTGGGTCGCCACCTCGCCGAGCGAACCCAGGTTGGGTCGCAGGGCCCGCAGGACCTCGAGCCCGGCCACGGGGACGAGCAGGTCGTGGTCGGGCGTGGTGACGGCGTGGGCCCAGCCCGCGGCGGCGGCGAGCCCGAGCGCCTCGCGCACGTGCGCGAGCTGTCCCGTGAAGGGGTGGAGCTCCGGCACGCGCGGCTCGAGCCAGATGAGCCGGCGCGCGTTGCTTGCTACCACGCTCGCCTGCACGCTGCCGCTGAACGTCTCGAACACCACGTGATCGTCGCGCAGCCGGCCGCACTCAGCGAGGGCGTGCACGGCGGCCATGGTGGTGTGGCCGGAGTAGGCGACCTCGCGGGTGGGGGTGAAGAGGCGGAGGCGCCACTGCGCGTCCGCCCGCGTGGCGGGGAGGAGGAAGGCGGTGCCCGCTACCCGCATCTCGAAGGCGACGGCCTGCATCTGCCGCTCGGAGAGGCGCTGGGCGTCGAGGACCACCGCGGCCGGGTTGCCCCCGAAGGGGCGCTCCGCGAAGGCGTCGATCTGGAAGATGGGGATCACAGGCGAATGCGCTCGCGGAGCTGGCGCGCCTTGCGGCCGAGCGCCCGGGTGGACCACACCGTGGCCACCGATTGCGCCATCATGCCGTACACCCGGAAGCGCGGAACCTTGAGCACGATGGCGGGGTCGAGCCAGTTCGGCGACTGGGCGAGGAGGTCGAGGGTGCGCAGGCCGATGAGGAGGGGCCAGGCGCAGGCCAGACGCATGCGCGTCTCCCGCTTGGGGATGGCGAAGGTGTAGCGCCAGCCCGCCTCGTAGTGGTCGAGGGCGACGTTGAGCAGCTCCACGAGGAGAGGACGGAGCTGCGGCCCCGCCTGCGGGTCGAGGAGGTCCTTCGGCTCCAGGCCGAGCAGGGCGAGGTCGTGGCTCGGCAGGTAGCAGCGGCCCTGGCGGAGATCGCGGGGCAGGTCACGCAGGACGTTGGTGAGTTGGAGCGCCTTGCCGAAGCGGATGCCGAGGGCCGTCATCGCCTCGAGGTCCCAGTGACGGAGGCGCGGGCGGTGCGCCACGTGCACCTCCGTCCAGAACTGGCCCACGCAGCCCGCCACCAGATACGTGTAGCGATCGAGATCGGCGCGCGTCTCGAGGGAAGCCAGCCCGCCCTCGTCCTCGCCGGGGAAGCGCGTCAGGTCCTCCGTCATGCCCTCGATGATGGTGCCGAGCACGGAGCGCACGCGGCGGCGGTCGTCGGCGGGCAGGGCACGGTAGCCGGCGAGACAGTCGGGCAGGCGCTCGAGCAGGATGCGCTCGGCGGGCAGCGACGAGGCGCCGCGGGTCGCCGCGACGATGGCCTCGAGGCGGGCCGGGCTGGAGGCGTCGAGCTCGTCACGCAGAGCGAGGAGATGCGTGACGCGAAGCCGCCGATCGATGAGGCGGGTGTCGGCGATGGAGTCGGCGGCGCGAGCGAGGAGATAGGCGAGCGCGATGGCAGGCCGGACCGCCGAGGGGAGGACCCGGAGCGACAGGTAGAAGGAACGGCTGACGCTCTTGAGGACGGCCGAGGTCAGCTGCTTCATCCTCGTCCTTCATCCCCAACATGCCGGCGGCATGTCGACCGGAAACGGCGCTCAGTCCAGGTCCATCGGGTTCAGCGGCTTCGACGGATCGTCCTTGGCCTTCTTGAGCGCCTGCTGGAGCTTGGCGTCGAGCACCTTCGACTTGTTCTGCTCGGCTTTCATCTGGTCGCGGAAGCGCTCGGCCCGCTTGGCCGCCTCCCCCCCGAGGGAGGAGATCGCCTCGCCGAGTCCCAGGCCCGACCTCTGCCGCGGCGGCGCCTCGTGGGCGACCACGGCTTCGAGCTTGGGGTCGATGGTGAGCCGGCCGTTGCAGCAGGGACAGGTAATGATGAAGGTCGCCATGGCCCACACCCTACCAGAAATCAGAGGGCGAGGTACTGGGCGCGGATGGACTCGTCTTCCCGGAAGGCCTGGGCGGTCCCGTGGTAGCGGATGTGGCCCTTCTCGAGGACGTAGACGCGATCGGCGAGGTCGAGGCAGAAGTCCACGTTCTGCTCGGCGAGGAGGATGGTCAGGCCGTCCTGCTTCAGCCGCTCGATCTGCTCCTTGAGATGGTCGACCACGAGAGGGGCCAGGCCCTCGGAGGGCTCGTCGAGCAGGAGCAGGTCTGGATTGCCCATGAGGGTGCGGGCGATGGTGAGCATCTGCTGCTCCCCGCCCGAGAGGAAACCGCCCTGCCGGCCGACCAACTCACGCAGCTTGGGGAAGAGATCGAACACGCGATCGAGCGTCCACGCGGCGTGGCCGGGCCGGCGGCGGGTGGCCACGTCGAGGTTCTCCCACACCGTGAGGTCGGAGAAGATGCGCCGGTCCTCGGGCACGAAGCCGATGCCGAGATCGGCGATCTGATGCGGCGCGCGCCCCGCCACGTCCTTGCCCTTCCACATGACCCGGCCCTGGCGCGGCGGCGTCAGCCCCATGATGCTGCGCATGGTCGTGGTCTTGCCCACGCCGTTGCGGCCGAGGAGGCACACGCACTCCCCCGTCGCGACTTCCAGCGAGACGCCGAAGAGCACCTGGGAGAGTCCATACGAGGTGTAGAGGTCCTCCACGGTCAGGATGGGCGCGGTCACCGCCGCTCTCCTAGATAGACCCGGCGGACGTCCGCGTGCCGACGCACCTCGTCGGGCGTGCCATCGGCGATGACCTGGCCCTGGTGGAGCACGGTGATGCGATGGGCAATGGCGAACACCACCTCCATGTCGTGCTCGGTGAAGAGCAGGGTGAGGCCGCGCTCCCGCCCGATGCGCTCGATGAGCTGGATGGACTCGCGCGTCTCCTGGGCCGACATGCCCGCGGTGGGCTCGTCGAGGAGGAGGATGACCGGCTCCAGGGCGAGCGCGATGCCCAGCTCGATCTGCTTCTGGTTGCCGTGGGAGAGGAAGCCTGCGACCTCGCCCGCCTTGTCGAGGAGGCCGACGGCGGCGAGGAGGGCCTCCGTTTCCTCGCGATACAGCCGCTCCACGGGGGTGAAGAGGTTCCAGCCGCGCCCGCGATGGGAGAGGTAGGCGGCCTGGATGTTCTCGTACACCGTGAGCTTGGGGAAGATGTTCGTCCGCTGGAAGGAGCGGCCCATGCCGAGGCGGCAGAGATCGTGCGGCGCGATGCCCGTGACCTCGCGGTCGTTGAAGCGCACGCTCCCCGCGTCGGGCTGCAGGTGGCCGGTGATCAGGTTGAACAGCGTGGTCTTGCCCGCGCCGTTGGGGCCGATGATGGCGCTGATGGAGCCGCGGGGCACGCTGAAGCTCACGCCGCCCACGGCCTGGAAGCCCGCGAAGCTCTTGCGAAGACCCTGGACCTCAAGCACGGGCCACGCCTCGGCGGGAGCGTCGCAGGAGGAGGGCGAGCGTGCCCGCGATGCCGCCCGGGAACACGAAGAGGAGGACCACGAGGATGGTGCCGAGGACGAGCGGCCAGTACTCCGTGTAGGACACGATCTGCTGGTTCAGCCAGATGAGCACGGCCGCGCCCAGGGCGGGGCCGAAGAAGGCGCCCATGCCGCCCAGCAGCGTCATGATCAGTACTTCGGAAGACTTGGTCCAGTAGGCAAAGTCGGGAAACACGCCGCGGTTGAAGATGCCGAAGAGCCCGCCCGCCAGCCCTGCGAAGGCGCCCGCGAGCACGAAGGCAGCCAGCTCGTAGCGGCGCACGTTGATCCCGATGAACTCCGCGCGCTCGGGATTCTCGCGGATGGTGGCGAGCATGCGCCCGAAGGGCGAGCCCACGATGCGGCGGAGGATGAGCAGGCAGACCGCGACGAGGACCAGGGTGAGGAAGTAGAACTGCTCCGCGGTGCGATAGCCGCCCAGCGCGGGCACGAAGGCGGCCACGCGGTCGATCCAGCCGAAGTCGGGATAGGGGATCTCCGGCATGCCCTGCTCGCCCCCCGTCACCTCGTTCCACTTGAAGCACACCGCCCACACGATCTGGGCGAAGGCCAGGGTGAGCATGGCGAAGTAGATACGCGTGAGGCGCACGCAGAAGAAGCCGAACAGGAGGGCGAAGAGGGCGGCGAGAAGGCCGGCGGCAGGGAAGGCGAGCAGGAAGGACACGCCGGCTTTCTTCATGAGGATGCCCGTGGTGTAGGCGCCGATGCCGAAGTACGCGGCGTGCCCGAAGGAGACGAGGCCGGTATAGCCGACGAGCAGGTTGAGGCTGGTGGCGAACAGGGCCCAGATGAGGACGTCGTTGGCGAGGAAGGTGTAGTAGCGCGAACCGAGCGCGGGCACGAAGAGTGCGGCCACGAACACGAGGACCGCCCAGGGGATGCGGCGGAGACTCATCGGAGCGGCCGACCGAGGAGGCCCCAGGGGCGCACGATGAGCACGGCGGCCATGAGAGCGAAGATCGAGAAGATGGAGAAGCGCGGGAAGAACAGGATGCCGAAGGACAGGACCTGTCCGTAGATGAGGGCGCCGAGGAAGGTGCCCCAGAAGGAGCCGAGGCCGCCGATGACCACCACCACGAAGGCCTCCACGATGACGTCGGTGTCCATGCCCGGCACGATGGCGCGCATCGGCGTGATGAGGGCCCCGCCCAGTCCCCCCAGGAAGGAGGCGAGCACGAAGACGCCGGTGTAGAGTGCGTTCACGTTCACGCCGAGGGCGCCCAGGGTCTCGCGGTCGAGGGCCGCCGCGCGGATGAGTCGGCCCGCCCGCGTGCGCTGCAGCGCGAACCAGAAGCCGAGGGCGATGGCGGGGCCGAGGAGGATGATGAAGAGGTTGTAGGAGGGAATGGTGGCGCCCAGCATGGTCACCGCGCCCGAGAGACCGGGAGGCCGGCTCAGCGATTTCTGCTGCGTCCCCCAGATGAGCTTGGCGGCGTCGCCCAGGATAAGCACGAGGGCGTAGGTGAAGAGGAGCTGGTAGAGCTCTTCCTTTCCGTAGAGGCGCTGGAAGAGGAAACGCTCCACGATGCCGCCCAGGAGCGCGACGCCGAGCGCTGCCCCGAGAGCCGAGAGCCAGAAGCTCACCGGTCCCGTGCCCATCCACTGGACGATCTGATAGGCGGCGTAGGCGCCCAGCATGTAGAAGGTCCCGTGGGCGAAGTTGAGCACGCGCAGGACCCCGAAGATGAGGGAGAGCCCGGAGGCGATGAGAAAAAGAAACATGGCGGCGGTGAGGCCGCTCAGGGACTGGGCGAAGACGAAGGAGAGGTCTGGCACGAAGAGGTGCGGAGAGGGGCGGGCCGCCGCCCCTCTCCGCTGCGCCGACTAGTCCATGAACTTGGTGGGATCGACGTACGTCACGGGCTTCATGATGGCGAAGGGATACTTCGCCTCCTTCACCGTCTTGCCGTAGAGCTGGCCGCGGTTGGCCTGGTGGTCCTTCTCGCGGATGGTGAGCTTGCCCGCCGGCGTGTCCACGGTCAGGCCGAGGAGGGCCTTGGAGACCTTGTCCGACTCCGCGCTGTTCGCCTTCTTGATCGCCTCCGCGAGGAACTGCATGCCGATGTAGCCCTGGATGGCCCAGGACGATGGATACTCGTCCTTCAGGTACTTCGAGATGCGCGCGGTGTAGTCACGATGCGCGGGCGCGGACTCGTCCCAGTAGAAGGCGTCGTAGGAGTTGCCCCAGATCCCCACCGGATAGTCCGCCCCCATGGACTTGGTCGTCTCCGGCGAGCCCGCCTCGCCGAGGCCGATGAAGTTGAGCTTGATGGCGTCGAACATGCCGAGGGCCTTGGCCTGTTTGGAGAAGGTGACGAAGAAGCCGCCCCAGATCGACGAGACTATCGCCTCGGGCTTCTTGGCCATCATGGCGTTGATGAACGGGTTGTAATCCTGCTCGCCGAGCTTGGGCCACTGCTGGTCCACGATCTCCACGCTCGGCTTGATCTTCTTGATGTAGTCCACGAAAGCCTTGGTCACGTCCTGGCCGTAGGCGTAGTCGAAGGCGATGGTGGCGATCTTGGTCACCGGCCACTTGGACACGATCTCCGCCGCGCTCCGGCCCTCCATGGTGGTGGTGGCGGCCACCCGGAAGACGTAGGGATGGAGCTTGTCGGCCGCAGTGAGCTGATCGGTCTTCGGGATGGGCGCGATGAAGACGATCTTGTTCTCCTTGGCCACCACGGAGACGGCCGGCCCTTCCGCGGAGGTAAGGGTGCCCACGAGGAAGTCCACGTTCTCCTTGAGGATGAGCTCGCGGGAGACCCGCACCGCCTCGTTGGCGTCGGCCTTGGAGTCGCGGATGATGAGCTCGATCTTCCGCCCGAGGACGCCGCCCTTGGCGTTGAGCTCGTCCACGTACATCTGGGCCCCCTTCGAGGCGGGGTCACCGAAGAGCGCGGGCGGTCCCGACAGGGGGATTGGCATGCCGACCTTGATCGGCTTCTGCGCCTCGGCCGCCACGGGCAGGGCGAGCAGCGCGGCCACGAGCAGGGTGAGCAAGCGAGTCATGACGGCCTCCTTTGGCGGTCGCTCCGCGCGCTACAGGGCGGGCAAGCCCGGGACCTGGACGCGGATCCTGTACACGGACGTGGATGCGGTGATGTAGAGACTGCGGTAGTCGTCGTCACCCCAGGTAAAGTTCGCCGTGGGCTCCGGCACGTGGATCACCCCGAGGCACATCGCCTCGGGATCGAAGACGTGCACGCCGCCTGGCCCGCAGCAGTAGACATTGCCCGCGGAGTCGATCTTCATGCCGTCGGGCGCGCCCTTGCCCTCGCCGATGGTCTCCGCCCACACCCGGCCGCCCGTGAGGCCGCCGTCGGCCTTCACATCGAAGACGCGGATGTGCTTGCGGGCGGTGTCGTTGACGAAGAGGCGCCGGCCGTCCCGCGAGAAGCAGAGACCGTTGGGCCGGTCGAAATCGTCCACCACCAGCGTCGGGCGCTTCGGATCGCTGCCCGCGCGGTAGACGCCCTGAAAACTGAGCTCCTGCTCGCGCTTCACTCCGTAGAAGTCCATGCGGCCGTACGGCGGATCGCTGAAGTAGATGCCGCCGTCGGCCGCGCAGACGATGTCGTTGGGGCTGTTGAGCTGCTTGCCGTCGTAGTGCGTGGCCACGGGCGTGATGCGCCCGTCGGGCTCGGTGCGGGAGACCTGGCTCGACGCGTGCTCGCAGGCGAGCAGGCGCCCCTGCCGGTCCCAGGTGAGGCCGTTGGACTTGTTGCACGGCTTGCGAAACGTGGTCACGCCGTCCGCGGCCGACCATCGCCTCAGATGATCGCCCGGCATGTCGCTCCACAAGAGATACTTGCCCGAGGGATGCCAGAGAGGTCCCTCGGTGAAGAGGCAATCGCCCGCGATCTTCGCGAACTCGACCTTGGGGCCCACCACGGCGGTGAAGCGCGGATCGCGGACCTCGCCCGTCACTTCTTGATCGGCTCCCCCGGCTTGCCCGCCGCGTACCAGTCGCTGGGCTTGACCTCCTCGATCACCACCCACACCGCTTCCCTGGGGAGCCCGGTGACGTCGGTGATGGCGCCCGTCACCCGCTTGGCGATCTCGTCCTTCCGCTCCTTGCCCCACCCCTCGTAGATCCGGATGTTGACGAATGGCATGCCGCCTCCTCGAGCGCCGTCGCTCAGGCCTTGAGGTACGTGTCGAACCAGCCCGTGCAGCGCTTCCAGGCGTCGGCGGCCGCCGTGGCGTTGTACGAGGGGCGATAGTCCGCCATGAAACCGTGGCCCGCTCCGGAGTACACCACGAGCTCGTCGGCGGGGTTGTTCGCCTTCAGCAGGTTGAACATCGTGCGGGCCTCCGCGGGGCTGGGGCCGGTGTCCGTCTCGCCGAAGAGACCCAGCATCGGGATCTTGATGTCCTTGGCCACGTCGAACCCGGTCACCGGGTTGGGCTGATCGGGATACGGCCGGGCGGGCGGCCCGTACCAGACCACGCCCGCCTTCATGTCCGGGTTGGTCGCGGCGACCTGATAGACGGTGGAGCCGCCCCAGCACCAGCCGGTGACGCCGGCACGGTCGGCGCGGACGCCCGGGCGTTTCTTCGCCCAGTCCACCGTCGCCGCGACGTCACCCAGCACCTGCTTGCGCGGCACGGCGAGGACGATCTTGAGGATGTCCTGGATGTTGGGGAGCTGCCCGACGCCGCCCTCGCGCTTGAAGAGCTCGGGCGCCACGGAATAGAAGCCCGCCTTGGCAAAGCGGCGGGTCATGTCGCGCACCCACTCGTGCACCCCCCAGATCTCCGAGATGCAGACGACGATGGGGGCAGGGCCGCCCGAGGCGGGGCGGGCCTCGTACACCGGCATCTTGTAGCTGCCGATGGCGACCTCGGCGTCGCCCGCGATGATGCCCTGGGTGTCGGTCTTGATTGCCTGGGCCAGGGCTTTCTCCACGCCAACCGCGTAGCCGGCAAGGGTGGCGGTGGTACCGGCCTTGATGACGTCCCGGCGCGTCAGTCCCGCGCTCTCGTCACTCATGTCGATGTCTCCTTGCCGCGGCGGCGGTTGGGTGCGTCGACCCGGGTAGGTCGCGGAACGGAGTCTAGGGGGAGGTCGGGCGGCTGTCAATCCGGTCCGGCCCCGCGAGCGACCTGATAAGATCGAAACGTGGCCGATCTCGTCAACGAGTTCTCCTGGTCGCGCACCCGCGACAACTGCTTCAAGGAGTGCCGGCGCCGCTACTTCTACCAGTACTACGGCTCGTGGGGCGGCTGGGACGCCGAGGCCGATCCCCTCGTTCGCCAGCTCTACGTGCTGAAGAAGCTGGGCACCCGCCAGATGTGGGCGGGCCGTCTCGTGCACGAGGCGATCGAACGCGCCCTCCTCGCCATGCGCGAGGGTCACGCTCTCTCCGAGGCCGCGCTCGTCGAGGACACCGTGCGCCAGATGCGGCTCGAGTGGCGCGGCTCCCGCGACGGCCTCTACCGGGCCGAGCCCAAGCGCACCGGACTGTTCGAGCACGAGTACGGCGTGCCCATCCGCGACGGTGAGTGGCAGGCCCTGCGCGATCACGTGGTTCGCTGTCTGCGCAACTTCCACCGGCTTCCCCTCCTCGCCGACATCAAGCGCACCCCGCCCGAGCGATGGTCCTTCGTCGAGGATATCGGCTCCTTCGCCTTCGAGGGGACCCGCCTCTTCTCGGCGCCGGACTTCGGTTACTGGAACGACGCCGACCGTCTCCAGCTCGTGGACTGGAAGACGGGGGGCACTGGCGAGGGAGCGGGCATCCAGCTCGGCGGTTATGCCATGTACGCCCTCGAGGTGATGCACGTGGAGCTCTCCCGGGTGGATCTCCTGGAGGTGAACCTGCGCGAGGGCAAGGTCGCCACGCATCCCTGGGACGAGGTGAGTCTCGATCGCGTGCGCGAGCACATCCGGCTCTCCGTGCGCGCCATGAAAGCCTACCTGAAGGACCCCGAGCACAACCTCGCCGAGGAGGCGAACTTCGAGAAGACGGAGGAGCTGCGCATCTGCCGCTGGTGCAACTTCCGCGCGGTCTGCCGCCCCGAGTTACCTCCCTTCGGAGCGCCCACCGAGGAGCCCGTGGAGGCATGAAGACCCTCCTCGTGGATCTCGACGACACCCTCCTCGACTATTCGGGGGGCGTGGACGAGTGCTGGACGGCGGCCTGCCACGCCGTGGCGACCCCGGCGGGCATCGACAGCGCCCGGCTCGTGGAATCGGTGCGATTCGCCCGCCGCTGGTTCTGGGACGATCCCGAGCGCCACCGTCGCGAGCGGACCAACATGCTGGGCGCCTGGAGCAAGATCGTGGCGGAGGGCTTCGCGCGATTGGGCACGCCCAACGAGACTGTTGCCCTCGCCATCGCCGAGGACTTCGCCGCCCGCCGCTGGCAGGCCATGCGCCTCTTCCCGCGCGTGGAGGAGACCCTCGGCCGGCTGCGGGAGCACGGCGTGACCATGGCCCTCGTCACCAACGGCGACAAGAGCCATCAGCGGCGCAAGATCGAGACGTTCGATCTTGGCCGCTACTTCGACGTGATCCTCATCGAGGGCGAGTTCGGCACGGGCAAGCCCGACGAGGCGGTGTACCGCCACGTCCTCGAGCGCCTGAGCGTCCTTCCGAAAGACGCGTGGATGGTGGGCGACCACTTCGAGTGGGACGTGGCCGCGCCGCAGCGTCTCGGCCTCCGCGGCATCTGGATCGACCGCGAAGGCGTGGGCCTGGCCCCCGGCATCGCCGAGCGCCCGCACCGCATCATCCGGGACTTCCCCGAGATTCTCGACCCCTAGCCGGTCTATTCATTCACGAATCACTCACGAACCTCTGAGCGCAGGGCGGCCGGGGCCTGTCGTCGGGGGGAGGGGTGCCCTCATGCTCCGTCACCCGCTCGCCTGAATCGCAGCCCTGCGAGCTGCGTGCAGGACGAGGGGGTCCCACTCCGCCTGAGCGCACCCCTCCCCCGACGCCACCCGGCCGGGTGCACGCGTGGCCTTCGTGAAACTTCCTGGCTAGGCGGGTGGTGGGTGGCGGAGGCGGCGCCCGGCGTGGGCGATCTCCTGGCTCAGGAGCTGGATGGCGTTGGTGGATGTCCAGTAGAGGACCATGCAGGCGGGGAAGGTGTAGAAGAGCAGGAAGAACGCTACCGCCATGGCCGTGAGGTTGCGGTGCTGCTTCCGCGCGAGGGCGGGTGGCAGGACCGTGGAGTGATGGCACAGCGAGGCCGTGATCGAGATGCTGCTCATGAGAAAGGGCAGCAGGTTGAGGTGGCAGCCGAAGAAGGGCACGCACCCGGGCAGCCGCACCAGGTGATCCGGCTGCGCGAGGTCGCGGATCCATAGCAAAGGGACGCCCAGGAGATCGAAGTCCTCCGCGAGCATGTCGAAGACCGCGATGAAGATGGGCACCTGGATGAGGAAGCCCACGAGGCTCTTGAGCGTGTAAAGGGGATGGATCCCCGTCTCCCGGTAGAGGGCGAGCGTGCGCCGCGTGCGCTCCTCACCTCGATGGGCGGCGTTGATCGCGTCGAGTCCCGGCTGGAGGCGCGCCTGGGTCGCGTTGACCTGGTCCTGGAGCCGGCCGGCGACCAGAGTCAGCGGCAGGAGCAGGAGCTTCACCGCTCCCGCGAGGGCGATGATGGCGACGCCAGCGTAGCCCATGACCGCGGTGAGCCCGCGGAGCAGGTGGAAGAGGCCGAGGCTCAGCGCGCGTAGCCACCACCAAAGGCCGGAGAGGAAGAGTCGTCCCAGCTCGGGGTCCTCGGCTCGCAGCGCGCTCAGCTCCACCGGGCCCGAGTAGAACCTCAGCCTCCAGGCGAGCCGTGTCGGCGCCTCGGTCATCGCTACCGTCAGGCCTTCCCCGGCACGCGGTTCCATCGAGGCTGCGCCGTCGGGGCGGACTGCGATGACCCAGAACCGGTTACGGATGCCCGCCCAGTCCCCGGCGCCGAGCGGACGACCGTCGGCCTTCCGATCTCCGACCACGCGGACACCGTGGGGGCCGACGACCACGCGCTGCACGTGCTCCAGCATTCCCGCGAAGCCGGGTGACGGCGGCGGGAAGAGCGCGGGGCCGGCGTCGAGCTCCAGCTCGAGGTGTTGCCCCGCCATGAGCTGGACCGCGTTCGGCCCCTGCAGCTCGACGGTGAGGGTGACGTCGTACGTGTCCCGGGACACCGCGAAGGTCTTGACGAGACGCACCCCGTCCACGGGGAGGTCGGCCTGGAAGGTCATCATCCGTGACTGCGTGTCCTCGCGCGTCTCCGCGGTGAAGCGCAGGCGGTCGAGATCGACGGGCGCCCCGGGGCCGCGGAGCCGGAGCCGCGCCTGCGGCGGGCCCTCAACCCCGGCGAAGTCCAGGGAGACCACTCGGCCGTCTCCGGGAGCGCACGAGGGATGGCAGGCACGCCAGGCGATCGGATTTCCGCCCTCGAGGCTGAAAACGAGGTCGAGACGCCGGGTGACGACGCGGAGGCGGTCGGCATCGCGCTCCTCCGCCGGGACCAGCGAGGGAGCGCCGGCCACTGCGGCGAGCCAGGCCAGAGCGATCGCCGCTAGTTGAAGAACCGGCTCATCTCCTGCATGGCCGCCCGCAAGAGCCGCCGGCGCGGCGCCACTACGTCACGCCCTGGGCGCGCTTCGCCTCGAGCGGCGTCCCGAAAGAGCCGACCCCGGCCTGGGCATCCGCGATGCGGGCGATCTCCCGCGCCCCCGCCTCCACGCTGTGGCCGAAGTTGAACGTCCACGACTCCCGGAGGGACACCGTCCGCTCGCGGAAATCCGCGGCTCCGGCCACGAGCTCCGCGACATAGCGCGGCGCCTCCGCGATGCGGTCCAGGGGCAGGATGGCGCCCAGCTCGCGGCGGATGCGCATCTCCATGGGCTCGATGCCGAGCTCCGACCACTTCGGGTTGCGCACGCGGGGCGGCACGTCCACGAAGAGCACGGGCTTGCCGAAGCCGAGAGCGTACTCGATGGCCATGGCCGACCAGTCGCTGATCAGGAGATCCGACTCGAGCAGGGAGCCGCTCTCCTCCATTCGCTCCACGTGGCGGAAGCCCGGATGGGCCCCGAAGCGGGCGACGAGGCCCTCGATGAGACGGGGAGCGAGGCGGCCCGTCTGGTAGTGCGGGCGAAGGATCACGCGGATGCCGCCATCGAGGAGGGCGGTGATGAGGGACTCGCCGCATACATTGAGCGTCGATTGCTCGCCCCAGGTGGGGGCGAGGAGGACGGTGGTCGGAGACGAGGGGCGCCGGGGCGCCGCCGCCGCGACCTCGACCAGCCGCTCTAGGCGCGGATAGCCGTAGGGGAAGATGTGCTTGGCGGGCAGTCCCTTGAGCTCCTCGCGTCGGCGCAGCTCCGCCACGTGATGCGGCCCCGTGGGGAGGAGGCTCTCGTAGTGGTCGTAGGAGGTCTCGTGGTCGACCATGTGCGTGCTGCCCATGCTGTGGAACACGTAGATGTAGTGCACGGGATGGATCGAGCGCTTGAGCTGGAAGTTGTGGAGGTCGAGCATGGTCAGGACCATGACGTCGGCCTTGAGGGTCTGGAAGAGCCAGGTGCAGAGCACGCCGGCGCCCACGCGAAAGGTGTGCTGGTTCGGGCGGGGCGCGGGGAAGGCAACGGTGGGCTCCGAGGAGATGTGGCAGACGGTGCGGGACAGCCGCTCGGTCAGGAAATCGATGAGGGGCTGGAGGTGATGCCAGTCCTGGTGAGTCTCGGAATAGAAGACGATGTTGCGGTCACGCGGCGGGAGCGCCCGGAAGCGGCGGAAGTCACGCCAGTCCTGCCACACCTTCATGGGTGTCGCGGGTTCGGGCGCTACTCTTTCGCCGAGGGCGCGCCGTCGACGTGGCCGGGCTGGATCCCGCCTTTCTTCCCGCGGAAGAGGCCGATGACGCGGTACCAGAACATCTTCAGCGCCAGCCCCACCGCCGCCGCCACGCCGATGACCGCGGACACGAGCATGCTGCCGGTGCCCGGATCGAGATAGGCGTAAGCGGGAGAAGCGAGAGACAGGACAGCCAGCAGCGCGACCGCCACTCGCAGAGCCAACGTCGTCATCCTCTGAGTTCCACGGCTATCTTGAGTACCAGAATCTCTGGCTGGAATCAAGATCCGCGCGCTCTTTCCTCGAAAAAATTCCGCGCGCGGGGGACAAAACAACTCAGTCGGCGCCCAGGTCGAGGAGCTGGAGCGAGGCGAGACGACGATAGATCCCGTCCGAGCGCGCGAGGAGCTCCCCGTGGCCGCCCGTCTCCGCGATCTGCCCCTCGTGGACCACCACCACCCGGTCCGCGTCTCGCACGGTCCGCAGCCGGTGGGCGATGATGAGGAGGGTGCGCCCCCGCATGAGATCGGCGAGGGCGTCCTGGATGAGCGACTCGCTCTCCGCGTCCAGCTCCGAGGTTGCCTCGTCGAGGATGAGGATGGGCGGGTTCTTCACGAAGGCGCGCGCGATGGCGATGCGCTGCCGCTGGCCACCCGAGAGCTTGACCCCGCGCTCGCCCACCACCGTCTGGTAGCCCTCGGGGAGCGCCATGATGAAGTCGTGCGCGTGGGCGCGACGGGCCGCCTCCTCGATCTCCTCCCGGCTCGCCCCGGGCTTGCCGTAGGCGATGTTGTACTCCGCGGTGTCGCGGAACAGGAAGGTGCCCTGGGTCACGAGGCCGAACAGCCCGCGCAGCGAGACGAGGGTGACCTGGCGCAGGTCGCGCCCGTCGATGGTGATGCGCCCCGCGGAGACGTCGTTGAGGCGAGGGAGGAGGTCCATGAGGGTGGTTTTTCCCGAGCCCGAGAGCCCCACGAAGGCGACCCGCTCCCCACGGTGGATGGTTAGCGAGACGTGGCGAAGAGCGTCGCTCTCCGCGCCCGGGTAGCGGAAGGACACGTCCTCGAAGGCGAGGCGATCGCGGAAGTCCGTGAGCGGCTTCGCTCCGGGGGCGTCGACGATGGTGGGGGGGGTGTCGAGGATCTCGAACACGCGCTCCACGGAGGGGAGAGACTGCTGCACGGTGTTGAAAGAGCGGATCAGCTCGCCCACCGCGCGCTGGAGGAGGGCCACCGCGGCCATGAAGGAGAAGGCGTCGCCGGGCGTCATGGTGCCCGCGATGACCAGGGAGCCCGCGTACCACACGATGCCCACGATGCTCACGGCTCCCAGCACCTCGATTACCGCCTTGGACAGCTCGTCGATGCTGATGTCCTTGAGGGCGAGGTCGAGGAGCCGCCGGTTGAGCCGATCCCAGCGTTTCTGCTCGGACTGCTCGCGCCCGAAGGCTTTGACGATCTTGGCTCCCGTGAAGGACTCCTGGAGGACCACGAAGAGCTCGGCCACCCGCTCCCGCGTCCGCCGATTGATGCGGTAGAGCTTGCGGCCGAGCGCCCACACCGCCACCGCGAGGGCGGGGAAGATGACCACCGCCACCAGGGCGAGGGCCCAGCTCCGCACGAACATCACCGCGAGCATGGCCGCGATGGTTCCCGACCGGCGCACGGTGTCCACCACGAGGTAGGAGAAGAGCCGCGCCACCCGGTTGACGTCCGTGACCACGCGGGCCTGCAGCTCGCCCGAATGCTGGGAGATGAAGAAGGAGACGGGCATGCCCTGGATGTGGGCGTAGACCTCGCGGCGGAGCCTGGCCACCGCTCGCGCGCTGGCCGAGGCGATGAAGTAGCCCTCGCCGTAGGCTGCCACGCCCTTCACGATGGACACGGCGAGCACGGCGAGGGGCACGAGCTTGAGCATGGTGAGATCGCGGTTGACAAAGACCTCGTCCATGACCGGCTTGACCAGCCACGCGATGGCGCCGCCGAGGGCGCCCGCGGCGAGGGCGCAGAGGGCGCCCGCGATCACCGCCGGCCAGTGAGCCCGGAGATACGGGGCGAGACGGAGGAGGACACGGTGATGCGGCGTCATGGCGCTCCGGGAGGGCGGATCACTCATAGACCTTGCCAGAGACGGCACCCCTGTTCAAGTTTCGGGCAGCTTCATGGCGCGGAATCATTGATTGACACGCCGCATCGGCTGGTAGTACCTAATCACCCAGTGCCACGGCGAGTCTTCCGTATCGGTCTCGCGCTCTTCGTCATCGCGTTCGTCGCCGCGCTGACGCCGCTGGCCTATGCCGACCCCCCCGATCCCACCTGGCAGCACGGCATCTTCGATGACGACGACTTCGACGAGATCGTCGGATACATCACTTCGGCCACGGGCCTCGCCGAGGCTCCCGTCGTCCGCTGCCTGCGCCCCGTACCGATCCTCGTCGTGCTCCAATGCCCGTTATCGGACGATCCCGCTCCGTTCATCCCGCTCTCCTCGTCCGATCCGCGCGCTCCCCCTCCGCTTAGCTTTGCTCTGTCGGGCTGATCGCGTTCCGCGGGACCCGCACCCGCGCGCGCTTGTGCGCGCAGCGGACGGTCGCGCCCCACCCGCGACGACCCCTGACCACGACAACCCAAACGCGGCGGACTCGATCGCCTCCGGATCCGGAGGCCGTCATCGAGCCGGGCGGGAGGATGCTCGGATGCGCTCTGTCCTCTTCGGTATCGGACCGTGCTCCGTGAGGAGCGGAGTCTCGTCATGTGCGGCATAGCGGGTGTGCTCATGCGGCACGGCGAGCCCGACGAGGGCGCGCTTCGGCGCATGGCGGCGGCCCTGGCCCATCGCGGTCCCGACGACCTCGGCATCCACCAGACGGGATCGGTGGGTCTCGTCAACACGCGGCTGTCCATCATCGACCTCGAGGGCGGACATCAGCCCATGGTCGACGACCGGCTCGCCCTCGTCGCCAACGGCGAGATCTACAACTTCGTGGAGCTGCGGCCGCCGCTCGAGGCGCGGGGCCGGCGTTTTCGGTCGGGCTCGGACAGCGAGATCATCCTCCATGCCTACGCGCTGGACGGCCTGCGCGCCCTGGCCACGCTGCACGGGATGTTCGCCTTCGCCCTCTACGACCGGGAGGCCGGCGAGCTCGTGCTGGCCCGCGATCGCCTGGGCATCAAGCCGCTCTACTACGCGGAGCTTCCCGACCGGTTCCTCTTCGCCTCCGAGCTGAAGGCGCTGCTCGCGGTGTGGCCGAGGGAGCCCGAGCTCGAGCCCCGTGCCGTCGTGGAGTTTCTCCAGCATCGCTTCAACACCGGAGAGGCCGGCCTCGTGCGAGGGATCCGCCGCCTGGCTCCGGGCACCGCCCTCGTGGTGGATGCAAAGCTTCGCCTGCGCGAGCACCGCTACTGGTCACCCCTCGAGGTCCGGCCGCGGCGGATCAGTCTCGACGAGGCTGCGGAGGAATTCGAGCCGCTCGTCCGCCGCGTCATGATCGAGCATCTGCGCGCCGACGTGCCGTACGGCCTGTTTCTGTCGAGCGGAGTCGACTCCGGCTCGCTCCTCGCCCTGATCGCCGAGCTGAGCGGCCGGACCGTGCAGACGTTCTCCGCGGGGTACGCGGACATCCGGGCGAGCGACGAGCTGGGACAGGCCGCGGCCATCGCGCGCCGGTTCGGGGCCAAGCACAACGAGGTGGTGCTGGACCGCGAGGCGGTGTTCCGGCGGCTGCCCTACACCGTGTGGTCCACCGACGACCTGCTCCACGACTATGCGAGCCTGCCCACCTCCTTCCTCGCCGAGCGGGCGGCCGGGGAGCTCAAGGTCGTCCTCACCGGTGAGGGCGGCGACGAAGTGTTCGCGGGCTATGGGCGCTACCGGCGGCACCCGCTCCAGCGCTGGCTGCAAAACCTCGTCGCGCCCGGCTCCGGCGGCTTTCGCACCCGCGGCTACTGGCGAGATCGCTGGGTGCGCCAGACGTTCGGGCAGGAGCTCCGCGCCGCAGCCCGGCACCGGCGCGCCCCATTCATCGCGGCATGGCAGCGGGCGCCCCGGCGCTGGAGCGCGCTCTCACGGGGACAGTACGTGGATCTCACGACCTATCTTCCCGACGACCTGCTCGTGAAGCTCGATCGCGTGCTCATGGGGTTCGGGGTGGAAGGACGCGTGCCCTTCGTCGATCACCGCCTGGTCGAGTTCGGCCTCTCCCTGCCCGACCCGCTGAAGGTGGCGGGGCGCACGGGCAAGCTCGTGCTCCGGCGCTGGGCGGAGCGCCGTCTGCCTCATGACCACGTGTGGAGGCGCAAGCGCGGCTTCTTTGTGCCCATCCGGCAGTGGCTGCACGGCGATCTCCTCGATCAGCTCGCCTCGCTCCTGCCCAGGAATCCGGGGCTTCAGCGGTGGTTCAAGCCGGCGGGCGTGGCGGCCCTCGTGCGTGAGCAACAGCGGGGGGGCAATACCAGCCGAGCCCTCTGGGGATTGATGCAGATCGCCATCTGGCATCGCATCTTCGTGGAGGGACAGGTCCCCGGACGCGACGAGGACCCGCTGGACTGGATCGCGTGAATCAGACGCGGAACGTGTAGGTCTTGGTCGGGTCGCGCTCGATGTCGGGAGGGAAGCTCTTCCGCTTGTCCGCGTAATACTGCACGCGATGATCACCGGCGGACCTGCGGTTGTAGGTGATGTAGAGCACGCGCCGCCGCTCGCTGGTGAGGTTGGGGCCGGAGGCGTGCGGGGTGTAGGAGTCGAAGAAGACCACGTCACCGGGGCGGGTGGGCACCGCGCGAGCGTGGAGGCGCTTCATGTCTTCGTCGGTGAGGGGGGTCCACTCGCTCCCCAGGAGGCCGCGGGTGTGCTGACCCGCGCAGAGCTCGAGGCAGCCGTTCTCCTCGGTGGTGGCATCGATGCTGACCATGGCGGTGATGAAGAGGTCGGCGTAGACGCTCCAGCCCGCCTGCTGATCCTGATGCGGCTTGAAGCCGTCGCCCCCGGGGAGCTTGTAGTTGATCTTGTCCTTGAAGAGGACGGCGGGCTCGCCGAAGAGCCGGCCGACGGTGCCCCGGAGCTTCTCGCCGTCGCAGAGGCTCGCGAAGCCTGGGTGAAAGGGACAGAAGTTCTCCACCCGCTGGAGCACCCGCTCCCCCGGCCGGAGGAGGCTCGGCTCGAAGTACATCATGGCGCGGCCGGGCGTCTCGGGCTGTGCCTGCACCTCGTCGGTCCAGTCGGAGATGTCGCGCATCTCCCCGGCGTCGAAGAGACCGGGCACTACCACGAAGCCGTCGCGACGGAAAGTCTCCGTGAGGGCCGCCGCCTGCATATCGGTCGAGAGCTGGCTCATCCGCGCCTCGTCCTCCTTGGCCCAAGCTTATCGCGACCGCGACTCCACGCGGCCGAACTGGATGACGTCAGCGCTGATCGTGCCAGAGGGCCCGGGCGAGGTCAAACGAAAGCGCTCCTGCGGGCGAGAAAATTCTAGACAGGGGCGGCTTCGGATGCGACCCTTAGCCGACGTGAGGACGCCCCGGCTCCGTTCGCGGCACGACGCCCCCGCGCGCAGGACGGCGCGGTGACCGCGGTCATCCTTGCTGCCGGCGTCGCCCGCCGCCTGGCTCCCTTGACCGATCACACCCAGAAGTCACTCCTGCCCGTGGGCGGCCGTCCTATCCTCGCCCGCATGCTGGACGCGCTCCACGCCGTCGGCATCCGGCGCGCGGTCATCGTCGTGGGTCATTGCGCTGATCAGGTCCGGACGCTCGCCGCCCAGGCCCCCGCGGGCCTCACCGTGGAGTGCCTCGACAACCCGGACTATCAGCAGGGCTCGGTCCTCTCGCTCCTCACCGCGCGCGACGTGATCCTGGGCGGGCCCACGCTGATCATGGACGCCGACGTGGTCTTCCCGCGGGAGTTCCTCCGCCGCCTGGTCGCCTCCCCCGCTCCCAATGCGCTGCTGATCGACCGCGGCTTTGCGGACACGGGCGAGGAGGTGAAGATCTACACTCAGGGCGAGCGAGTGATCGCCCTCGGCAAGAAGGTGATGCCCTCGGCCTGGGACCAGGTCGGCGAGGGCATCGGCTTCTTCAAGTGCGGGCCGGCCGCCGCCCCGGAGCTCGTGCGGCTGCTCGACCAGGTGAGCGAGGAGAGCCGCGGCCTCTGCGAGTACGAGGACGCCCTGCACCTGATCGTGGGCCGGCAGCCCGTGGCCGGCGTCGACGTGACGGGGCTGCCGTGGACCGAGGTGGACTTCGTCGAGGACCTGCGCCGGGCCGACGTCGACGTCTTTCCGAAGATCGCCCGCCTCGAGAGCGAGCAGCCCTCCGCCTAGTGCCGGGCCAACTTGACTGCGCCAGATCGACTCAGCCCTCGCCTCGT
>JBKOVG010000392.1:0-26820 GCA_046723845.1 Candidatus Methylomirabilota bacterium | reverse complement strand
GGGGGGGGGGGGGGGGGGGGGGGGGGGGGGGGGGGGGGGGGGGGGGGGGGGGGGGGGGGGGGGGGGGGGGGGGGGGGGGGGGGGGGGGGGGGGGGGGGGGGGGGGGGGGGGGGGGGGGTGGGGGGGGGGGGGGGGGTGGGGGGGGCGGGGGCGGGGGCGTGGGTGAGGGGGGCAAGAGCCTACGCCTTTCCCGCCCCCAGAATTCCGACGGCCTCGATCTCCACCAGGAACTCCGGCGCCGCCAGCGCCTTCACCTCCACCAGCGTCGACACGGGAAAGTCTCCCGTGAACACTTCCCGCCGCGCCTTCCAGACCTCGTCACGCCGCTTGATGTCCGTGACGAAGATCAGCACCTTCACGATGTCGTTCATGGTGCCACCGGCGGCTTCCATCAGGTGCTTGATCTTGGCGAAGATGGCCTGGGCCTGGGTGTACATGCTGTCCCCGCCCACTGCTCCCTCGGCGCCCCGGGCGACCATCCCCGCGATGAAGACCTGGTTGCCCACCACGAGGCAGTTGGACCAGGTCTGCGGCGGTGGGTCCGGCACGTGCGAACTGGTGATCTTCTTCTTCATTTTTCGTCTCCTTTGCGTACGTGTCCTCTACGGCTTGACCCGCAGAAAGGACTTGACGCTCTTGACCCCCGAGACAGCGCCGATACTGGCGACGACTTGGTCGGCCTTCGCCTGGTCGTCCACGACGCCGACCAGCACGACGGTCCCCGCGATGACCGTGAGGTCGGTCGCCGCCGCGGCGCCATCGTTTCCCGCGACGGCCGTCCTGACCCTGGTCGCGAGGGCGGAATCGCTCGCCTCGCGCGCGCTCCTGGGTACGAAGAAGGTCTCCACGCGGCGCACGCCTGGTGTCATCCGGGCGATGTGCACGGCTTCTACCGCCGGCGTGTAGTCGGGCGGAAGCGCCCCCGCGATGACGACAAGGTCGCCGTTGCATAGGACATCAAGCACGGTGAGCGCACTCGCGTCACGGGCGAGCACGGCCGAGCGGATTGACTGGCAGGCGTGGGCGTTACCCTCGGAGTCCACGGTCCTCGTGTTGGGGACTTGGCTGGCACAACCCGTCAAGAGCAGGACGAGCACAAGAGCGAGCTCGCGCGACATCAGGCAGCGAATGATACCGAGAAGAGCCAGGCCGGTGCCGCGCTTGTCGAAGCGGATGAGCCGCGAAAAGGTCCCCAGGCGCTCGAAGTAGTGCGCAGCCCAGGGATGCTCCCACCCATACTCCAGGTGTGATACGAAGCCGGGCACGAGGCCGCCCGCTCCGCTGACCTGATACGCGATGTGAAGATCACCGCTCTTCGTGTACTGGGTCTTGGGCATGCTCGCCATGGTCTTTGCGGCTGACTATGACCGCGGCCGCCTCGGGCGTCAATGGGCGCAGTTCGGACAGTCATGCCCCAATACTCCCGGCATGTCCCTGGGCGAGTCGGACATATGGGCCACGCTCATCGACCCCGCGCTCCGATGATGTCGAGCAGCTCCTCCGGCGTCATCGAGGCCAAAGGGAAGGAAGTGCCGGAGGCTTTGGCCGCGTTGCGAGCACTGACGAGGTCTGCCCCCTCACCCCTGACCCTCTCCCCCGGTGGGGGGCGAGGGAATCGCGTCGTTGCAAAGTCCGCGGGCGGCCTGTAGATTGCCCCGCATACACGCCGGACAGGAGGAGCATCCATGGCTACCTACGCCATCACCGACGTCGCCCTCGTCCTCAACCCACGGGACGACGTGGCCATCGCCAAGAAGGAGATTCCCGCGGGCACCGTGCTGGAGGACATGGACGGCCGCATCGAGGTGCGGCAGGACATCCGCCCCGGCCACAAGGTGGCGCGGCACGCGCGGCAGACGGGCGAGGAGGTCCGGCGCTACGGCCAGGTGATCGGCTTCGCCACCACCGACATCGCGGTGGGGGATCACGTCCACACCCAGAACCTCGCGGTGGGCGACCTCCACCGCGAGTACGAGATTGGCGCCGACGTGCGGGCGGTGGACTACTACCCGCCGGAGCAGATGCGCTACTTCGACGGCTACCTGCGCGACGATGGCCGCGTGGGCACGCGCAACTACGTGGCCATCATCTCCGGGGTCAACTGCTCGGCCAGCGTGAGCCAGTTCGTCAAGGACAAGTTCCGCGACGTCTCTCGCGATTATCCCAACATCGACGGTGTGCTCGCCATCACCCACAAGTCGGGCTGCGGCACCGAGCTCTTCGGCGAGGACCACATGGCGCTGCAGCGCGTGCTCGCGGGCTACGCCAAGCACCCGAACGTGGCCGCCTACATCTTGGTCGGCCTCGGCTGCGAGGTGAACCAGGCGGCGGTGATGGTGGACAAGCAGCGCATGGCGGCGCCCGGGCATCCCGAGCGCAAGCCCATGGTCATCAACATCCAGGAAGCCGGGGGCATCAGGAAGACGGTAGACAAGGCTGCCACCGAGGTGGCGAAGCTCCTGCCCCTGGCCAATGCCGCGAAACGCTCCAAACAGCCCGTGTCAGAGATCATGCTCGCGACCAACTGCGGCGGCTCCGACAGCAACTCCGGCATCACAGCCAATCCCGCACTCGGATGGGCCGTGGACGAGCTGGTGCGCTACGGCGGCACGGGAGTGCTCGCCGAGACCCCCGAGATCTACGGCGCCGAGCACCTCCTGATCCGCCGCGCGGTGAGCGAGGCAGTGGCCAAGAAGCTCATCGATCGCTACAAGTGGTGGGAGTGGTACTGCCGCGGCATCGAGCGCATGGACAACAATCCCGCCCCCGGCAACAAGGCGGGCGGCATCACCACCGTCTTCGAGAAGTCCCTGGGCGGCGTGACCAAGGGCGGGACCACGCCCATGCGCGACGTGTTCCTCTACGGGGAGCCCATCACCACACGCGGCTTCGTGTTCATGGACACGCCGGGACACGATCCCGTCTCCATCACCGGCCTGGTGGCGGGTGGCTGCAACATGATCTGCTTCACCACGGGGCGCGGCTCCGTCTTCGGCTGCAAGCCCGTGCCGTCCATCAAGCTCGCCACCAACTCACTCATGTACCGCCACATGCAGGAGGACATGGACATCAACTGCGGGGTCATCCTCGAGGGCACGCCGCTGCCCGAGGTCGGACGGCAGATCTTCGAGGAGATCGCGGCGGTGGCGTCGGGGAAGCGCTCGAAGAGCGAGCTCTCCGGCGTGGGCGAGGAGGAATTCGCGCCCTGGATCATCGGGCCCGTCATGTAACCCTGCCCGAAGCCAGAAATGTTCGTGAGGGCGCGGCGCCCCGGTTATCATGATCGACGAGCATGCGGTCGCCCACGCTCCGAGGCCGGGAGCCACCCAAGGGGGGATCGATGGCGGGACGTCCTGGGATGTACCGCGGCGACCGGCGCCGCAAGGAAGACGCGCGCAAGGCCAAGCAGGAGGCCAAGAAGGCGCGCAAGGCCGAGCGAAAGGAGACCGGCGAGTCGGGCCCCGAGATGGGCGAGGCCGCCGAGGCGCTCGGTCAGGGAGAGCAGGAGTGGGTGTGGTTCTCGCCCAGCAAGGGCCGGACCCTCACCACCACGTCGTCCAGCGCCCCTGAGGTTCCCGGCGTCGATGACTGGACCCTGGTGAGCGGGCCCCCTGCCCGCGAGCCCTGACCTCGCCCGCGGTTCCTACCAAGAAAGATCCGGTCGCCGCCGTGCCGGCGACCGGTGTAGGTGAGCCCCGCACACCGTAGGTGGCGCCACAGGCCGAGGCTGCGGCACCCGGTGCCCGCCAGGGGCCCGTGGGATGAGTGGCGGGATTAGAAGCGACGCTCCCGACGAACGCTGACTCGCGCATAGGCTGCGCGGCTGAGCGGCAAGATCCAGAAGAACGGCACGAAGAGCGTTCCCATCAGCATCCAGAACTCCGGTCTCGCGTACCACGGTGCCCGCGTCATTCCCGATCTCCTTGGTTCGATCTCTGTCGCTGCGTGTTCCTGCCTGTGGAGAGAGCAAGGGCAGTGCCACGCGCGCGCCGCGTCACAAGCGCAGAAATTCAGGAATCTAGGGCGCGTGTCCGCACGGTGACAGGGTGTCCGGCGACGAAAAAGGGAAGCGGGAACGACGGAAAGCGGATGCGCGAGGCTAGGACTGCGTGACGGTGACGATCAATCCCGTGGCGGCCAGGATGTTTCCTACTCGGACGCATTCGGTTTCCGGGCCGACCTTGACCACCGCCTTGCCCGTATTGTGCACCTCCCACGCGATCTCCCAGGCGCGGTCCTCCGAGCACGCGATGGCCTTGATGAGCTGCTTCACCACGTCCTCAAAGGTGTGACAGTCGCAGTTGTGCAGGATGGTGATCCAGGGGGGCGCGAGGGCGACGTCGACCTCCTCCGCCTCCTCGACCTCGGGCGCCGTCTCCGCTCCGGAGAGACGAGGCCCGCGGATCGTCTCCCGCGCCGGGAACCGCACGTCGCTCATTTGCCGATCACTCCCTCCGACCGGAGCCGGGCGATGGTCTGGCTCCCGTAGCCCAGGACGCCGCTCAGGATAGCCTCGGTGTGCTCGCCGAGGGAAGGAGCGCGCACGGGCCGGCGGATCTCTCCCTCCGTGCGGATGGGGCTGGCCACCTCGCGGATGCGGCCGAAGTGCGGGTGCTCGACCTCGATGACCATCTCACGGGCGCGGACCTGCTCGTCCTCGAGGGCCTCGGCCACGGAGTTGACGGGAGCGCAGGGCACATGCCCGCGCAGGAGGCCGAGCCAGTCCGCGGTGGTCTTCGTCGCGAAGCGCGCCTTCAGGATCTCCACCAGCTCCGCCTTGTGGGCGAGGCGCTCCGCGAAGCCCGTGAAGCGCGCATCCTCGGCGAGCTCGGGCAGCTCCAGGCGCTCGATCAGGGCCTGCCAGAACTTGTCCTTGTTGCAGAAGACGACAATCCACCCGTCGCGTGTGGGGAAGTTCTGGGCGGGGACCAGTGTCTGATGCCCCGAGTCCGCGATGCGCTCGGGCTGCCAGTCGCGGTTCAGCGTCCAGATGGCGAAGTAGGAGAGCATGCTCACCGCGGTGTCAAGGAGAGAGACGTCCACATCGCGGCCCACGCCAGTGCGCTGCGCCTCGAAGAGGCCGACCATGAGGCCGACCATGCCCGCGTAGCCGCCCGCGAAGTCGATGACGCTCACTCCGCACTTGCCGGGCGGCCCGTCCGGTTCCCCGGTGATGCCCATGTAGCCCGCGTAGCCTTGGATGAGGTAGTCGAAACCCGGCTCGCTGGCCCGCGGCCCGCGGGCGCCAAATCCGCTCAGGGAGCAGCACACGATGCGGGGATTGACGGTCTTGAGGGTCTCGTAGGTCAGCCGCAGCCGGGCGGGAAGATCTCCCCGCACGTTGTTGAAGACGGCGTCCGACACCTTGACCAGATCGTGCAGCACGGCCTGGCCGGCCGCGTGCTGGAGATTGAGGGTGAGCGACTTGGAGCCGCGATTGAACGACTGGAAGTAGAGCGAGTCCTGCTCGTGGAGATAGGGCGGGACGTAGCGGGCGCTGTCGCCGCCCACCGCGGGGTCTTCGATCTTGATGATCTCCGCGCCGAGGTCGGCCAGCACCTGGGTCCCGAACGGGCCGGCGCCGAACTGGGAGACGGCGAGGATGCGGACACCCTCCAGCGGTGGTCTCGGCATGTCAGTACGGGAGCTTGCCCTGGCCGAGGGTGGGATGGTTCGTCTTGGGCACGAGGACCTTGCGGGTGTAGGAGCAGACCTGCTCCTTGCGCTGGTTGCTCGCCGTCGTCTCCACGGTGACGACGCCGCGGTCGCCCTGCTTGGACTCGCTCAGCTCGAGGACGCGGCTCTGCGCGTACAGGGTGTCGCCGATGAAGGTGGGCTTCTCGTGCTTGAGGGCATTCACCTCGAGGTTGGCGATGGCCCGCCCGGAGATGTCCGCCACCGTCATGCCGATGACCACGCTGTAGACGAGCGGGCCCAGGACCACGCGCTGCTTGTGCTGGGTGTAGGTCTCGGCGTAGTGGGCGTCGGAGTGAAGGGGGTGCTGGTTCATGGTCAGGAGGGCGAACCAGGTGCAGTCGGCCTCGGTGATGGTGCGCCCCGGCCAGTGCTTGAAGAGCTGACCCACCGAAAACTCCTCGAAGTAGCGTCCGTAGCTCATGGGGCTCCCGCGCCCAGCCGGCTCGTCTCTGCGGCGTGCCGGGCGATGGCATGACGGACCTCGTCTCCGTCCGTCCCGCCCGCCAGCAGCATGGCCGCGTCACGATAGTAACGCTCCACGGGAAATTCGGCGGTATAGCCGTAGCCGCCGTGGATGCGCATGGACTCGAGAGTCACTGCGGAGGCGGTCTCCGCCGCGTGCAGCCACGCCATTGCCGCGTGCACGGCGCCCGCCTCGCCGCCCGCCGCCGCCCGCTGGGTCAGGAGCCTCGACACCGCGATGGCCGTGGCCATGTCGGCGAGCTTGAGCTGGATCGCCTGGTGCTGGCAGATTGGGACACCGAAGGCGGAGCGCTGCTGCGAGTAGCGGAGCGCCGCCTCGAAGGCGGCCTGGGCCAGACCCACCGCCGACGCCGCCTCGCGGACTCGCGAGGGGCCGTCGAGCGCGGCCAGGCCCTTCGCGTCGAGGACTCGGCCGCCGCCCAGGGCCTGACCCGCGGGGACGAGGCATGGCTCGAGCTCGACGCGCCAGAGATCGCCACCCCGACGTCCCACCGTCGGGTACGGCTCGACCAGGGTGAATCCGCGCTGACCCGCTTCGAGAAGGAGGGCGTGCAAGCCGTCCTCCGCCTCCGCGAGGAGTACGAACAGGGTCGCCTGCCGTCCGGGCGAGGCGACGAGCCCGCGGCCCGAGACGATGAAGCCGTCGCCCTGACGCGCGGCCCGCGGCCGGTGCCCGTCTACCGACCGCACCGTTCCCCCGCGGAGCGTGCCCGAGGCGAGGGCGGGCAGGAGACGGCGATGCTGCTCGACTGAGCCCAGACGCAGCACCGCCTCGGCGGCGTCGAGATGGCTCGCGAGCACGGCGGCGAGGGTGGCGGAGCCGCGGCCGATCTCCTCGGCGATGAGAGCGTAGGCGGCGCCGTCGAGACCGAGACCGCCGGAGTCGGGCGGCACCACCGCGCCGAAGAGGCCCAGCTCGCCGAGCTTGTCGAGCGAGGCGGCGGGGAACCGGTTCGTGCGGTCGTCCTCGACGGCGGCGGGCGCGATCTTACGCTCGACGAGCTGACGGACGGCGAGGGCCATGAGGCGGCGCTCCTCCGGCTCGGCGTCGAGCGACGTGAGCGCGCCCAGGCGCTCGCCGTGCCGCTGGAGGAGATTTCTCGCGATGATGGTCCGCTGGATCTCGTTGGTGCCCTCGCCGATCACCATGAGCGGCGTGTCGCGATAGAGCCGCTCGGCGAGCCCCGCCGTGGCGGGGCCGCGGCCGCCCAGGATGCGCAGCGTGCCGGCGGCCGCCTCCTGCGCGCTCTCCGAGGCGTAGAGCTTGGCCATGCCCGCCTCGAGATCGCAGCGCTCGCCCCGGTCCTTCATCCCGGCCGCCCACGAGGTGAGGAGCCGCGCGCCGTCCACGCGGAGGGCGATCTCCGCGAGGGCCGGAGGCGCCTCCGACCTCTCCGCGGCGGCCCGTGCGGCCTCCTCGAGGGCGGCCTGGGCGACGCCGACGGCGCGCGCGGCGATGTTGATGCGTCCCGTCTCGAGCCCCGAGAGCACGTGCTTGAACCCGCGCCCTTCGATCCCACCCACGAGATTGGCGGCGGGGCAGGGGAAGCGGTCGAAGAGGAGCTCGGCGGTGTCCACGCCCTTGTAGCCGAGCTTGGCGATGGACTTGACCACCTCCAGCCCGCGCTGGCCCTTCTCCACGATGAAGCAGGACATGCCGGCATGCCGCGGCGAGGCGGCGGGATCGGTGATGGCGAGGAGGGCGAAGGCATTGCCCTCCCGGCCGTTGGTGACGAACATCTTCGAGCCGGAGATGAGATAGCGATCCCCGTCGCGCCGGGCCTCGGTGCGAATGGCCTGGACGTCCGAGCCCGCGTGCGGCTCGGTGAGGCAGAGGCCTCCGCGCGCCTCGCCGCTCGCGAAGCGCGGCAGGAGCCGCCGCTGCTGCTCCTCGGTGCCGTGGTGGAGCACGATCAGGGCGGCCATGGTGTGGCTGTTGATCACCCCGGCCAGCGACATGAACCCGCGGCAGATCTCCTCGATCACCTGCGCATAGGTGCGGACGTCAAGGCCGAGGCCGCCGTAGGTCGCGGGCACGAGGGCGCCGAAGAGGCCGAGCTCGCGCATGCGCGCCACCAGCTCGTGCGGGTAGGCATCGGCGTGCTCGAAGGCGGGGGCGGCGGGAATGACCTCCTTGTCGACGAAGCGGCGCACCGCGGCCACGATGGGCGGTGCCTCGGCGAGCGGCCGCGGCATGGACGTCGCCGCTACAGCGTGCCCGCGAGCCGGGTGGCGGCGAGGAGGAGGGTGTTCGCGCCGTGCTCGATGTCGTCCATGGGCGTGAACTCCTCCTCGCAGTGGCTGCGCCCGTCGCGCGAGGGCACGAAGATCATCCCGGTGGGGCAGATGGCGGCCATGTACTGCGCGTCGTGCCCCGCCCCGGAGAGGATGCGCCGGTAGCCGCAGCCGAGGCTCTTCACGGCCGCTTCCACCGTCTCCACCACCTCGAGGTCAAAGCGCGTGCGCGGTACGCGCCAGTAGTGTTCGAGCTCGTAGGTGACGCCCTCGGCGCGGGCGGCGTCCTTGACCACGCGGTCCACCAGGCCGAGGGCGCGCGTGACGTGATGCTCGTCGGGCGCCCGCAGGTCGATGGAGAGGCTCACGCGTCCCGGGATGGCGTTGGGGATGTTGGGCGACACGTCGAGCCTCCCCACCGTGGATACCAGGTCGCCGCCGATCGTTTTAGCGATCTCGCGCACCCCACGCACGATGTCGGCGGCGACGACGAGCGCGTCGTGGCGGATCCGCATGGGCGTGGGCCCCGCGTGGTCCTGGACGCCCGTGAGGGTGACGCGGGACCAGGCGATGGCCACGATGCCCTCCACCACGCCCACGGGCAGGTGCTGCTCCTCGAGGAGAGGTCCTTGCTCGATGTGGAGCTCGAGATAAGCGCGGAGCGGGCGAGGGATGCAAGGCTCGGGACCGAGATAGCCGATGCGCTCGAGCTCGTCGCCCAGCCGCACGCCGTCGCGGTCGCGCGCATTGTAGGCATCCTCGAGGGGAATCTTGCCCGCCATCACCCCGGAGCCGATCATGGCTGGCTGGAAGCGCGCGCCCTCCTCGTTGGTGAAGATGGCCATGGCCACGGGATGCCGCGTTCGGACCTTCCCGTCGTTGAGGGTGCGGATGGCCTCGAGCGCGCAGAGGACGCCCAGCTGGCCGTCGTACTTCCCGCCCGTGGGCACGGAGTCCGCGTGCGAGCCCATCATGACGGGAGGCAGGCCGTCCTCGCCCGCGCGCTGGCCGAAAATGTTGCCCATCCGGTCCACGGTGACGGTGAGGCCGGCTTCGCGCATCCAGCTCACGAGGAGGTCGCGCCCGCGGCGGTCGTCGTCGGTGAGGGCAACGCGATTGAGCCCGCCCCTGGCGGTGGCCCCGATGCGTCCCAGGGCCTCCATGCTCTCCTCGAGTCGCTTCCGGTCGATGCGCATCGATCCTCCGGGCTCAGAGCCCCAGATAGGCTTTCTTGAGCCGCTCGTCGGCGGCGAGGTCGTGCGCGGCGCCCGCCAGGACGAGACGCCCATTCTCCAGCACGCAGGCGCGATGGGCAAGGGCCAGCGCCCGGCGCACGTTCTGCTCCACGAGGAGGATGGTCACGCCCGCGCGATTGATGGCGGCCACCGTTTCGAAGATCTTCTGGACGAGCACGGGGGCGATGCCGAGGGTGGGCTCGTCCAGCATCACCGTCGGGGCCGAGGCTGTCAACGTCGGCGCGTCCGCCGTCGGAGGGGCGATGGTAAACTGAGTGAGCATGAGCGACACGCACGCGCATGGCCACCTCCAGCTCTCGCCGCACAGCATCCGCTTCTGCCCGCTCTGCGGCACCGGCCTGGAGCGGCGCCCGGTGCCTCCCGAGGACAAGCACGAGATGGTCTGCACCGGCTGCGCCTTCATCTTCTACCTGAACCACAAGGTGGTCGCCGCCACCATTCCCGAGGACGACGGCCGCGTCCTCCTCACCCGGCGGACCATCCAGCCCTCGCGCGGCAAGTGGACCTTCCCCGGAGGCTTCCTCGACTGGGGCGAGCGCGTCGAGGACGGGGCGATGCGCGAGACGTGGGAAGAGACCGGGCTCAAGGTGGATCTGGGGGGCGTGCTTGGCGTGTACTCCTACCCGGGCACGCCCATCGTCATCGTGGTGTACCGGGCGCGCGTGGTGGGCGGGGAGATCCGGATCTGCCACGAGAACGACCGCGTGGAGTGGGTTGAGCCCGCGAAGATCCCGTGGGGCGAGCTCGCCTTTCCCTCGACGGAAGCGGCACTGCGCGACCTGCTGGCGAGCCGCTCCGCCTAGCCGTCAGCCGCGCGAGACGAGCGCGGCGGTAGCCTTGCCCGTGACGACCTTCTCGCCCTTCTGATTCTCCGCCCACAGCTCGAGATCGACGAGCACGGGCCCGTCGCCGTCCTTGGGCGGGCGCTTGGCCACCACCGTGCCGCGGCAGGTGATCACGTCGCCCAGGCGCACGAGGGCGGCGAACCGTACGCCGATCTTGCGGACGGTGCCCACCCCGAGCCAGTCCGTCACCGACTGCGCCACGAAGCCCATGGAGAGCATGCCGTGGGCGAAGACGTCGCCCATGCCTGCGGCCTTGGCGAAGGCCGCGTCCTGGTGGATGGGATTGAAGTCGCCCGAGGCGCCCGCGTAGCGCGTGAGCTGGATCTGCTGGATGGGTGGCTTCACGAGCGGCGGCATCTCGGCTCCGACCTGCACGTCCTCCGCGTAGACCTTGGCGTACTGCATGGCTAGAGCCTCACCACTGTCGTCCCCCGCATGAGGGCGACGATCTCGTTGTCGGCATCGGTGACCGTGGTCTCGCGGACCACGAAGGCCATGGGGCCGGACTTGCCGGATTTCTCGTAGATGTCGGCGATGCGGCCGCGGCACAGATAGGTCTGGCCGGGCTGGATGGGCTTGAAGTGCTCGAACTCCTGCTCCCCGTGCAGGAGGCGTCCGATGTCCACGCCGAGATCGCGCAGGAGCACGCCGGTGTCCGCCCCCTCGTCGCGGAAAGTGACGGGGAAGGTGGGCGGCGCGATGATGTCGCCCCACGGGCCCGCCTTGGCCACCGCGTCGTCCAGATAGAAGAGCGAGAGATCGCCGATGGCGCGCGCGAACTCCTTGATCTTGCCGCGCTCCACCGTGACGGCGTAGGGCGGGTACTCCTTGCCTTTGATCGACGTGTTGATCTGGATGGGCATCAGGCTCGGCCTTTCGTCATGGCGCGGGTCAGGAACTTCTCGAGATTGGGGACCACGAAGCGCTCGTGGCGCCCCTCGGCGATCTTTTCGACCTCGTCGAAGACCTCGACCTGGAAGAGACAGCGCTTGTCGTCACTCTCCAGCAAGGTCGCTCGGGCACGCACCTTCATGCCGAGCGGTGTGGCCGCCAGATGCTTCATCTCCACCACGGTGCCCACGCTGGCGCCGCCTGGCGGGAGATGCGGCTTCATGGCCGCGTTGCAGGTGAGCTCTATGAGGTTGATCACGAAGGGCGTGGCGAACACTCGCACGCCGTGATTGCCGAGGGCGTCCGCGGTCAGCTCGGGCGTCACCACCTGCTCGATCTCCGCGGTGAGCCCGGACGGGAACGGCATGGGCCTTTTTCTACCCGATTGATGGGCTCGCGTCAATCGCGCGGCCGTATACTCGGCGCCATGCCGGTGGTCCTGGCGGCAGCGGCCTTCCTGCTCGTCGGGCTCGACGGCTCCGTGAACATCGCCTTCCCTGCCATGTCGGCGGCGTTCGGCGTCGACCCCACCATCATTCGCTGGGTCATCATCTGCTACGTTGGCACCTATGCCCTCACCGCCTTCGCCGCGGGCGTGCTCGCCGATCGCCTCGGCCCCGGGCGCGTGGTGCGCGCGGGTCTCGTGCTCTCCCTGCTCTGCTTCGTGGGTTACGCGGTGCCGCCGTCGTTCGCCGTGTTCCTTCTCCTCCGCGTGCTGCAGGGCGCGAGCGGCGGCCTCCTCTACGGCGCCTCGCCGGCGCTGGTGACGCTGTCCCTGCCGCCCTCCCGTCACGGCTGGGGGCTCGGCTGGGCGAGCGCGGGCCTCGGGCTCGGGCTCAGCGTGAGCCCGCTGATCGGGGGTGCGCTCGTGGACGCCTTCGGCTGGCGGGGCGTGTTCCTCTTTCGCATCCCGATCGCCGCCGCCTTCAGCATGCTCGCCGCGTGGACGGCGACCCCGCGCGCCACGCCGCGCGGGGCCTGGCGGATGATCGCGCCCGCGGAGATTCTCCGCTGGCCCGTCCTCCATGCGGGACTGCTCGCCTTCCTCGCCAACTTCGCTCAGTTCTCCGTGTGGCTTCTCGCCCCGTACTACCTCGTGAGCCAGCGCGGCCTGGGTCCGACGGCGGGCGGGCTCCTCTTCATGCTGACGCCGGCGGCCACCGCCCTCGCCGCGCCGCTTGCGGGCCGGGCCACGGATCGCTGGGGACCGTGGGGGCCCATGCTGCTCGGGCTCGCCGCGGAGGCGGCCGGGCTCTTCCTCGTGGGCCGCTGCGGCGCCGCCACGCCACTGTCCCTGGTGGGCGCCGCCCTCGCCCTCGTCGGTCTCGGGATCGGGGCCTTCCAGGTGCCCAACCTTGCTGAGATCATGGCGTCGTATCCTCCGCGCCAGCAGGGCGCGGCGGGCGGCTTTGCGTTCCTCTCCCGCACCATCGGAGTCGTGGCGGGGGTGCAGAGCGCGTCGTGGCTCTTCGGCTCGCGCGCCTCGCTGCTGGGCTTCCTCCCCGCTTTCCGCTTCGCCTTCGACGGTGCGGCCGTGGTGTGCGCGCTCGCCGCCCTGCTCGCCCTCGCTCCCGGTCGGTCCTCGACATCGCGCGCGGCGAACCGCGAGGGATGAGCCGCTCGCGCTGGATCATCCTCCTCGGCTCCGTGGGAAGCTTGCCCATTCCCGTGCTCGTGGGCAAGATACTCGACGTCAGCGGCAGCTTTCCGGCGGCCTTCGGCGCCTGCGCAGCCTTCGAGGCCCTCGCGCTCGTGTGCACCGCCTTCACCCGAGAGACGGGTTGCGCCAGCGGCCCGTCATGGTGACCTAGACATGCAGATCATCGACCCGGCCGGTACCACCGCCGCGGCGGCGAAGACCCTCGCCAAGCGGCCGTCCTCGCTCGAGGGCGTGACCATCGCGCTCCTCGACAACTCCAAGCCCAACGCCGCCGTCCTCCTCGAGCGGGTGGGAGAGCTGCTCGCCGCCCGCAGCGGCGCCCGCGCCGTCCGCGCGTGGGGGAAGCCCGGTTCCTCGATCGGCGCTGCTCCGGCCGTGCTCGAGGAGATCGCGAGCGAGGCGCGCGTCGCCCTCACCGCGTCGGCCGACTGAGGATCCTGCACGTCGTGGAGTGTCCACGACGCCGCGGAGCTGGAAGCGAGGGGCGTAGCCTGCGTCGTGCTGGGCACCGACGAGTTCAGTCCGCTCGCCCGGGCGCAGGTCACCGCCAAGGGCCTGCCCGGGCTGCCCGTGGTCACGGTGTCTCACCCCATCGGGGGGATTCCCGCGGCGGCCGTCGCCGCCAAGGCCGAGGGGATCGTGGAGCGGGTACTGCGCGAGCTCACCACGAATCCCGACGCGAGCGCATCTCCATCGGGAAATGACACGCAGCTGATGGAGGCGCCGCCCGACATCGACGAGTTCCAGGGCTGGCTGATGGAGCGCGGATGGGGCGACGGCCTGCCCGCCATCCCGCCCACCCGCGAGCGCGTCGCGCGGATGCTCGCCGTCACGCGCGGCCGCGCCGACGAGGTGGCGGCGATCCTGGTGCCGCGCCTCGGCCGGGCGACCCTCGAGGTCATCGCGGCCAATGCCGTGCTGGCGGGCGCGCTGCCCGAGCATCTCTCGGTGATCCTGGCCGCCGTGGAGGCGGTGGCCGATCCCGCCTTCAATCTCCAGGCGATTCAGACGACCACGCATCCGTGCTCGCCGCTCCTCATCGTCAACGGCCCGATCGCCCGCCGCCTCGGCATCCACGCGGGCGGCAACGTGCTCGGGCAAGGCGCGCGGGCCAACGCCGTCATCGGGCGAGCCCTCCGGCTCATCCTGCAGAACGTGGGCGGGGCGCGGCCGGGGAAGGAAGATCGGGCGACCCACGGCCATCCCGGCAAATACTCCTACTGCCTCGCGGAGAACGAGGCGGCCTCGCCCTGGGAGCCGCTCTCTACGGAGCGCGGCTTCGCTGGAGAGAGCACGGTGACGGCGTGCGGATCGGAGGCGCCGCACAACATCAACGATCACGCCTCGACCACGCCGTCCGCCATCGTGGCCACGGTGTCGAGCGTGGCCGCCACCGTGGGCTCGAACAACATCTATCTGGGCGGCGAGCCGCTCGTGCTCTTGGGACCCGAACACGCGGCCACCGCTGCCTCCACCGGGTGGAGCAAGGACGAGTTCAAGCGGCAGGTGTGGGAGCACTCGGCGGTCCCGCTGACGCGCTTCGCCCCGGAGAACATCACGCGCTTCGAGACCATCTACCCCGAGGGGTTCAAGGATCGTCCCGCCAGCGCGGAGGCCCGCTTCGCGCGTGACTGGCGGGACATCATGGTGGTGGTGGCGGGCGGGGCGGGCAAGCACTCCGCCCTCATCCCCACCTTCGGCGCCACGCGCGCGGTGACCCGACGGATCACCGACTGAGAGGAGACTGCTAACTAGCCGACGGCGCCGGCCTGGTTCAGGAGCCGAACGTCGTGCGCGGCCACGGGGACGCCGATGCCGCGCGCCCGGAAGGCCTCCACGAGGGCCTGGTAGAGCTCGGGCTCGGCGGCCACCACGTCGACCACGCGCACCCAGGGCTGCACGGCGATCTTGATGCCGAGGTCGTCCAAGGCGGCGATGCCCACGCCCGGGGCGGGGTCCTTCAGGGTGTGCGCGCTCTCCATCACCACCTGCTGAGCAGCCCGCAGGGCCAGGTTCAGATCCGTGGTGTGCGGTACGCGCACGGTGAGGGTGAGCTGGCGCATGGTGCCGAAGTTGTGCAGGATCTCGCCCACGATCTTGTTGTTGGGCACGATGAGCCGTGAGAGATCGGCCTGGACGAGGGTGGTGGCGGAGAGCTCGACAAGGACCACGTCGCCGCGCACGCCGGCAATCTCGATGTACTCGCCAACCCGGAAGGGCTTGGTGAAGATGATGGTGAGCCCGGCCACGATGTTGCCGAACACACCCTGCAGGGCCAGTCCGACCCCGAGGCCAGCCACCCCGATGCCCGCCACCAGGGGCGCCACCGAGAACCCGAACTTGTCGAGGGCGACCACCACGGCCAGGATCAGCACGATGATCTTGATCACGCGCACGAGGAGGATGCGCATGGGCGGCTCCATCTGCGACTTCTGGAAGCGCTGATCGGCCAGCCCGCCCAGCCAGCGGGCGACGAGGAGACCGATCACCACGATGGCGAGCGCGGCCAGGGCCTGGAGGCCGTAACGCGTCAGGATGTCCCAGATCAGCTCTTGCGCGTGCGCGCTCATGTTCATGACGCCTCCTTGTCGGCGGCTCCCGCCGGCGGGCTAGGGCGCAGTGTAGAGACGGGCGAAGTATTCCTTGACCATGCGGTCCGAGGAGAAGCGCTCCACTGCCATGTGGATGGACGCGCGCATCATTCGCTCCCAGCGGTCGGCATCGGCCCAGGTGGGCAGCACGTCCTCCTGCAGGGTGGTGTAGAGCGCCTGCAGGTCGCGGGCGTCGGGATCGGAGGCGAAGCTGCCGTCACCGATGGCCCAACCTGTCACCCCGTGCTCGCACCCTTCCGGCCACCAGCCGTCCAGGATCGAGAGGTTGAGGGTGCCGTTCATGGCCGCCTTCATCCCCGAGGTGCCGCTCGCCTCCATGGGTCGGCGCGGGGTGTTGAGCCACACGTCGCATCCCCGCGTGAGGAGGCGGCCCACCGCCATGTCGTAGTTCTCCAGGAACACGATGGACTCGGGCCACTGGCGGATGGTCTCGATGAGGAGAGCGATCACCGCCTTGCCCGCCTGATCGGCGGGATGCGCCTTGCCCGAGAAGATGAGCTGCACGCGGCCGTCCTTGAGCAGGGGGGCGAGGCGGTCGGGATCGCGCAGGAGGAGATCGGGGCGCTTGTAGGTCGCGGCGCGGCGGGCGAAGCCGATGGTGAGGGCCTCGCGCCGGAGCTTCACTCCGGTTCGCGCCTCCACCTCCGCGAGTAGCTCGTTCTTCATCTCGCGACGCGCGGCGCGGAGGGCGTGGCCGTTCGTCCCCGCGGCGGCGGCGATGCGCGGGTCCTGCCAGGTGCCGCGGTGCACGCCGTTCGTGATGGCGATGATGGGGGCGGCGTCGTCCACCGCGGACCACATGGAGCGCGAGGTCTCGCCGTGGAGCTGGGCCACCGCGTTGGCTCGGCTGGCCAGCCGGAGCCCCGCCACGGTCATGTTGAACGGATCGCCGCCGATCTCCCGCAGCTCGCCCTTGACGAGCTCGCACCCCGCCCCGAGGCGGTGGAGGTCCTCGATGGCGTGGATCTCGTTGCCCGCGGGCACCGGAGTGTGGGTGGTGAACACGATCCGCTCGCGCACCTGCTTCCACGCTGCGTGGAAGTCGGCGCCCGCCTCGATGCGGTCGGCAATGAGCTCGATGCCCGCAAAGACGGCGTGCCCCTCGTTGAAGTGATAGATGTCCACGGGCAGGTGGAGGGCGCGGAGGGCGCGGATCCCCCCGATGCCGAGGAGCATCTCCTGGGCGATGCGGCAGTCCGGGGCGGGATCGTAGAGCCGCCGGGTGATCCACTGGTCGCGCTCGTCCACGGGCTCGAGGAGGTAGAGCGGCGCGATGGCGTAGCGCCCGACCTGCCACACGCAGCACTCGACCTCGCGCGCGCCCACCCGCACCCGCACGCGCACCCCGGTGTCCGTGAGAGGGCCCGGCGGATGGTCGCGCCAGGAATCGTAGGGATAGCCGTCGGGACCGATGCGCTGGACGGTATAGCCCTGCCGCCAGCGGAGGCCGATGCCCACTACGGAGAGGCCGAGATCGCCCGCGGACTTCATGAAGTCTCCGGCGAGGATGCCGAGGCCGCCCGAATACGAGGGAAACTCCTCGTGGAGTCCGTACTCCATCGAGAAGTAGGCCACGAGAGGCGTCACGAGAAAAGCATACGTCAAAAGGCGGTGGGCCCGCGAGCCTTCCCGTGCGAGCCGGCTCCCCAGGGCGTGTGGGGCGTGGGGTATAATCCCGGCCATGACGACCACCCAGCTCACCTCAAAGCGCTATCCCGTCCAGGATTTGAGCCACGCCATCGAGTTCTGCTATCAGCAGGGTTGGACCGATGGCCTCCCCGTGGTGCCGCCCACCGAGGGCGCGGTGCGGGCCATGCTCGACGCCGCCGGCCTCGAGCCCGGCCAGGAGCTCTGCTTCATCACCAATCGCCAGGTGGCGGTGACCGCCGAGAAGGTCGCGGTCAACGCCGTCATGGCCGGCTGCCTCCCCGAGCACATGCCGGTGGTGGTGGCGGCGGTGGAGGGCCTGGGCGATCCCAAGTGGGGCTATCACGGTCCCGCCGCCTCCACGGGCGGGGCGGCCGTGCTCATGATCGTCAATGGCCCCATCGCGGCCCGCCTCGGCTTCAACTCGGGCGACAACCTCTTCGGGCCGGGCTGGCGCAGCAACGCCACCACGGGCCGCGCGGTCCGGCTGGTCATGCGCAACGTCATCGGCACCCTCCCCGGCGCGCTCGACCGGGGCACGGTGGCGCACCCGGGGAAGTACAGCTACGTGATCGCGGAGAACGAGGTGGAGAGCCGGTGGACGCCGCTCCACGTGCAGCGCGGCTTCAAGGCGGAGGAGAGCACGGTCACTGTCATGTCGGCGGAGGGGCCGCATCAGTTCTACAACCAGCTCTCCAGCACGGCCGAGGGCGTGCTCACCTCGCTCTGCGACGACATGCAGCACCACGCGAGCACTAATGGGCAGCCGCAGTACGTGGTCGTCCTCGCCGGCGAGCACATGCGCACCATCGCCGCCGCCGGCTGGTCCAAGGCGGACATCCAGACGTTTGTCTACGAGCACACCCAGAACTCCGTCGCGCACCTCAAGCGCGTCCAGCGCCTGGCGGGCGCGATCACCCCGGCCGACGAGACCACCATGCGCCCCCTCGTGCCCAGCGCCGAGGACGTGCTGGTGGTGGCGGCGGGAGGCCGGGCCGGAGCGTTCTCCTGCTACATCCCCGGCTGGGCGGGCGGCAAGAAGTCGAGCCAGAGCGTCACGAAGCTCATTCGCGAGAGGAGGGCATGATGGCAGGTTTCGAGATCCTCGACCCCACCGTGGAACCCCGCAAGCAGCCGCTGACGTACGTGCCGCGCCCCGATTCGCTCAAGGGCAAGCGCGTCGGCCTCGTGGAGAACACCAAGTTCAACTCGGACAAGCTCCTCATCAGGATCGGCGACATCCTCAAGAGCGAGTACGGCGCCGCCGATTACACCATGTGGCGCAAGCACAACTCCAGCGTGCCCGCCCACCAGGAGATCCTCGACGAGGCGCGCCGCGAGGTGGACTGCGTCGTCGCCGGCATCGGCGACTGAGGGTCCTGCTCGTCGGGCAGTGTGCTCGACGGAATCCTCTTCGAGAAGCTCGGCGTTCCCGCCGTGTCCATCGTGACCGACGTCTTCGAGGCCACGGGCCATGCCATGGCCCAGAGCTGGGGCCTCCCCGACTACAAGTTCCTCGCCCTCCCGCATCCCATCGCCAACCTCACCGACGCCCAGCTCGACCAGCGGGCGCGGGAGATCATTCCCGACATCGTCAAACTGCTGCTCCAGGGGCAGGAATAGCGATCGAGGGACCGATCTGGGCGGGGTGAGTGAGCGGGGCAACAATCCCCGGTCGAGCGCGGGGAACGCTCGACCGGGGGAACCCGACCGCGGCCCCCAGGACCAGATGCCTGGGGCAGCCGCCTATCGCCCGCCGTGGTGGTATCGAGGCAGGCATCTCCAGACCCTGTGGGGGCCGGTCCTGCGTCGCAGGCGCGGCCCGGCGCTCCGGCACGAGCGCGTCGAGACGCCAGACGGCGACTTCCTCGATCTCGACTGGCTGGCCGGGCGCGAGCGCGGCGCGCCCCTCGTCGTCGTGCTCCACGGCCTCGAAGGCTCGGCGCGCTCCCACTACGCCGTGGGGCTGCTCCGCGGCGTGGATGCGATGGGCTGGCGCGGCCTCGTGGTCCACTTCCGCTCCTGCGGCGGCGAGGTGAATCGATCGCCTCGCCTCTACCACTCGGGCGACACGGAGGACCTCGAGTTCGTGGTCGGCCGCCTCGTCGCGCACGAGCCGCAGCTGCGGCTGGGTCTCGTGGGCGTCTCGCTCGGCGGCAACGTCATCCTCAAGTGGCTGGGCGAGCTCGGCGAGCGTGTACCTGAACCGGTGGCCGCCGCGGTGGCCATCTCGACGCCGTTCAATCTCGCCGCGTGCGCCGCCGTGCTCGATCGGGGCCTCAACCGGCGCCTCTACACCGCGAACTTCCTCTCCACCATGAAGGCCAAGCTCGACCAGAAGGCGCATCTCTACCGCGGCCTCCTCGACCTGCCCGCGGCGCGCCGGGCGAGGACCTTCGCGGAGTACGATCGACTCGTCACCGCGCCGATCAACGGCTTCGCCGACGAGCGGGACTACTGGGCCCGCTCGAGCAGCGCCCAGTTTCTGCCGGGCATCCGCCGCCCCACCTTGCTCATCAACGCGCTGAACGACCCCTTCATGCCGGCCTCGGCCCTGCCGCGCGCCCCGGTGGCCGCCTCCCGCTGGCTCGAAGCCGACTTCGTCGAGCAGGGCGGCCACGCGGGGTTTCTCGAGGGCTTCGGAGGCCGCCCCTCCTGGGCCGAGGCCCGGGCCCTCGCCTTCCTTCGCTGTCATCTCTCCGCGGCCATCTGCTAGGATGACCGCCGTGTCGCTCCAGGATCTCTACGGCAATGCCGTGTCCTCCGGCTCGCGGCCCGCGGTGGACGCCTACGACCGCGGCGTGCGGGGCCTGCTCGGCTTCAGCGCCGACATCATCGACAGCTTCCGCACCGCCCTCGCCGCCGATCCCGATTTCGTGCTCGCCCGCGCCGCCCTCGCCACCGCGCTCTTCCTCGCGGAGCTGATGACCGAGGCACGGGCGGAGATGCAGCAGGCATCCGCGGCCGCCGCCGCCCTCCCGCCGCGTGAGCGGCGCCACGTGGAAGCTCTCGCCCTGTGGGTCGCGGGCCGCTCCCACGAAGCCATCCCCCTCATCCAGGCCTGCCTCGCCGAGCATCCGCGCGACATGGTGCTCATGCAGCGGCTCTACTACATCTACTTCTGGCAGGGCCGTTCCGCGGAGATGCTGGAGCTGACCGAGTCCGTGCGTCACGCCCTCGCCGCCGACGGCTTCATGCTGGGCTATCACGCCTTTGCCCTCGAGGAGAACCGGCGCTACGAGGAAGCCTTCCCCCTGGCCGAGCGCGCCATCGCCATGAATCCCCGCGATGCGTGGGCCGTGCACACCCTGGCGCACGTGCTCTACGAGCGCGGCGAGAACCTGCGCGGCATCGAGGCGCTGCCGCTGCACATCGATCCCTGCGATCACCTCGGGTATTTCAAGAACCACCTCCTGTGGCACCTCGCCCTCATGCACCTGGCCGAGGGTCGCTACGACGAGGTGAACGAGCTCTTCCAGCGCGTGTTCGGCGACATCGCCATCACCGTGGGCTCCGACCTCCAGGATTCGGTGGCTCTGGCCTGGCGTCTCGATCTCTACGGCCGTCCCGATCCCCGGCGCTGGACGCACCTGGGCGCCGCCGCCCACGGCTGGCTCGAGGTGCCGCTGCTCCTCTTCCACGATCTCCACGTGGGCATGGCGCTCGCCGCCTCCGGCGACTGGAGCGCGGCGGAGACGCAGCTCGATCGCCTGCGCGAGCGAGGCAAGAAGTCCCGCACCTCCACGTTGCCCGAAGTGGTGGTGCCGCTCCTCGAGGGGCTCCACGCCTTCGCGCGCGGCGCCTACCCCGAGGCCGTCGCCAAGATCGCACCGCTCGAGTCGCGCATCGTCGAGGTGGGAGGCAGCCACGCCCAGCGCGAGGTCTTCCACGACACCCTGCTCGAGGCCGCCCTGCGGGCGCGCCACCCGGAGCACGCCCGGCCCCTGCTCGAGCGACGTCGGGGGAAGCGGCCGAATCCCGGGCGGCACTGGATGGAAGCGAGGCCATGATGGACTGGCAGGAGGTCGGCGACGAGGCGGTGACTCTCTTGCGCGACTACCTGCACGTGGACACCACGAATCCACCCGGCAACGAGACGGCGGGGGCGCGCTTCCTCGCTCAGGTCCTCGACGGCGCGGGGATCGCCAGCGAGACGGCGGAGTCCGCGCCGGGGCGCGGCAATCTCGTGGCGCGCCTGCGCGGCGACGGCTCCCAGGGCGGCATCGTCCTCCACCATCACATCGATGTGGTCTATGCCGACCAGCGCTACTGGACGGTGGATCCCTTCGGCGGCCTGCTCCGCGACGGCTACATCTACGGCCGCGGCGCCCTCGATATGAAGTCCACGGGGATCGTGCAGGTCGCGGCGTTACTCGCCATCGCGCGCGCCCGCGTGCCCCTCGCGCGCGATCTCATCTTCCTGGCCACCGCCGACGAGGAGGCGGGCAGCCGCTTCGGAGCCCAGTGGGTCGCCGACGAGCGGCGCGACTGGCTCGCGGGCGCGGAATACGCGCTGTCCGAGCTGGGGGCCATCGAGGCAGGAGAGGACCGCGCGCCGTTCGGATCCATCGTGATCTCGGAGAAGACCGGGCTCCCCCTCCGCCTCACCGCGCGCAGCGAGCCCGGCCACGGTTCCATGCCCTGGCCGGACACGGCGCCGCATCGGCTCGTGCGCGCCCTCGGGCGCCTCCTCGCCGCGGAGCGGCCCCTGCGCGTCCTCCCTGAGGTCCAGGAGTACTTCGCGCGGATGGCCTCCGTCCTCCCGCTCTCGGAGGGAGCGGGCTACGACCGGCTCGAGGCTTCGCTGGGCGAGCCGGCCTTCCGGGCGCGCTTCCTCGCCAACCGGCATCACGCGGCGGTCGTGCGCACCACCTTCGCCATCAACATGCTCAAGGGCAGCGAGAAGCGCAACGTCATCCCCCCCGAGGCGGTGGCCGATCTCGACTGCCGCATGCTCGCGGGCGAGGATCCCGAAGAGATCATGGGATGGATCCGCGAGGTGATCGCCGACCCCCACGTGGAGGTGAGCCTCACCGGCGCCGCCAAGGTGGCGAATCTCTCCCCCCCGGACACCGAGCTCTACAAGGCACTCGCCGACGCTCTCCGGCGCCGTGCCCCCGGCACGGTGGTGGCGCCCGAGATCATGGTCGGCTTCACGGACAACTGGGTGTTCCGTCGCTGTGGCCTGCACAGCTACGGCTTCGGCCCCTTCGTGCTCGACCCCGTGGAGTGGAAGGGTATCCACGGCAACGACGAGCGCATCTCCGTGGAGAACATGCGCGCGGGCGCCCGCTGCTACACGGAGATGCTCCTGGCCATGGCCGCCGCCTGATGCCGCGCGCGGCCTTCAGCATCCGGCCGGGGACGCGGCGCGACGCAGCGGCCATCGTCACCCTCGTCCGCGAGCTGGCGCGCTACGAGCGGCTGCTTCCCGAGGTGCGCATCACTCCCGCCGACGTGCGGCGGCACGGCTTCGGCGCGCGGGCCTACTTCCAGACCCTCATCTGCCGCCGGGAGGGCAAGCCGGTGGGGCTCGCCCTCTACTTCTTCACCTACTCGAGCTTCATGGGGAAGCCGATCCTGTGGCTGGAGGATCTGGTGGTGTTGCCTCACGAGCGTGGCCACGGAGCGGGGAAGGCCATCCTCCGGGCCCTGGCCCGGATCGCCGTGAAGCGCGGGTGTGGCAGAATGGAGTGGTCCGTCCTCGACTGGAACGCCCCCGCCATCCGCTTCTATCGCCGGATCGGCGCGCGGCTCGACAAGGAATGGATCATCACGCGGCTCAAGGGCGCGCCGCTCAGGCGGCTGGCGCGCTCACGCTAAGCGGGGGCGGACCAGCCTGGTAGCGGAGGATGGGCCGTGTTCGGCGACTACGACGCGAAGAGCTTCTTCGATGAGGTGTTCGAGCCCGACGGCACGCCTCGTCCCCACTACGCCGACATCGTCAAGCGCATCCGCTCGCTGTCGCCCGTGGAGTTCGGCCGGCGCCGCGCCCTCGCCGACCTGACCTTCCGCAACCAGGGGATTACCTTCACCGTCTACGGTGACGAGTCCGGCACCGAGCGGACCTTTCCCTTCGATCTCCTCCCCCGCGTGATCCCCGCCGACGAGTGGTCCACGATCGAGGCGGGGCTGGTCCAGCGCGTCCGCGCCCTCAACCTCTTCTTGCGGGACATCTACCACGAGGCCAAGATCCTCGACGACGGCGTGGTGCCCCGGCGGCTCGTCCTCGGCAATCCCGCCTTCCGGCGCGAGGTGCACGGCATCACGCTGCCCCACAACGTGTACACCCACGTGAGCGGCATCGACCTGATCCGCGACGAGGACGGCCGCTATCTCGTCCTCGAGGACAACCTGCGCACCCCGAGCGGGGTCAGCTACATGCTGGCCAACCGCATGGTCATGACCCGCACCTTCCCGCTGCTCTTCGAGGGGAGGGGCGTCCGGCCCGTGCAGCACTACACCACCGTGCTCCTCGAGATGCTGCGCAGCCTCTCCCCGCGCGATCTCCGGGAGCCGACCATCGTGGTCCTCACCCCCGGGCAGTACAACAGTGCCTACTTCGAGCACGCCTTCCTCGCCCAGCAGATGGGCATCGAGCTCTGCGAGGGGCGCGACCTCTACGTGGAAGATCGCCGCGTGTGGATGCGGACGACGCAGGGCCGCCAGCAGGTGGACGTGATCTACCGCCGGATCGACGACGACTTCCTGGACCCCGCGGTCTTCCGGCCCGACTCCATGCTCGGGGTTCCCGGGTTGCTTCAGGTCTATCGCCAGGGCCGGGTCGCTCTCGCCAACGCCGTGGGCACTGGCGTGGCCGACGACAAGGCCATGTACAGCTACGTGCCGGCCATAATCCGCTACTACCTCGGTCAGGAGCCCATCCTTCCCAACGTGCCAAGCCATCTCGGGGCGAACCCGGAAGGGCTCGCCTTCATGCTCGACCACGCGGAGTCGCTGGTGATCAAGGCGGTGGGGCAGTCGGGCGGCTACGGCATGCTCATCGGCCCGGAGTCGACCCCGTCGCAGCGCGAGACGTACCTGGAGCAGGTGCGCGCCGATCCCGCGAGCTACATCGCCCAGCCCGTGATCGGCCTCGGGCGTCATCCGTCGTTCTACTCGGACACGGGGTGCTTCGAGCCGTGCCACATCGATCTGCGGCCCTACGTGCTGGTGGGCGAGGACATCACGGTGGTGCCGGGCGGCCTCACGCGCGTCGCCCTCAAGCGCGGCTCGCTGGTCGTCAACTCGTCGCAGGGCGGCGGCTCCAAGGACACCTGGGTCCTCACGGAGAGCGGGCAGGCCTGATGCTGAGCCGCATCGCCGAGAACCTCTACTGGATCGGCCGCTACATCGAGCGGGTGGAGAACACTGCGCGCCTCCTCGACGTCAACTACTACGCCATCGTGGAGGCGCCCGTGGTCCCCGGAGCCAAGGGCATCGTGACCGAGCAGTGGGCGCCGCTCCTCGCCCTGACCGGCGACGAGGCGGCCTTCCGTGAGCACTTCGACCGGGCGGACGGCCGCACGGTGCCGGAGTGGCTCGCCTTCCATCCCCAGAACTCCTCGAGCATCCGCTCGAGTCTCACCCGCGCCCGCGAGGACGCGCGCGGCCTGCGCGACCGCATCAGCCTCGAGATGTGGGAGACGCTCAACCGCGCTTACCTCAGCCTCTGCTTCTCCACCGAGCGCGTCCTCGACGAGGACGGCCTCCATGAGTACTGCGTCACCGCTCGCGAGGCGAGCCATCTCTTCCTGGGCATCGCGCACGCCACCCTCCCGCGCGACCTCGGCTGGTACTTCCTCCTCGCCGGCCAGCACCTCGAGCGCGCGGACAACCTGCTGCGGCTCCTCCAGGTGCGCCAGCGGCAGGGCGCGGGCCAGGAGCCGGTGGCTCGCGGTCTGGAGAATCATCGCGGCATGGCCCTGCTCAAGTCCGTCTCGGCCTACGAGGCCTTCCGCAAGCGGCACCATGTCGCCCTCGAGGCGCGGCGCATCGCCGCCTTCCTTCTCCTCGATCGTGACTTCCCGCGGAGCGTGCTCCACAACCTCGCCGCGCTGCACGCGACCCTGGGGAGCATCGAGCGGCTCAATCCCGGCGTGTCGACCTCGGCCACGCGTCAGGCGGGCTGGCTCGCCGCGCGCCTCGAGTACCTCCCGGGGGTGGAGGCCATCCTCGACAGCCGCGAGCCTGGCATCGAGACGCTGCTCGAGGAAGTCGCCGCGATCTCCGACGCCATCAGCGCGACCTACTTCGGGGTGAAGGGGTCCCTCGAGGCGCCCGCCGTGCCGGGGGAGGCGGCGTCGTGACGGCAGGGGCCGGGGCGCCGGTGCACCTGAGCGTCGCGCACCTGACCGAGTATCGCTATCCCGAGCCGGCGTGGGATTCCTTCAACGAGGTGCGGCTCTTCCCCGTCGACGACCAGGGGCAGAGCCTCCTGTCCTTCGCCCTCGAGCTGACGCCGGAGGCCACCGTCCGCAATCACGTCGACTACTACGGCAACCGCGTGCACCAGTTCCACATCCCCGAGACGCACCGGCGGCTCGCCATCCAGGCGCGCTCCACCGTGGTCACCTATCCGCGTCCCGCTCCCATTCCCGTGGCCGCGGAGAGTCTCGTCGAGCTGCGCCCGCGCTTCTTCGACTTCCTCGCTCCCACGCGGCGGGTGCCGCTCGACCGCCACTGGGCGGCGGCCATGCAGGCGCCGTCGCTGTCCCCCGAGGGCGACGTCGTCGACTATCTCGGCCGCGTCACGCGACACCTGCACGGCTTCTTCACCTACCGCCAGGACGTCACGGAGATCGACACCCCGCTCGTGGACTTCATCGAGGTGGGGGTGGGCGTGTGCCAGGACTACACCCACGCCATGCTCGCCCTCTGCCGCATGCTCGGCGTTCCGTCCCGCTACGTGAGCGGCTACCTCGAGACCACGCCGGAGCGCACTCTCGGCTCGGATGCCTCGCACGCCTGGGTCGAAGCGTACCTGCCGGGCAACGGCTGGGTCGGCTTCGATCCCACCAACGGCGCGATGGTGGGACAGACCTACGTGAAGGTGGGCCACGGACGCGACTACGACGACGTGCCGCCCGTGAAGGGGCTCCGCCGCGGCGGCGGGACGGAGAGCCTGCGTGTCGCCGTCAGCGTGCTGAGGACGCCCGGCGCGGACGCATCGGCTGCCTCCCGCGCCTAGAGGAGAGAGCCCGCATGGCGCTTCGTCACGTCGTCTCGAGCCTCACCCTCGAACAGGCCATCGCAGCCCGGATTGTTCACGCCCGGATCCTTCCCGCCCATACGGAGCGCGAGGCGGGCCGGGGCCCGTCGTCGGGGGGCGGGGGAGCGCTCCAGCTGCGTCACCCGCTCGCCTGAATCGCCGCCCTGCGGGCGGCGCACAGGACGAGGGGGTCCCACTCCGCCGGAGCGCACCCCCGCCCCCACCGTCCACCCGCCCCGATCACACGTACGGCGCTCGTGAATAGTCCAGGCTTGTCCTAACT
>JBKOVG010000422.1:0-6114 GCA_046723845.1 Candidatus Methylomirabilota bacterium | reverse complement strand
GAACACTCCGGCGAGAGCCTTTTCGGCTTGATCCTCGAGATCCTTACGGTCGCCCCACCAGTGCTGAATGAAATTCAACCCTGCGTTCAAGACCGTGGGCGCATTGCGCGGGTGTGTGCGATGCTCGACCCCGATTGACCTAGCGAGCCCATCGGTCCCATACAGGGCGGGCTGATGGCATGTCGCGCAGCTCACGTTTCCCTCCACCGTCCACCGCGGGTCGAAGAAGAGCATCCTTCCGAGAGCGACGCGAGACGGGGCTGTCGGACGGTCGGCGGTGCCCATCGTACCTGGGAGAGGTCTAAACAGCGCTTGGGCCTGCTTGAGTAGGGCCGCGTCGTCATCGGCACGCAGCGTCTCAAATGCAGCGGTGACGAGTAGCCCCACGAGCAGGCCGACCACAACGCCTCTGGCTTTCATATGAGCTGTCTCCCCACGGTTATCGGCTTGCCGCCTCGCTCTTGCCTACGCGGTCTTCCTTTGCTTCGGATCGCTGGGTTTCGGACGATCCACCCGACGTCGAAACTCCGTAGGCATCGATATGGGGAGGGGCGCTCTCAGCGAACCGCTTGCTGGTCCGGGTAATGCCTGATCCCCTTCAACGTGTGAGGCCAGTGGGGAGTGGCGATCCGCGGGAGCCGTCGGACCTCGAGCTCCTACATCGGATGCAGCTCGGGGAGGAGCGGGGGCTCGAGCTCCTCTACGCGCGCTACGGAGGCCTCGTCTTCACCCTCGCGCTCCGGATCGTAGGGGATCCAGAGCTCGCCCGCGAGGTGCTGCAGGACACCTTTCTACGCTGCTGGGAGGGGAGCGAATCTTTCGACGCTGGGCGCGGACGGGCGCCCTGGTGGCTCATGGGCATCGCCCGGAACCGCGCCATCGATCTCTTGCGGAGTCGGCCCCATCAGGCCCGCTTGCGCGAAAGAGAGCCGCTGGCGGCGAGCAGCCTTGAGGTCCCTCAGCCGGACGCGACAGACGCTTTCGCCATGCGACACGCCGTGGTCAACGCGCTGCAGGGTTTGCCGGTCACGCAGCGGCAGGCCATCGAGTTGGCCTACTACGGTGGGCTTTCGCAAACGGAGATCGCCCGCGAGCTGGGCGCGCCACTAGGAACGATCAAGAGTCGGACGCGCGAGGCGATGGACAGACTCCGTGCCTTGCTCTGGCCGCTCATCGAGCCACAACGGGAGGCCCCGGACGGCCGTGACTGAAGAGCGCGAACATCCCATCGAGAACCTGGCCGCGCACGCGCTGGGAGCCCTCGAGAGCTCCGAGCGGATGCGTATCGACGATCACGTCGCCGCCTGCGCGACATGTGCGAGCTTACTGGAACAGTACCGGGCGGTCGCCGGCACACTGCCCCTGGGGCTCGATCCCGTTCCCCCTCCTGCCGAAGCGTGGGCGGCGATCCGAGCGGAGGCCGCGCGGCGCCGACCTCTTCGTGCCGAGCGAGCAGGCACCAGGGGGCGGCCTGCCTGGCGGCGAGTGATGTGGCCCGTCATTACCGCGCTCGCCGCGTCGCTATTGGTCTGGAACGTCGTGCTGCAATTGGAGCTGACGCATCGTCCGCCAGGACCGGAGGTGGAAGCGCTGGCGCGCCGGCCGGGACGCCTTGTCATTCTCGCGGGGACGGGCGCGCCGGGAGCGAGCGGGCGGCTCCTGGTCGCCATCGACGGCCACCATGGACATCTCGCGACGGCCGGGCTGGCCCCCCTGGGCGCGGAGCGGACCTACCAGCTCTGGTTCGTGCGACCGGACGCGCCCCCAGCGAGCGGGGGCACCTTCAGAGTGGATACGCACGGGCGCGCCTGGGCAACCATCACAGTTCCCATCTCCCTCGATAAAGCGCGTCTGATCGGAGTAACAGAAGAGCCTGCCCCTGGGAGCGTGGAGCCGACCGGCAAATACGTGCTCGAGGCCGAGACCTGGCGATGAACGGTGCCTGACCCGCCGGCGCGAAGCGGATCATCGGGAACATCAAGATCACAGCGGCATCTCGACGTGCGTCAGTTGGCGTATCCTCAGGGACCTTCAGCTCCTCGGCTGAGCGATCGGCGCACCATGAGCGCGGCCGCGGCTCATCCCAAGACGCCTCGACGCGTGATAGTCATGAGGCCGCTCTCTCCTACCCGGATACACGGGTCCGACCTATGCTCAATGGCTGTTCTGTGCGTACCGGAGCATTTTTCAGTCGAGCTTTTCCGATACGGTCTTCCAGTCGGTATCCTTCACCAGCGTCACGTCGGCCACCGGGTGGCCGTCCTTGAGCTCCGGGGTGACGCTCACGACCCGATAGCCCTTATTCTCTTTCACGGCCTCCGCCGCAGCTGCCTCGAGGGAACGCTTGGCCTTGGCCATGGCTTCGCTCTGCGCCTTGGCGTGCGTGAGATCGTCGCCCTGGGTGATTGGCTCGGTCTTGGCGACCTTTCCAGTCTTGTGGTCGACAATCACCTCGGAAAACTTTTCGCCCTTCATGGTGTAGACGGAGAGCTGAAGTTTGCCCTCATCCATCTCGTATTTCGCGGAGATCGGCTTGCCTGCCTTGCTGCTGGCCATCAGCCCTCGCTGCAAGGAAAACGTTGTGGCCTTGAGCGCCTTGGCCAGGTCGGCCTGTTCTTTCTCCTGGGGCGTCTGCGCCCAGGCCGCCGGCATTGCCAAGAGCCCTGCGACCAACAGGGTCAACCCTATCGCCATTGTTCTCATGGTTTGCCTCCAAGGGTTGAAGGTGATGAGGGTTACGTCTTCTGCTTCAACACTGCGGAGAGCCCGTCGAACATGGCCGTCCCACGTTCGAGAAGCTCGAGGTGATCTGCGTCGTCGGTCTGTTCGGCTCTCGCATCGATTGTGACCGTAACGCTTGATACCACTGCCGTCAAGCGTTACACTCTGCGGCCAGCCTTAAGTTTTTGTAAGGGCCACAGGAGGACCAGCGATGGACGCCGAAAAGAGGGCCGGTGTCCCTTCTCCGCGCCCGTCGGGTCACCTTTGGGCAACGTGAGGGCGATCCACGAAAACCTCGGTCGACCAGCAAGTTTCCGAGGAAGAACGAGCGGAAGACAAGGCCGACGGCGCCCGCCAACGGACCCGCGAGAAACCGAAAGCCCCCGACGAACCGCGCCGCACCCACGGCGAGCGCCCCGTAGCGGGTGACGAAGCGCTCGGCGGCCATCACACGCTCGGGCGGCAACAGCCAGCGGGCATAGCGCTCGACGGGCGCCCGTCCGTAACGGCGGCCGAGCCAATAGCCGAGGTTGTCGCCGGCCACCGCGCTAGCCGTGGCAACAAGGAGGACCGGCAGGAGATGGAGCCGGCCGGACCATACCAGATACCCCGCCAACGCCAACACGGTCTCCTCGGGGACTGGCAACCCGACGTTCCCGAGCACGACGACAAGGACAATCCCGAGATCGCCCAGTCGGCGATGAGCTGATTGAGATCCGGCATGCCTACGACGCCTGTCTCGATCTGAAGATAAGAGCCTCTCATTCACCTCCCGAAAGGCAACCACGCTCAAGAGCCTGAAAGAGCTAAAGGATAAGACTGCTGGCAAAAACGTGATCGTGACCAAACACGAGTTTCAGGCTGTGACCTGAAACCGGAACGTCAATGACCCGCTCGCCTGCAAGTGGTTGCGGGCCCCCGCAACCACCGCAAGCCCCCGAGATCAAATAGGTCTCGGGGGTTTGGTGTGTCTGGGGAAGGGCTACCGCTGGGGTCAACTCTCGGGGAACTCTCGGGGATTCGAGGCGTGCAACTGCCTCGGAACATCCAAGGAGATTGGATCCAACAGTCTGGACGCGCGCTATTTCTTATCTAACGTGCCCATTTTGCTCGCTTTCAGTTCGTCGGCAACCTTCTGAACGCCGGCTGAGCGATTGCCGTTCCCTTTGTCCTCCAGCCATTCAACTCCCGAGGAATTGGTGGTGAGGTCGAAGGCGAAACCTACCTCGTTGACACCGACCACCACGGGAGCTTTCAGGAGAAAATCGTCATCAATAGGAGGCCCGGGAAGGCGGAAAGTCCCTTGAGCAACAAGGGGAATTCCAAGTTGCGCAACTGGCAGCTGGCTAAGTTTCTGCCGCGTCCGCGGACTCAAGCCATCAATGCTGGATGGCCCAACTTGCACCTTGCCGCTCGGCAGGCCGGAGATCATTAGCATGTCAACGACACCAGGTGGCACAGTGGGCGGTGCGCCGGTGATCGGATTTTGTTTCAGAGGGCTGAGATCCAAAGACTGCTTCGCAACCTTTTTGGTGATCACTTCGCCGGTGTCAGGATCTCTTAAGGGCTGGCCAGTCTGGGGATCGATGACCGGCACCTGTTCCTCTCCGCCTCCAAAGGATCCGGTCTTCAGTTTCGGGACTTTCGTGTCGGCACTTCCCTTGGCCAGCTCGATGTCCCAGCGATCCAGTGCTGTCTGATAATGCAGTTTGAAAGCATCCGCCGCAGCCGTGTTTACCGAATTGAGCATGACACGCGCTCGATCCACTCGGGGGTCCCCGGTGGCGCTGGGCGGAACACCTCCCGTCACCGCCCCGCCCGCCGAGATCGGCGGCGGTGGCAATTTACCTTTTGCCGGGGAGCGAAGATCGTTCTTGCCATCTCGCTCGAATTTGTCAAACGCAGTGAAACCGGCCTGCGTGACCAGCGAGAGCTCGTTATCGGCGAAATTTGCCAGCATGTCGGAACGTTCCTCGGCCGCCTGCTTTCCGCCTTGCCCCAGCAAATCTGAAATCAACCCCGTACAGGCCTGCCACATGGCGTCAAAGACCTTGTCGTTGGCAGTGTCGAGAACAAAAGTGTCCTCCTTTGAGGCTGTCGGATCATTGTTGGTGGCCTTGTTGATCGTAACTCGAAGCAGCCCCTCACCCGCACCATAGAGGGCCGTAAGAGTGCCTTGAAGCAGACCACGTAACACCGTGGTTGCCAGGCTGGGATTGGGGATATCGAGCGGTGTGAGGTCCCTCACTACGGCCTGCACTCCATCCCGTTCACGGGTGATCATGAGTTGATAGGCCACCTCGATGCGGTCGAGCACGGTTTCCAACTCCGGATTCAGCGACGGCACCGGAGTAGGCCCTTGGCCGCCACAGGGCGTGGTGAACTGAGCAAGTCCCTGAACGCTCCCGGAGGTAGCTTTGACGACATGGCTGCCGTCCTTGAGATTGGCCGAGACACTGCCCGTAAACGTCTTATCGGTACCAGCCACGGCTGCATTCCCGGCAACACCGTCAACGGCGAGATCGACCTCGCCGGGAGGAAACCCAGATCCCGTCACGATTACCGTCCCTGCCTGCGCATCCTGGCCACACTGCGCCGTCACGACAACATTCTGTCCGGGAGGCGGAGGCGGCGGGGGTTTGGGAGGTTGTTGCTGGAGATGTGCGTCGAGCGCCAACAGGGTCTTGCGGCCCGCTTCGAATCCTCCCGGCTGTATGCCGTTCTTGCTCTGGAATGAGGCGACAGCTTTGGTCGTCTCGCCGCCCCAGTTGCCGTTCGCCCCAAAGTTGGGCAGCACCTCGCCCACGTCCAGCAGCGCTTGCTGCATCTTCTGCACGGGCGAACCGTTGTCCTTGGCGGTCAGCGGAGGATTATTGTGAAAGGCATCGTTCAGACGCGGGTCTTCCTTGAGATCATCCGACAGCAGACATAGGTTGTCATTAATAAAACGAGGATCTGGACGCGGTGTCTTTTCTGTTGGAGGGCAGCCACCTGCGGGCACAGGAGATGGCGCCGGCGCGCCGCCACTTGGCGGCGCCTGTTGCTGCCCGGCGTCCTGGCGCTGAAGAGCGCCGCCGGCCTCCAAGCGATCCATCCTGTCGGACTGTACGGCCGAACATGCTTCGCACGTCCCGCCGCATGCGCAGCGCGATACCTCATGCTCAGGCGCGCCGGACTCGGCGCTGCGGGCCACTGCCTGAGCGACCTGGGTGGCCTCTCGCTCATGGGCGTCATCAGGGTCGCTGACACTCAGCTTGGGCTGAATCGCGCGACTGCTCCGTTGCACTACATGGGTCAACTCATGGGCGAGCAATCCCCGGCCCCCGGAGGTGCCCGGATTGTAAGCTCCGTCGCTGAAGAAAATGTCCTGGCCGGTGGTGAAGGCGATGGCAT
>JBKOVG010000130.1:0-5467 GCA_046723845.1 Candidatus Methylomirabilota bacterium | reverse complement strand
TCCATCGACTACGAGCCCATCACCGCCAAGAACGCCCCCGAGTGGGTGGTGGCACTCTCGGGCCCGGCGGACGCGGCGCTGGGGGGCACCCCGGATTCATCCCCGCCCGATGCCGATGTCGAGGAGTACGACCCCTGGGAGAAGTTCAACGAGAAGATGTTCGCGTTCAACTACAACATGGACAAGTACGTGCTGAAGCCGGTAGCCAAGGGCTACAACTTCATCATGCCGGACATGTTCCAGACCATGATCGACAACGCCTTCACCAACCTGCGGATGCCCTCGCGGTTCGTGAACAAGGTGCTGCAGTGGAAGCTGCTGGACGCGACCAAGGAGATGGGCCGCTTCATCATCAACTCCACGCTGGGCATCGCCGGGCTCTTCGACGTGGCGCGCCAGGAGATGGGGCTTGAGCGGCAGCGTGCCGACTTCGGCCAGACGCTGGGAATCTGGGGCGTCGGGCCCGGACCCTACCTCGTGCTGCCCTTCCTACCGCCGCTCACCGTGCGTGACGGGATCGGCTACGGCGTGGACGGGGCGATGCACCCGCTCTACTACTACATCCCCTTCTGGCCCGACTCCTTCGCCATGAAGGTGGGCGACACCATCAACGATCGCTCCCTCAACCTCGATCTCTTCCAGGGCATTGAGGAGTCGACGGTCGACCTCTACAGCTCCGTTCGCAACGGCTACCTGCAGCGCCGCAACCGGCTGATCAAGGAAGGCCGCTAGGCCTTTCCTCCGCTCTCCTCGGAGCGAGGAGAGCGCTCCCTTCAGAAGCGACCCGGATCGAGGCGGCCGAGCGCTCGCTTCGCCGCCCGCTGCTTCTTGCTGAGCCGTCGTGGGTTGCCCTTGCGAGGGCCGCGCGCGGGCTCGTCGTCCTCGTCTCTGTCCGACTCCTCGCCGGTCTCGTCCACGTGGGGCAGATGCCGAGCCCGCTCGATCCTCGCGAGGAACTGATCGGTGGTGACCACGATGGCGCCCGCGCGCTCCGCGAGCCTGCCCACCTCTCGGTCGTTCGACACCACCGCGCCGCCCTCGCGCGCCATCTTCGCGAGCACGTGATCGGCTGATTCGCGCGCGCTGGAGAAGATCACGGTGACGCCGGCGCCGCCCGCGGTGCGGCCTCCGGTCTCCACGCCGTCGAAGACCACGGTGAAAGTGTCGGGCGAGTGGCGCGCGACGTCCGCGAGGAGCACGCAGAGCGCGCGGCGCCCCGCCTCGAGGCTCTCGCGCTCGCGCGAGGCCAGTTCCGGCGCGCGCCGGATCACGTTGTAGCCGTCAACGAGCCATCGCATCTCGCTTTTATTGTAGGTCTCGCGAGTCTCGCGCCTCACAACGCAGCGCGCTAACGCCTCCCGATCTGCGAACACCAAATAAAGGTTGACTTGAGTGTGACACCCACAATATGTTGTGCGTCACGCTCAGCTGGTCTCTCGGAGACCCCCGGGAGGCGAAACGCAGACGGGAGCAGCTTTCTCTCGGGGATGGGCTCCTCCCGGCCGCGGCCGCGAGCACGATAGGCAGGGAGGACGCGAAACCGCACGGCGCAGTGTCCAGAAGAGGAGGCACGCATGAGAATTTCCCGTCGATTCACCGCGGAAGGCCAGAGTCCCTACGCCGGCATCGAGTTCGCCCAGCGGACCTCGGAGATCCGCAACCCGGACGGCACCACGGTCTTCCGCCAGGAAGGCATCGCCGCGCCGGCCGAGTGGTCCTCGGTGGCGGTGGACATCCTGGCCCAGAAGTACTTCCGCAAGTCGGGGGTGCCGCAGGTCGGCGCCGATAACAGGCCGCTCCTGGACAAGGACGGGCAGCCTGTGGTCGGGGGCGAACGGGACGCCCGGCAGGTCTTCCACCGGCTGGCCGGCTGCTGGACGCACTGGGGCGAGCGCTACGGCTACTTCGCCTCCCCGACTGACGCGCGCGCCTTCTACGACGAGCTCTGTCACATGCTGGCGGCCCAGATCGCGGCCCCCAACTCGCCGCAGTGGTTCAACACCGGCCTCCACTACGCCTACGGCCTTTCCGGCCCCGCGCAGGGCCACTACCTTGTAAATCCCGACTCGGGTGCCCTGACCAGGGCCTCCAGCGCCTACGAACGCCCGCAGGTTCATGCCTGCTTCATCCAGTCCGTGGCCGACGATTTGGTCAACGATGGCGGCATCATGGACCTCTGGACGCGCGAGGCCCGCATCTTCAAGTACGGCTCGGGCACCGGCTCCAACTTCTCCTCGCTGCGCGGCGAGAACGAGCCGCTCTCGGGCGGCGGCAAGTCCTCCGGCCTCATGTCCTTCCTCAAGATCGGCGACCGCGCGGCGGGGGCGATCAAGTCCGGCGGGACGACGCGCCGGGCGGCCAAGATGGTCTGCCTCGACCTCGACCATCCCGACGTGATGCAGTTCATCCGCTGGAAGGTCGTGGAGGAGCAAAAGGTGGCGGCCCTCGTCGCCGGCTCCCGGCTTGGCAAGCGCCGGCTCCAGGCGGTGCTGCAGGCCACCCGCATGGGCGACCAGATCCAGGCGGAACCGAAGCAGAACCCCGGCCTGCGGGCGGCGGTGCGTGAAGCGCGCGCGGCCTTCGTGCCCGAGGCCTACATCCAGAAAACGCTCCAGCTCGCCGCCTCCGGGGTGACGGAGATCGTCTTCCCCGAGTACGACACCGACTGGGACAGCGAGGCCTACCTCACCGTCGCCGGCCAGAACTCCAACAACTCCATCCGCGTGCCGAACGGGTTCTTCGAGGTGCTCGACAAGGGCAGCGAGTGGCAGCTCAAGCGCCGCACCGACGGCAAGGTGTCCGCGACCATCCCGGCCGAGGACATCTGGAACGAGATCGCCCACGCGGCGTGGGCCTGCGCCGATCCGGGCGTGCAGTACGACACCACCATCAACGAGTGGCACACCTGCCCCGAGGACGGGCGCATCAACGCCAGCAACCCGTGCTCGGAGTACATGTTCCTCGACGACACGGCGTGCAACCTCGCCTCCATCAACCTGGTGAAGTTCCTGGGGCCGGATGCCGGCTTCGACGTGGAGGGATTCCGCCACGCCTGCCGCCTCTGGACAGTGGTGCTCGAGATCAGCGTGCTCATGGCCGCGTATCCGAGCCCGGTGATCGCCCAGAAGAGCTGGGACTACCGCACGCTGGGCCTCGGCTACGCCAACATGGGCACGGTGCTGATGCGGAGCGGCATCCCCTACGACTCCGGCGAGGCCGTGGCCATCTGCGGCGCCATCACCGCCATCATGCACGGCGAATCCTACGCGACCTCCGCGGAGATGGCCAAGGATCTCGGCCCCTTCCCCGGCTATGCCAAGAACCGCACGCACATGCTGCGGGTGATCCGCAACCACCGCCGGGCCGCCTACAACGCGCCGGCCAGCGACTACGAGGGGCTCACCATCACGCCCAAGGGCATCGATCCCGTCCGCTGCCCGCAGCGGCTGCTGCAGGCCGCCCGCGAGACGTGGGATCGCGCCCTCGAGCTGGGACAAACCCACGGCTACCGCAACGCACAGGTGACGGTGCTCGCCCCCACGGGCACCATCGGCCTCGTGATGGACTGCGACACCACGGGCATCGAGCCCGACTTCGCCCTCGTCAAGTTCAAGAAGCTGGCGGGCGGCGGCTACTTCAAGATCATCAACCAGAGCCTCCCCATGGCGCTCACCGCGCTCGGCTACCCGCCGAACCAGATCGATCAGATCGTGAGCTACTGCGTCGGCCGCAAGACCCTCGAGGGTGCGCCCTGCATCAATCACGAGTCGCTGCGGGCGCGCGGCTTCGACGACGAGGGGCTGGCCCGGCTGGAGGCGGCCCTCGAGGGCGCCTTCGAGATCCAGTTCGTCTTCAACTCGTGGACCCTGGGCGACGGCTACGTGGCAGAGAAGCTCGGCATCAACGACGCGCAGCTCGCGGAGTGGAATGGCAACCTCCTGCGCGCCCTCGGCTTCACCCCGTCCGAGATCGAGGCGGCCAACGACTACTGCTGCGGCACCATGACGGTGGAAGGCGCGCCCTTCCTCAAGCCCGAGCATCTGTCGGTGTTCGACTGCGCCAACCGCTGCGGCCGCAAGGGGCAGCGCTTCATCCCCGTGGACGCGCACATCCGCATGATGGCGGCGGCCCAGCCCTTCCTCTCCGGCGCCATCAGCAAGACCATCAACATGCCGCAGGACGCCACTGTGGAGGAGGTGAAGGACGCCTACCGCACCTCCTGGCAATCCATGCTCAAGGCGGTCGCCCTCTATCGCGACGGCTCCAAGCTCTCCCAGCCCCTCAACGCGGTGAGCGACGACGAGGAGGAGGCCGCGGCCGCCGACGTGGAGAAGGTGGCCGAGCGCATGACGGAGAAGGTGGTGACCAAGTACCTCCGCGAGCGGCACCGCCTCCCCAACCGCCGCTCCGGCTACACCCAGAAGGCGGTGGTGGGTGGCCACAAGGTGTATCTCCGCACCGGCGAGTACGAGGACGGCTCCCTCGGCGAGGTCTTCCTCGACATGCACAAGGAAGGCGCGGCCTTCCGCTCCCTGATGAACTGCTTCGCCATCGCCATCTCGCTGGGGCTCCAGCACGGCGTGCCGCTCGAGGAGTTCGTGGACGCCTTCGTGTTCACGCGCTTCGAGCCCAACGGCATGGTCAAGGGCAACGACGCCATCAAGATGTCCACGTCCGTGATCGACTACGTCTTCCGCGAGCTCGCTATCACCTACCTCGGCCGCACCGATCTCTCGCACGTGGCCGAAGAGGATCTGCGCGGCGACGCCCTCGGCACCAAAATCGGCCAGGGCTCCGTAAGCCAGCGCGGGCTGCCTCGCCCGCAGGCCACGACCGAGCGCCCCGCGGCTCCGCCGGTGACGGCGCGAGCCGCCACGCCGGTGAGCGGCGGCAGCGGCGGCCTGGCGCGGGCCAAGGTGCTCTCCGCCTCCGAGATGGCCCGCCTCAAGGGCTACGAGGGCGATCCCTGCGGCGACTGCGGCCAGTTCACCATGGTGCGCAACGGTACGTGCTTGAAGTGCATCACGTGCGGCACGACGACGGGGTGTTCGTGAAAACTCGTGGGCTTAGGGGTCACCAGGTCGTCTAATTGTCCGTGTTTTGTCCGTGAGCGTGTTCTGCCTTCTGGAATGGTGCCGGAGCGTCCACCGAGCATGCACAGAAAACGCGGCCGACACTCGTTGATGATGTCGCGGCAGACTTCCGAGGCATCCTGCTCGCTGGTCACGCCCCAGCGTAGATCCACATCGACGAGATGAATACGGCGAGAAAGCAACTGCTCGCGCAACCGCGGGAAGACAAAGCGCGCGAGGTGGTCGCGCTCCGCCTGCATGTCACGGAAGGTCGAGGAGATGAAGACACGGACAGTTTTCCACGTCCCGCTCATTCATGCCTTCCCCTACGGATCATTTGTTCCAGAGCGTAGCCAACTTTAGCGCCCCCCCGCGGCGGGCCCCCACCCGTGGCC
>JBKOVG010000421.1:0-24636 GCA_046723845.1 Candidatus Methylomirabilota bacterium | reverse complement strand
TCCGTCGACTTCTCGTGGCTACGCTGCTCCTGCTCGGGATGGTGGGGCAGGCGCACGCCGTCACCTGGGGCTGGCTCGGGGTGCGGATCCGCGATCTCTCCGAGCAGGAGATGGACGAGATCTCCCAGAAGCACGGCCTGCGCGAAGGCTTCGGCGTCCTCATCGTGGAGGTGCTCAAGGAGACGCCGGCCGCGCAGTCTGGCCTCGCCAACGGAGACCTCGTGGTGGCCGTCCGCGATCGTCCCGTGGTCGACACGCGCACCCTGCAGCGTCTCGTTGCCGCCACTCCCGTGGGGGAGGAGCTGGCCCTCACCGTACTCCGGCGCGGGGACGGCCGGCACCGGGTATCCGTGCGCGTGGGCGTGATGCCGGAGGCGGCGGCCGCCGATCGTATCGCCATCGAGTTCGGCTTCCTCGTCCGCGATCCCGAGGGACGGGGCGATCCCGGGGGCCCGCGCCCCGCAACCGGCTCGCCCGCGGTGGCGGCGGTGGTACCCAAGGGACCCGCGGAGGCGGCAGGGCTCCAGATCGGCGACGTGCTGGTGGAGATCGACGGTCGGCCCGTGCTCACCCTGGAGGCCGCGCGGAAGGCCCTCCTCGCCGTCACGCTCGACAAGCCGCTTCCCCTGTCCGTCAAGCGCGACGACGAGCGGCTTTCCTTCACGCTGAGGCCGGCGCAGCCTGCGCAGTAGCGTCCCGACGAGCCGTCAGGCGTTGGGAAGCCCCGCCGGGCCCGATATAATGCCCGAGACATGATCGTCCTCGGCGTCAACGAGACCCACTGCGCCACCGCGGCTCTCCTCCGGGACGGTCGGATCATCGGCTGCGCCTCCGAGGAGCGTTTCACCCGGCTCAAGAACGACGCGGGTTATCCGCGCCTCGCCATCGACGCCCTCCTCCGCCAGTGCGGCGTCACCCCTGCCCAGATCGACCTCGTCGCCCTGGCCGGCGCGCGCGCCGCTTCCCGCGAGTGGCTCAACCGCGTGCTCCACGACGAGGCTTACGTGAGGGAATACTACGGCGTCTCCTGGCCTTCGCCGCGCCGGGCCCTCGAGAAGAAGGTGCGAAAGTGGGGGGCCAAGTTCGGCCTCATCGACGCCTCCCGAGGCAAGTTCGGCATCAGCCAGGCCGAGCGCCTCGCCTTCGTTACAGAGCATCTCGGCATCGCTCGGGAGCGCATCGTCTGCCTCGACCACCACACGTGCCACGCCGCCGCCGCGTATTTCGGCTCGGGGTTCGCGGGACGCGAGGCCCTCGTCCTCACCAACGACAACTCGGGCGACGGGCTCTGCGCCACTGCCTCCACGGGCTCGGGGACGTTCCTCGCGCGCCACGAGGCGACGCCGTCGGCCCCCGGCTCCCTCGGCGCCTTCTACTCCTTCGTCACCCTGGCCCTCGGCATGAAGTTCGGCGAGCACGAGTACAAGGTCATGGGCATGGCGCCGTACGCCTCCGACAAGTACGCGAGCCGTGCCGAGGAGGTGCTGCGCGAGGTGTTCGATCTCGAGGTGGGCACGCCGGCGCGCTTCCGCTGGCGCAAGACCGGCGAGCGCTACGGCCTCCTCCTCCGCGCCACCCTCGGCCTGCGCTTCGACGCGGTGGCGGGCGGAGCGCAGCGGCTGCTCGAGGACACGCTGCTCCGCTGGACGCGCCTCATGCACGAGCGCTACGGCGGCAGCCGCGTGGCCCTGGGGGGCGGCGTCTTCATGAACGTGAAGGCGAACATGCTCATTGGCCAGGAGGCGTGGCTGCAGGAGCTCTTCGCCTTCCCGTCGTGCGGCGACGAGTCCAACGCGGTGGGGGCGGCCTATCTCGGCTATCTCGAGGACTGCGCGCGGCGCGGCGTGGCCGGCGCGACCCAGCCCTTCGGGCCGGCCTACCTGGGCAACGAGGTGACGGACGAGGAAGTGGAAGCGGTGATCCGCTCGCGCGGGCTGGAGGGACGCTACAAGGTCGCCTTTCACGATCGCATCGAGGAGAAGATCGCCGATCTCCTCGTCTCCGATGGCGTGGTGGCCCGCTGCGCGGGGCGCATGGAGTTCGGGGCGCGCGCCCTCGGCAACCGCTCCATCCTCGCCAACCCGTCCGATCATCGGGTGGTGCCGCTCATCAACCGGATGATCAAGAACCGCGACTTCTGGATGCCCTTCGCCCCCTCCATCCTGGCCGAGCGCGCCTCCGACTATCTCGACAATCCCAAGCAGCTCCCGTCGCCCTACATGATGCTGGCCATGCCCACCCGCGCCGAGGCGCGGGAAGCCCTCGTCGCCGCCATCCATCCGCAAGACGCCACCGCGCGGCCTCAGATCCTGGAGCGCGCGTGGAACCCCGAGTATCACGCCGTGATCAGCGAGTTCGAGCGGCGCACGGGGGTGGGAGCGGTGCTCAACACCTCGTTCAACCTGCACGGGGAGCCGGTGGTGTGCAGCGCAGCCGACGCCGTGGACACCTTCGAGCGTTCGGGGCTGCCGCACGTGGCCGTCGGGCATTGGCTGATCTCCAAGAAGTAGCGCGGCCTCGCGCGGGCCTGCCCACCGTCGACTCGCCCTGCTTCCTCTGCCGTTCGGCCGCCGCCCAAGCGCTGTGGACCACGCCCGATCGCGCCTTCGCGGTGCCGGGGCTCTACACGGTGGCGCGCTGCCAGGCGTGCGGCTTCCTCTACCAGAAGCCGCGCGTGGATGATGCGCATCTCGCCGACTGCTATCCCGATCACTACCCGCGCCACCAGGAGCCCTCGCCGCGCATTCCCTTCAAGGGCTCGCCCGCGCGCATCAGGGCGGCCCGCTGGGCCCTCGCGAGCGCCCTCGGCTACGCGCAGCTCCGCGACGCCTCCGTGGGGCTCTGGACGCGCCTCCGGGCACGGCGGCTCCTGCGCAAGATCCGCTGGGATTGCCCGCCGTGGCGAGGGCAGGGGCGCTATCTCGACGTGGGCTGCGGCTCCGGCGGATCACTGGGCGTGGCGCAGGCCCTCGGCTGGCAGGTCGCAGGCATCGAGATCGACGAGGCGGCGGCGGCCAAGGCCCGGCGCTTCGCCTCGGAGGTGCACGTGGGTGATGTCCTCTCGGCGCCCTTCCCCGCCGGGCGCTTCGACGTGGTATCCGCCTTCCACGTCCTCGAGCACGTGCCCGATCCCGTGGCGGTGCTCCGGCGCCTCCTCCAGTGGCTCGCTCCCGGCGGGCTCCTCATCGTGGAAGTGCCGAACGCGGGCGGGCTCGGCGCGGCGATGTTCGGCAAGGCGTGGTCCGGCCTCGAGCTACCGCGACACCTCTCGCACTTTTCGCCGGCCACTCTCCGGCGAGCGGTGGAACAGGCGGGCGGTCGCGTGAACTGGATCTGGCACGGGGCCAAGCCGCGCTACTACCTGTGGAGCCTCGCCTTCCGGCTCCAGGACGGCGGCTGGCCGCGTCTGGCGCGCGTCACCGAATGGCGGCCGATCTACGGCGTCTTCAAGCTCTTACTGGAAGTGACGCTTCCCCTGGCAAGACTGGCCCGACGCGGCGAGGTGATCCGCGTCGGGATCACGCCGCGGTAGACGTTACTCGGCCAGCCTCACCGAGACCTGCACGATGGGGGGCAGAGGCGACCGCTCCGCCTCCACGCGCCACGAGCCGATGCGCGTGATGCCTTGGGAGAACTTGCCGTAGTTGGCCTGAGGGACGCCGGCCTCGAGCACGGTGCCCGAAGGCCCGCGCTGACGGCTTACCGCGGTGCCGCCCGCGCGCGCGAAGAGCGCGGTGAGATCGCGCTCGGCGTCGGTCCGGCTCTTCACCTGAAGACGGCCCACCACGTCCACTATGCCCCGATGGCTCGGCGGAGCCGTCGTCGTCTCGGCGGCCTTGATCGGCGTATGCGGATTCGGCGACGGCTGGGCGGCGGCGACTCTAGGATGCGAGCCCGATGAGCCGTTGGCCACGGCCGTCTTCGCCGGAGGCGGCCCGGCGGCGGGCGGCGAAGCCTTCTCGTCCTTCACGCCGCTCTCGGACCGGGCGGCCCGAGGAGCGCTCTTGACGTCGATCGCCTTCGGCTCTGGCGCTCTCGCAGCCGTGACCTTCGCCTCCGCGCTGCGCGACTTGTCCGCGGGCGGCGTCGGCTTCGCGGGCACGGGCTGGGTCACGACGGCCGGCGGCGGAGCCACACGCGTCGGCACCACAGGTGTCACGATGGTGGGCGGAGTCGGCGCAATGGAGGCTACGGGGGGCACGACCGGCGCTTCGCTCCTGGTCTCGGCGGGCGCCGCGGCTGGGCGCTGGCGCATCCCCGAACCCATGGTGAAGCCGCGCTCGAAGAGGAAGACGGCGAGCATCACGAGGAGGGGAACGGCGGCGGCCACGGCAAGCTGCCGCGAGGGGACCTTCTCGGCCACGAGGCGGCGCAGCCGCGTGGTCACGTCCTCGGTCCGTATCGCCCCTAGGGCCTTCGCCACGAAGCCCGGAGCCAGGATGGGCCGCCAGTGGACAGGGCGAGGCGCGGGCCGCGCGCGCTGCTCGAGCTCTCTCAGTTCCTCCAGATGCGCGAGCCGGCGCTGGCATCCATCGCACGCGTTCACATGGAGCTCGAGGGGGACACGCTCGGTGAGCCCGAGGTCCCCATCGAGCAGCATGGAGAGCGATTCGCGAGCTTCCTGACAGTTCATGAGACGACGTACCCCCAGAGCCTTGGCCTGCATGATACTCCAGGCGGCGGCGGCAGGAGTCAAGGTGAAAGGCTGGCCGACAGTGGCGGTCGTTTGACCGTGTGCGGGCGATCTGGCAGGATCGGCGCATTGCGCCATCCCTCCGCCTGCCCAGGAGGCAGCGATGAAGCCTGAAGAGTTCGCCAGCTACGATGGCCTCGGTCTGGCCCAGCTCATACGCCGCGGCGAGGTGAGCCCGGGCGAGCTGCTGGACATCGCGATCACCCAGGTCGAAGCGCGCAATCCGGAGCTCAACGCGGTGATCTGCCGGCTGTACGACCAGGCCCGCGCCGCCATCTCCGCCGGGCTGCCGGACGGTCCATTCACCGGCGTGCCCTACCTGCTCAAGGATATCGGCGCCCACTACGAGGGCGCGGTGACGAGCAACGGCAGCCTGCTCTTCAAGGACAACGTGGTCGATCACGACAGCGAGATCACCGCCCGGCTCAAGCGCGGGGGCCTCGTGATCTTCGGCAAGACCAACACGCCCGAGATGGGACTGGCCCCGTCCACCGAGCCTCGCCTCTTCGGCCCCACGCGGAACCCCTGGCGCCTAACGCACACGCCGGGCGGCTCGAGCGGTGGCTCCGCAGCGGCGGTGGCGGCGGGCATGGTGCCCATGGCGCATGCGAGCGACGGTGGCGGATCGATCCGCATCCCCGCCTCCTGCTGTGGGATCTTCGGCCTCAAGCCCACGCGGGCGCGCAATCCGATGGGGCCGGATGCCGGCGAGGGCTGGGGCAGCGCCTCGACCGCGCACGCGGTGACGCGCACGGTGCGCGACAGCGCGGCGCTCCTGGACGTGACCTCGGGGCCCGACGTGGGTGATCCGTATTGGGCGCCGCCGCCGGCCCGGCCCTTCCTCGACGAGGTGGGGCGCGATCCGGGACGGCTCCACATCGCCGTCACCACCACGCCGTGGAACGGCCAGCCGGTGCACGCGGAGTGCGCGGAGGCGGCCACGGCCGCCGCCCGCCTGTGCGAGCGGCTCGGCCATCACGTGGAGGAAGCCCGGCCCGAGATCGACGCCAAGGCGCACGGGACGGCGACCTTCACCCTCGTCTGCGCGAACATCCGGGCTGCGCTGGAGACGCGCGCGGCCGCTCTCGGACGCGAGCCCATGGCCTCCGACGTGGAGCGCCTCACCTGGGCGCGGGCCACCGACGGGTACCGCGCGCGCGCCTCGGACTACGCGCGGTCCATGACGGTGATCCACCGTGTGGGGCGCCAGGTGGCGCGGTTCTTCACGCGCTACGACGCCCTTCTCACGCCGACCATGTGCCAGCCGCCGCGCCCCCTCGGCGTCCTCGATCTCATGACCGAGAACGAGGAGGCCTACACCCAGGCCGTGCTCGAGTGCATCGCCTTCACGTCGGTGTTCAACTCCGCGGGCTGCCCCGCCATATCGGTGCCGCTGGGCTGGTCGCGCGATGGGCTGCCCCTGGGCGTGCAGTTCGCGGCGCCCTTCGGAGACGAGGCGAGGCTCTTCCGCCTGGGCGCCCAGCTCGAGGCGGCGCAGCCATGGTTCGATCGCCGGCCGCCGGCCGGAGCATAGAGGGGGCTTCGATGGGCGAGCAGGGGACAGCGGCGGGTGGAAGCGCGGCGCCGACGGCGTGCGGACGCGCGACGGCAAGCGGCTCAAAATGCTCTTCGCCACCGCCATCAATGCGCCGGCCCAGAAGATCATCCGCATGAACGACCTCGTCGTCCAGAGCGGGATCGTGGTGCCCATCGTCCTCCGCGCCAAAGCGGCCGCTATGTCCACGCGCATGCGGGGCATGGAGCACAACGTCTACGAGGTCGACTTCTGGAACCTCGCCATGTGGTCGAAGGAGACGTAAGGGGTGCGGCGCGCTAGCGCGAATTATTCACGAACACACGGGGCGCGAGGCGGGTCGGGGCCCGTCGTCGGGGGCGGGGAAGCGCTCCAGTTGCGTCACCCACTCGCCTGAATCGCCGCCCTCCGGGCGGCGCACAGGCTTCGGGGTCCCACTCCGCCGGCTCCCCCGCCCCCGACGCCACCCGCCCCGATCGCACGTGTGGCACTCGCGAATAATCCGCGCTAGTAGCCGCGTCGGCGATCGACGCTGAATCGGAGGGGGCGGCCCGCGAGATAGCGGCGTAGGTTGTCGTTGAAGATCGGCGCGATCTCGTCGGGGGTGCTGGGGCCCGAGATGTGCGGGGTGATGACGACGTTGTCGAGCGCCCACAGCGGATGGGCGGCGGGCAGGGGCTCCTCGTCGAAGACGTCCAGCACGGCGCCCCCGATGCGTTTCGCAGCCAGCGCGTCCACCAGCGCGGCCTCGTTTACGATGGGGCCGCGCGCGATGTTGAGGAGCCACGCCGAAGGCTTCATGGCCGCGAGCTCGGCGGCACTCACGAGATGGTGGGTCGCCGGTGTCAGGGGCACCGTCAAGACCACGAAGTCCGCCGCCGCGATGGCCTTTCGGAGATCGCGCGTGCGGTAGACGCGCTCCACCTCCGCCACCTTCCGGCCGCGCTGGCTCACCCCGGTCACGTGCATCCCGAAGACTCGGGCTGCGCGCGCGATGGTGCGGCCGATGTCGCCCAGGCCGACCATGCACAGGGTCGAGCCGTGGAGGCGCAAGGGATCCGTCGCCAGCCAGCGGCGCTCCCGCTGGCGGGCCCGGAAGAGCTCCGCGCGTTGGGTCGACCACAGGCACCAGCCCAGCACGTACTCCGCCATCCACGGGCCGAAGATGCCCGCGACGCGGGTGAGCTTCACGCGCGGCGGCAGTTCGGGCACGAGGAAGCGCTCCACGCCCGCGCCCATGTTCTGCACCCAGCGGAGCCGCGTCGCCTTCGGCAAGAGCTCGCGCGGGAAGTTCCACGCGTAGAGGATCTCGGCGTCCACCACGTGGGCGGCCGCCTCGGCCGCGGTGGCGCCCGCGGCCACCGTGAAGAGCGGGCGGGGCTGGGCGATCCGCTCCGCGTAGGCGAGCGCCTCGCCGGGCGCGGGGTGATACACGAGGATGGAGCGGCCGCTCACGCGCCGATCTTGGCGAGGATCGTGTCTTCGAAGGCGAAGTCGACGGGCCGGTCCACGAGCCCCTCGCGCTTGTACCATTCCCAGGTGTGGGCGAGCGCCGAGGCCAGCGTGTAGCGCGGACGGATGCCCAGCTCCTGGCGGAGCTTGGTCGTGGTGTGGACGGCGTGGCACTCGTAGACGAGGTTCTGGCCGAACACGGGGCCCGGCTTGTCGAAGCTCTTGAGCAGCGCCGCGTCGAAGTGCCGGAAGGTGACCGGCTTCTTCATCGCCTCCGCGATCAGTTCCACGAAGCCGACCTGGGTCACCGTGTCCTCGCCCATGACGTTGTAGGCCTGGCCGTGGCTCCTCGGATTGCCGAGCATGGCTGCCATGGCGATGGCGAGGTCCTCCACGTGGCCGAACTGACGGAGCCAGCCACCGTGACCGGGCACGAGCACGGGACGGCCCCGCGCGATCCGATCCATGAAGAAGGTCTCGTTGTTGCGCGTGTTGAGGGGGCCCATGACGTGGGTCGGCCGCACGATGGTGATGGGCCCGCCCCCCGTGCGATGACGCTCGAAGAGGAGATCCTCGGAGGTGATCTTGTGCCGCGCGTACTCGCCCCAGTAGAGAGAGCGCGGGGTGTCTTCGGAGTACGGGATGGGTAGGCTGTGGTCGTACACTCGGCCCGTGGAGATGAACACCACGTGGGGCTCGCCCGGGAGGGCGGCGAGGAGGGCCGCGACGTCCTCGGCCAGGGTGGGCGCATACGTGATGTCGAAGACGCCGTCGAAGCGATGGCCCTTCAGGCGCTCGGCGAGGCCCGCGTGATCCTTTCGGTCGCCCACGATGGTCTTGACGCCCGCGGGGAGACGGTCAGCGCGCTTGCCGCGATTGAAGACGGTGACCTCGTGGCCCTGCGAGAGGAGCTCGCGCACGAGATGAAGGCTGATGAACTCGGTGCCGCCCATGACGAGGGTGCGCATGCCTCGCGAATTCTAGCATAGGGGGTTGAGATGGCACGACCGGTGGACGTCTCCTGGCTCGGCAATCTGAAGACGGAAGCGCGCGTCGGCCCGCATCGCCTGCTGATCGACGAGCCCGTGGACAAAGGCGGCGAGGACACCGGCCCCACGCCGTCGGAGACGGTGCTGGCTGCCCTCGGCGCCTGAACGGTCCTCACGGTTCGGCTGTACGCCGAACGCAAGGGCTGGACGCTCGACCGCATCGAGACCCGCCTCACCCGTGACGCGGGAGAGGGGAAGATCAACAGCATCGAGCTGGAGCTCCTCCTCGGCGGCGATCTCACCGACGAGCAGCGTCAGCGCCTGGCGGAGATCGCGGGCCGGTGCCCGGTGCATCGCACCCTCACAGAGGGCGTGACCATCACGCATAAGTAGGTGCTACTGTCGAAAACGTATCGAAGAGCTAGGCCGGAATGGTCCGGTGACGCCTGTCACATCGTGCCACGTAGAACGTCTATTGACGAGTGAAGCTCACCCCACGGTGACCGCCACGCAGGTGGTGGTGCGGGTGACGCCGTCGATGACGCCGATGGCGTCGGTGACCAGGCTCCCGATGGCGTCGAGAGTCTGGCCCTCGACCACCGCGATGAAGTCGTAGGGGCCGGTGACGGCGTCCATGGCGAGGACGCTGGCGCGCGCGCTCTTCACCTTCGTGAGCGTCTTCTTCACCTGCTTGGTCTTGCCGGCCGCGGTCTCGATCAGCACGTAGGCTTTCATGTGTCGCCTCCCTGGGTTCGGATCCTGGACAGCAGGTAGGCCACGGCGGCGGCTCCGATGCCCGCCGCCACGGGCCAGAAGTTGGTGCGGAAGATCGGCAGCGCGAAGAAGGGCGAGCGGCCGCGAGAGGGCGGCAGCCGGCGGTCGAGCACGCCGCGCACGAGGTCCATCGCCTCGTCCATGAGAACGGTCAGCGTCGCCTTGGCGAAGGCGGGGTCGGCGAGGGCGGGATGGCCGACGTAGCCCTGGCCGCCGCCGCGCAGGGGATAGTTCGGGACGAGCCGCTGCGGCTTCGAATAGCGCGCGGGGGGAAGATCGCGCCAGCCTTCGCCGACCAGGTCCGGCCGCAGGAGCAGCATCATCGACGTCTCCCACCAGCCGCCGTGGGCGTCCTCGGAGAAGGCGACCCGCTCCTCCTCGGTGAGGGCGCGGCCGAGGGCGGCCTCGAACTTCGGCACGTAGCGTCCGGACAGGAGGCCCCAGGCGAGATAGCCGGTGACCGAGGCCATGGCCACGCCGCGGCGCCGCGAGACGATGGCCGAGGCCTCCTCGAGAGCGACGAGGTGTCCCGGTCCGCCGTGGCCGTTCGAGACGAGGATGTGACGGAACTCCGCGCGTGCCAGGGCGTCGCCGTAGTCCACGAGCAGGTCGCGCACGACGCGCTGACGCATGGTCACCGTGCCCACCGTTTCGAAGGCGAAGGTGCCCAGGTGCAGCGTGGGCGCGAGGACGACGTGCCAGCCCTCGCGCTCCGCCACGATGCGCTCGGCGATGGCCTGGGCGAAGTAGCGACCGGTGAAGGCGTCCACGCCCACGGGCAGGTGAGGGCCGTGGGTCTCGAGCGGGCTCGCGGTGAGGATGATTACCGTGCGATCGCGCGGCAGGGCGTCGAGAGCGGGACTCGAGAGCTCCTCAAGGAGGTGGATGCTCAAAAGCTCGATCCTTTCGTGGCGACGAGGTAGTCGTCCCGGGCCCGGTCGAGGAGCGCGACGAGCTCTCGACGCTCGGCGAGGACACGCGTGGCCGTTTGATGCCGGGTCATGGCGAGCAGCCCAAAGCCCAGCTGGGCTTTCAGGCGGCCGATGCCCCGCAGGTAGTGGTAGGCGAGCATGCTCGACACGGGCAGCGAGAGGAAGAAGACGAACGCCCAGACGAGGCCGGCCAGGCGCCAGACGATCCACGTCTCGATTCCCCAGCAGAGCGGGAAGGCGACCACACTGGCGAGGAGGCGCGTCGTCGCGTAGTTCGTCTCCTTGGTCGCGGCCCGCCGGGCAATCCAGCGCGGCACGACGTACGGCAGCCCACTCGTGATCAGCCCATAGACGAAGACGGGCAGTCCCACGGCGGCCGTCCAGCCCCTTCGCAGCCGCTGGCGCACCGGTCGGTGGGCCAGGCGCTCACGCACCGCCTGGTCCTTGATGGCATAGGCGGCCAGGGTGGCGCGATAGCGCTCGATGTGGTGGCGGAGCTCTTCGAGACGCTGCGGCTCGTGCGCCTCGAACCACGCGGCCGCGTCGGCGATGGAGCGCGAGAGGCGTACGGTGTCGATGTGGCCGCGAGAGAGGCCGCGCTCGTCGTGCAGCTCACGCACCAGCTGATCCCGATAGAGCCCCTCGACCTCGCGGACGAGGGCGGCGCGGTCGAGACGGTCCACGTGCACCACCTGCTTCTCCATGCCCCACTGGATCGCTGTGGTCAGCTCGTCGACGGCCTTGACCTGATCCTCGCCGTAGAGATCGAGGAAGGGGCGAAGCGGAATGGCCTCGCCGAAGGACACGCGCACGCGGCCGCCGAAGGACTTCCGCGCGTCGAAGGTGAGGCCCACGGGAATCGCGGCCAGGGGCTCCCCTCGGCCACCCTGGCCGCGCTGCGACTCGTAGGCGAGGACGATGCGCGCCGCGCCCGTCTTGATGCGCTGAACGCGCGACTCCGCGTGCGTCGTGCCCTCGGGATAGATGCCGACGAGCCCGCCCGCGGCGAGGGTGGCGACGCAGGCCTCGAAGGCGCCGGCGTTCTTGTCCATCTTGTAGGGATCGTCCTGGCGCCGGTAGACGGGAATGGCGCCGCAGGCACGGAGGAAGCGGCCGACGAGCGGATTCCGGAAGAGCGCCGCGGTGGCGAGGTAGTGCACCTTCCGGTCCACCACCGCCCCGACGAGGAGGGAGTCGATCAGGTTGTTCGGGTGGTTGATGCAGAGGAGGACGGGACCCCGACGCGGCACGCGCTCGGCGTGGTGCACGTCGACGGACCTGAAGAAGAACCAGACCCAGAACCGGCCCACCGTCCGCACCACCGCGTAGAAGGAATCCACGCCGACCGTCACTTGCCGAGGAATTGCTTGAGGGTGGCGGGAAAGAGCTCGGCGCGCTCGGTCACGCGGCTCCCTGTGAAGTCGACCTGCGTCCCACGCTCGGAGACGTGATCGGCGGGATCGAAGCGGGCGGCGATCATGAGGCTGGCGAGGCCGGCGCGCACGAGAAGGCGCTCGCCCCGGCTCTCGTCGGCGAGGCGGGTCACGATCACGTAGAGGCCGGTGACATCCGTCTCGCCGACGTAGGCGAAGCCGGTCTTCTCGCGCACGACCTCGAGGCTCTGGCCGGCGCGCGGCTTGCCCGCCGCGTCCTTCACGTAGCCGACCACCGTGTACCGGAACTGCGGCTCGTGCTCGGCGAGGGCGGGCGCGGTGGCGAGGCTGATCACGGACAGGGTGAGGACGAGGCCGACGACCGCACGGAGGAGGCTCCGGTGACATCGCTTCTCGTCCTCGCACGAACAGAGCACGGTGACGCGTCCACGCCGGGAAAGGCCACGGAGCTGCTTCAGCGCGCTCGCGGCCGGCTCGCGCTTGAGATCCGCGAGATAGCGGCGCCGCATCTCGGGCCAGCCGATGCGCCCCGCCTTGAAGGCGCGAAGATTGGCGAGCTCGACGCGGAGCTCCTTGAGCCAGAGATCCACCGCGCTCTTCTTGATGCCCCACGGCCAGAGCCGCATCACGAGCACGCGCGTCCCGTCGGTCTTCTGGGCCGGGTCGTAGACGGGCTTGGTGCGGAGCATCTAGCGCGGCGGCGGGTCGAGGACGACGGCGGTGCCGTAGGCGAGGACTTCCGTCACGCCGGGAGCGACGTCGTTGGCGTCGTAGCGCATGCCGATGATGGCATTGGCCCCGGCGGCGGCGGCGTGCTCCAGCATGAGCTGGAAAGCCTCCTCGCGCGCCCGCTCGCAGAGCTCGCTGTACAGCGTGATGTTGCCACCGAAGAGGGTCTGGATGGAGGCGCCGATGTTCGCCACCACGTTGCGGGAGCGCACGGTGATGCCGCGGACCACACCGCGGTTGGAGGCGATGCGGTAGCCCTCGAAGGTGAAGGCGGTGGTGACCCACTGACGGGGAATGGGCATGGCCGCTCCTCAGTCCAGGACGAGACGGGACAGGCGGACCGTTTGCACGAGCCTCTTCATGGACGCTCCTCGGAAGCTTCGAGGGGACGGCGCGCGACGCTCATCTTGCGCTGCACCAAGGCGCGATTATACTACCCGCGCCTCATGTCGCGCCCCTTCGAGAAGGCCACGCTCGCCGACGCCGTGGGGCGCCTTCGCCCCGGCATGAAGGTGCTCCTCCCCGCGGGCTGCGGCGATCCCACCGCGCTCGTCTCCGAGATCCTCCGCCAGTCCGACCGGCTCGCCCCGCTCACGCTCATGGGTGGTCTCCGGCTCGACGACTATCCGTTCGGTGCCGCCGCCTACGCGGGCAAGCTGCGCTTCGCGACCTGGCATCACTCGCCCCGGCTCGCCGACGTGCAGGCGCGGGGCGACGTGGACTTCGTGCCCATCCGCTACTTCGACACGGTGAGGGTGTTCGCGGGCGGGGGAGCGTGGGCGCCCGACGCCGTCCTCGTCCACTGCGCGCCGCCCGACCGGGCGGGCTACCTCTCCCTCGGAGTGTCCGTGAGCTACGCCCTCGTGGCCGCGCGCCGGGCGCCCTGCGTGATCGCCCAGGTCAATCCGCGGATGCCGCGCACCCTCGGCAACGCCTTCCTGCACCGCTCGCAGATCGACGCCTGGGTAGAGGCGGAGCATCCTCTCGTCGAGTATCCGCCCACCCCGCTGGGCGAGGTGGAGCGGACCATCGCCCGGCACGTAGCCGAGCTCGTGCCAGACGGCGCCACCGTACAGGTGGGGGTGGGCTCGATCCCGCAGGCGGTGATGGAAGCGCTCGGGGGCAAGCGCGATCTCGGGGTGCACTCGCTGCTCGTCGACCACATGCTGCCCCTGATCGAGGCGGGCGTGATCACCAACACGCGCAAGCGGCTCCATCGCGGACGCATGGACGTGGGCGAGATCATGGGGACGGCGCGGCTCTTCCGCTGGGCGCACGAGAATCCGGCCGTCAACATGGAGCCCTCGGACATCGTCCACGATCCCGAGGTCATCGGCTCCCTCGGCAACTTCGTCTCGGTGAACTCCGCCCTCGAGGTGGACCTGCTCGGCCAGGTCAACGCGGAGAGCGTGGACGGCCGGCAGATCACCGGGATCGGCGGCCAGTTCGACTTCGTCCTCGGCGCCTCGCGCGCGTCGGGCGGCCGGTCGATCATCGCCCTGCCGTCGACGGGGCGCCAGGGGAAGGTCTCCCGCATCGCGGGCCGGCTGCCCTCGGGCGCGCGGGTGACCACGCCGCGCTTCGTGGCGGACTACGTGATCACCGAGTACGGGACAGCGGCGCTGCGCGGACAGAGCGACGCCGGGAGAGCCCGGGCCATCGCCCGGATCGCCCACCCGGCGTTCAGGGAGTCACTGGAGCGCGAGGCGGCTACTTCTTGAGCTTGTCGATTTCCGCGAACACCTCGGCGTCTTCAGGGAAACGGTAGGTGACCTGGTTGTCCCAGATCCGCCTGCCGTCGATGTCGACGAAGAACACGCCGCCCGACCCTTCCTTGAGGGCGGCGTTGATGCCGTACTTGGTCTTGATGGCGGCCTGCAAACTGGAGGCCTGGGGGAGGAAGTTTCACTCCGCGCAATACGTGATCAGGATGTCCATGCAATCCTCCTTCGCTGGGTTTGACCGCCGCTGCCCATGATACGAATCCGCTCTGGGAGTGTCAATTGACGACCCCGCTGCTCATCGACACCGACCCCGGCATCGACGACGCGCTCGCCATCCTCCTCGCCTTCGGCTGCCCCGAAGTGTCGGTGGAGGCCATCACCACCGTGGCCGGCAACGTCGAGGTGAATCTCTGCACGGAAAACATCTTCCGCATCCTCGACATGGTCCGCCCTCCGCGTCGGCCACGGGTGGCCGAGGGCGCGGCGGCGCCCGTCCGCCAGCCCCTGGTCACCGCGCCCCACGTCCACGGCCCCGACGGCCTGGGCAACCTCGAGCGCTTCACCGAGCCCGGCGGCGGACCCCGCTACGGCGAGCCCTTTCGCTTCCTTGAGACGATCGACGGGGCGGATCTGATTCTCCAGACCATCAAGGAATTCCCGGACCAGCTCGTCCTGGTCGCCCTCGGCCCCCTGAGCAACCTCGCCCGCGCCATCCAGCGCGAGCCGGAGGCGCTCAAGCGCTGCGCCCGCATCGTGGTCATGGGAGGCGCCATCGCCACCACCGGCAACGTCACGCCGGTGGCCGAGTTCAACATGTACGTGGACCCGGACGCGGCGGCCGCGGTCTTCGCCGCGGGGCTGCCCATCGATCTCGTGCCGCTCGACGTCACGCGACAGCTCCTCTTGAGCCGCGGCGTCCTGCAGGGGGCGCTCGGCCGCGCGCGATCCTCCCGCGCGCGCTTCCTCGAGGACTTCACGCTCTTCGGCTTCGAGTTCGGCGAGTCGCGCAACGAGGGTGGCATCTTCCTCCACGATCCGCTCGCCATGGCCGTGGCCGTGGAGCCGAACCTGGTCGGCTTCGAGCCGTTGCACGTGGCCGTCGAGGCGGAGGGACGGCTCACCCGAGGCATGACGGTGGCTGAGCTGAGGGACATCGAGCCCTACCGCAAGCCGCCGTCCACCTGCCGGGCCGCCCTCAGCGTGGACGTGCCTCGCGCCATGCACTTCATCCTGGAGCGACTGTGCCGCGCGTGTGCGTGATCGGCTCCGCCAACGTCGACTACACGGTCGGCCTGTCACGGCTGCCGAGCCCCGGCGAGACCGTCTCCGGCGGCACCCTCCTCGTGAACCTGGGCGGGAAGGGGGCGAACCAGGCGCTGGCCGCGCGCCGCCTCGGCGGCGAGGTGAGGATGATCGGCTGCGTCGGCGACGATCCCGACGGCCGGCGCATCGCCGAGAGCCTGGGGGCGGCGGGCATCGACGTGAGCGGGCTGGCCACGGCGCCCGACGCCGCTACGGGCACCGCGCTCATCATGGTGGACGCTCAGGGACGGAACCAGATCGCCGTAGCGCCCGGCGCTAATCACCGGCTCACCGTGGACATGGTCGAACCACACGCTCAGAGCATCGCGTGGGCCGACGTGGTCGCCTGCCAGCTCGAGACGCCGCTGCCCGTAGTCCGCTGGGCGCTCGGCGAGGCGCGACGCCAGGGCGTGACCACGGTCCTGAACCCTGCGCCCATGCAGCCGCTCGACGCGGCGATCCTCGGGCTTGTGGACTACCTGACGCCAAACGAGTACGAGGCGGCGAGGCTGACCGAGTTGGGCGTGGACACGCTCGAAGATGCGGGGGCCGCCGCCTCGCGCCTCCGCACCTCGGGCGCCCGCGTGGTGCTCGTAACCCTGGGGGACCGAGGCGTGCTCGCCTGCGAGGGCGAGAGCATCGTCCACTTCCCCGCCTTTCCCGTGGAAGCGGTCGACACCACGGCGGCGGGTGATGCCTTCAACGGCGCGCTCGCCGTGGGGCTGGCCGCGGGCGGCTCGCTCGAGCAGGCGATCCCGCTCGCCAATGCGGCGGCGGCTCTGGCGTGCACGAAGCGCGGGGCACAGGACTCGCTGCCCCGGCGCGAGGAGGTCGAGGCCTTCCTGCGTTCGCTCGGCGGCCGGAGCCGATGACCCCCGAGCGGCGGAGCTTCTTCGTCCGGGCGGCACCGCCCCTCCTCGTCGGCGCCCTGATCGTCCTGATGCCCGTGCCGGAAGGGCTCAAACCGCAGGCGTGGTACTACTTCGCGCTCTTCGCGGCCGTCATCGTGGGGGTGGCGACCGAGCCCATCCCGCCGGGGGCGGTGGGGCTGGCTGGCGTGGTCATCGCCGCCATGTCGGGACTCGTGTTCAAGAACCCGACGCAAGCCGTGAACTGGGCGCTGAGCAGCTTCGGCCAGCCGACGGTGTGGCTCATCTTCGGCGCCTACGTCCTCTCCGTGGGCTACGAGAAGACGGGGCTGGGTAAGCGTATCGCGCTGCGGTTGATCCGGCGCTTCGGGAGCAGCACGCTCGGCCTCGGCTACGCCATCACCCTCGCCGACCTCGCCATCGCGCCCTTCACGCCGTGGAACACGGCGCGGAGCGCCGGCACCATCTATCCCGTCATCCGCAACATCCCGGCGCTCTACGGCTCGGAGCCCGGCCCCACCGCGCGGAAGATCGGCGACTATCTCATGTACACGGCGTTGGGCGCCACCTGCGTGACGAGTAGCATGTTTCCCACCGCGCGGACTGATCCTGGGCGTGGTCTTCCTCGGCTTCTACCTCGTCATCGGGGTGCCCTGGATCCTGTGGCGAAGCTTCTGAGGAGAGACGGATGATCCGATCGGCGGTACTGTTCGCGATCCTCGCCGGCGCCTCCGCGGCGACGTGGAGCGTGTGCCTCAAGCTGGGTGCGGCGCGGATCAACGTGGCGCTGGCCGCCATGGTCATCACCGGCGCCGCCTTCGTGGTGAACTCCATGGTGATGCTGGTGATGCGGGCGCGCGGGCACGAGATCGCCCTGCGCGCGGACGCCGTCTGGCTCCTCGCGTTGGCGGGAATCGCCGCGGCAGGCGTGGACACCTTCGGCCTCCTCGCCTACGAGTACGGGCTGCGCCTCACCTCGTCGCTCATCATCGGCGGGACGTCGACCGCCCTGGTCCTCTTCGTGGGCTTCCTGCTCCTGGGGGAGAGCCCGTGACGTGGCTCAGGGTGCTGGCCATCGCCCTCGTGGCGACGGGCATCCTGCTCTTCCAGATCGAGGGCGGATAGACACCACGGCTGGCATGCCTCTTGCGGTTTGCCCAGGTCATGCGTGGCGCAAAGTCCCACGACGCCCTCGATGAGACGAAGCATCCCGGGCGGCTGACCCTGGCCATGCTGCGCCGGGAAGCCGCGTCGTGCACCGCCTGCGATCTCTACAAGCGCGCCACGCAGACGGTGTTCGGCGAGGGGAGCGCCTCGGCACGCATGGTGCTGGTCGGCGAGCAGCCCGGCCACGAGGAGGATCTTGCAGGTCGTCCCTTCGTGGGGCCCGCGGGTCGCCTCCTCGACGAGGCGCTCGAGCAGGCAGGTGTGGAGAGGCGCAGCGTCTACATCACGAACGCCGTGAAGCACTTCAAGTGGAAGGGCGAGGAGGGCGGCAAGCGTCGCATCCACGAGCGACCGCGGCAGGACGAGGTCGAGGCGTGCCGGCCGTGGTTCGACAAGGAGCTGTGGGTGATCAAGCCGGAGGTGCTGGTCTGCCTCGGTGCCACCGCGGCGGGAGCAGTGATGGGCCGCGGCACGACCATCAAGTCCACCCGCGGGCGCCCGCTCGTCTCGCCCTCCGGCATCCGCACCTTCGTGACCGTGCATCCCTCGGCGATCCTCCGGATGCCCGATCGCGCCCTCCGGCAGGAGGAGATGCGGCGCTTCGTGGGTGACCTGCGCCGGGCCGCCCACGCGCTCTCCTAGCGGTCGCCCCGACCCGGTAAGCCTGACCCGGAGCTACTTGGGGATGCGGCTGCGGAGCGCCCGCACCCGCTCGATCGACGCGGCGAGCGCCTTGGGGGAGAGGCGGCCATCCGCGATGGCGTTGCGCACGGCGGCGAGCACGCGCTCGGCCGCGCCGCGCTCCACCCGACCCTGGTTCTGCGAGATCAGGAGCATGTCCACCGAGGCCTGCAGAGCGAGGATGGAAGCCTCCTCCACGCCGTAGCGCTGCCGGATCGCCCCCATGAGCAGATCATCCGAGACGACCAGCCCTTTGTAGCCGAGCTTGTCCCGCAGGTAGCGCTTGACGGTGAAGCGCGAGAGGGTGGCGGGGTTCCAGGGATCGAGGCCGCGATTGAAGACGTGCGCGGTCATCACGCTGTCCGCAAGCTTCTCCTTGATCAGGGCGCGATAGGGCTGGAGCTCGATCTTGAGCTCGGCGGTGTCCGTCACGTCGACGAAGCCCAGATGCGAGTCGGTCCGGCTCGAGCCGTGGCCGGGGAAGTGCTTGAGGGCGGTGAGCACCCCCGCCTCGTGCATGCCCTGGATGAAGGCACGCGCCTGCACGATGACCTGCTCCGGATCCGACGAGAAGGCGCGGCCGAGGGTGACCACGGCGGGATTCAGGGGATTGATGGCCACGTCCACCACGGGAGCGAGGTTCCAGTTGATGCCGGCCTCGCGGAGGGTGGCCCCCATGCGGCGTGACTCGAGCGCGGTGGCGGCGGGATCGCCCGCGTCACCGAGAGCCTGGGGAGGCGGCGTGGGCAGATAGCCAAGGCGCGGGGAGAGCCGCATGACGAGGCCGCCCTCGTTGTCGGCGGCGATGAGGAGGCGGCGCCCCGTACACTCGCGGGAGAGCGCCTGCAGGTCCGAGGTGAGCTGGCGCACCTGCTCGGGGCTCGCGATGTTGCGCGCCTCTCCGGTGCGGGAGTCGCGCTCGAAGAGGATGAGCCCGCCCACCTTCACGTCGCACACGAGCGAGCGGATCTCCTCGTTGCCTTCCACCTGCGTGCCGCCGAAGCCCATGAGGAGCAATTCGCCCAGGGGCAGCGGAGTCGGGGGCTTCCGGGGAGCGCCGTGCGAGGCCGAGGGGACCGCGCCGCCCTCGACGATCAGGACGAGGAGAAGAGCGGCGAGCCCCGCCCTCACCGGCGTCTCGCGGCCCGCACGAGCGCGCGCACGCGGTCCGCATCCACCCGGTTGGTGACCACGCCGTCGCGCTTCACCGAGGTGCCCACGATGAGGCAGTCGGCGAGGGCGAGCAGCTCGGCGGCATTCTCGGGCGAGGCGCCGCTCCCCACGAGGAGCGGCACGTCGGGCACGGCCATGCGTACGCGCTCGAGATCGCTCGTCTTGGGCGAGAGGCCGGTGGCCTCCCCGGAGACGATGAGCCCATCGGCCAATCCGCGGTGCACGCAGTCGCGCGCCTCGTGCTCGATGGGCACGACGGCGAGGGGAGCCGCGTGCTTCGTCTGTACGTCGGCAAAGAGGGCCACCGGCGCGCCGAGGAGGCGGCGATAGCGAAGCGTGTCGTGGGCGCCCGAGACGAGGATGCCCTGGTCGGTGACCACGGCGCCCGTGTGCACGTTCACGCGGATGAAGCGCGCGCCCACCGCGGTGGCGATGGCGAGGGCGGAGACGGCGTCAGAGCGGAGCGCGTTGATGCCGAGGGGCAGGGAGACGGCGCCGCGGATCTCCGTGGCCACCGCGGCCATGGCGGCCACGCAGGCGGAGTCGACGCGGCCCGGCGAGAAGGGGACGTCGCCGAAATTCTCCACGAGAATGGCGTCGACGCCGCCCTCGGCGAGGGCGTGGGCGTCAGCGAGGGCGGCGCGGGTCACGTCCTTCATCGAGCCGGCCCAGCGCGGGCTGCCGGGCAAGGGCTCCAGATGCACCATGCCGACTACGGCTTTCGGAGAACCGAAAATGGCCTCGAGGCTCATGAATCAGGCGGGAAAGGCATGTTGAAATCGTAGCATGCAGGAGTATAGTGACCAAGTGATGGCGCCACGCGCTGAAGCCGCGCAGTCGCGGATCTTCTATGGCTGGTGGGTGGCAGTGGCGTTCTCGCTCATCATTTTCCTCTCCACGGGCATCCGCTTCGCCGTCGGTCCGTTCCTCAAGCCCGTGGTGGGCGATCTCGGCATCGATCGCGGCGCCTTCTCGCTGGTGGTCTCGCTCTCCCTCTTCCTCTACGGCCTCTTCGTGCCGCTTATCGGGCCCCTGGTGGACCGCTGGGGCTCGCGCATGGTCTCCTCGCTCGGCGCGGTGGTGATGGCCATCGCCATGGGACTGACTTCCACCGTGCACACCCTGTGGCAGTTCGCGCTCTACTACGGCGTCCTCGCCGCGCTGGGGCTCGCCGCCACCGGACAGGTGGTGGCCTCCGCCACGCTCTCGCGCTGGTTCGTGAGGCGGCGGGGGACGGCAGTGAGCGTGCTCTCCGTCGCATCGATGGCCGGCATCGCGCTCCTCGTGCCGGGCGTCATGTGGAGCATCCTGCGCTTCGGTTGGCGCGAGACCTTCGTGATCCTCGGCGTGATCTCGCTCCTCTTCTGCCTGCCCATCTCGCTCTTCATTGTGCGGGACGATCCCGACCGCATGGGAATGCGGCCGGACGGGGAGGCCCCCGCCCTCGCGAGCCCGGGGGCGGCGGCGATCGAGCGAACGGCGACCGGCGATGCCCTGCACACCCCGTCCTTCTGGCTCCTCAGTGGCGGGCTCTTCACCTGCGGCTTCTCCATGAGTCTACTCTCCGCGCACGGCGTGCCCATGCTCACGGACCACGGCTTCCATAGCATGACCGCGTCCTCGGCCATGGGGCTCACCGGCGTGTCGAGCATCGCGGCGGGCATGGTCATCGGCGTCCTGTCCGATCGCTGGGGCCGCAAGCCCATGCTGGCCTGCGTGTATCTCCTGCGCGTGGTCGCCTTGACCCTGATCTTCCTCACGCGCGATCCCGCCGTGCTCATGGTGGTGGCCATCCTCGGCGGCCTGTCCCTGACGGGCAGCTTCGCCATGGCCTCTGCGCTCACCGCCGACATCTTCGGCCACCTCTCCGTGGGCTCCATCTTCGGGCTCATCTTCCTCGTCCATCAAATCGGGGCAGCCCTGGGCTCCTGGCTCTCGGGCTACCTCTTCGACGTGTCGGGCGGCTACGGCTTCGCCTTCGCCATCGCCTGCGGGCTTCTCCTCGTGGGCACGGGGCTGTCCCTCTCCATCGACGTGAACGGGCGGCCAGGGCGCCGCGAGCTCCAGCCGGTGGCTGGAGGGAGGTAGGCGATGGGCTACCAGTCTCTCCTCGTCGATCGCGTCGACGGCGTGGCCACCCTCACCATGAACCGCCCCGAGGCCCGGAACGCCCTCGACATCCGCATGCGCGAGGAGCTGGTGGAGGCGCTGGAGGAGATCGAGCGCGATCCCGCCATGCGCGTGGCCATCCTCACGGGAGCGAGCGGCCACTTCTCAGCGGGGGGTGACGTGAAGACCATGGCGGCGCACCGGCACACCGCCACCGAGGGACGAGAGCGGGTGGAGCTCCTCAACCGCTTCGTGCTCCGCCTGTTCAACTTTCCCAAGCCGACCATCGCCATGGTCGACGGCTTCGCGGTGGGGGCAGGCTGCAACATCGCCCTCGGCTGCGACCTGATCATCGCCTCCGACCGGGCGAAGTTCGGCGAGGTCTTCATCAGGATCGGCCTCGTGCCCGACGGGGGCGGCACCTGGTTGCTCCAGCGTCTGGTCGGCCTCGCCAAGGCCAAGGAGATGGTCTTCACCGGCGACATCATCGACGCCGCGGAAGCCCTCCGCATCGGCCTCGTGAATCGCGTGGTGCCCGCGGCGGAGCTCGAGCGCACCACGCGGACGCTGGCGGCCAAGATCGCGGCGGGCCCGCCCATCGCCGCCACCCTCGCCAAGTCGCTCCTCAACCGCGCGGCCACCGTTGACCTCGCCGCCGCCCTGGAAGGCGAGGCCTTCGGCCAGTCCAACGCCATCAGCACGGAGGACCACGCCGAGGGCGTGCGCGCCTTCCTCGAGAAGCGCGCCCCCAGGTTCCAGGGCCGCTGATGACAGCCCGGTCCTTCATCACGGGCACGGGAATGGCGGTGCCCGAGTGCGTTGTCGACAACCACCTCCTCTCCCGCTGCATGACCACGAGCGACGACTGGATCGTGCAGCGCACGGGCATTCGCGAGCGGCGGGTCTCCCCCGACACCTACCGGATGCTCCTGCGGCTCGCGGAGGCGCCCGACAAGGTCGCCTACATGCAGGAGGTGAAGGCGCGGGGCTTCGACGGCGACATCGACTCCTCGCTGACCGCCTCGGATCTCGCCCTCGAAGCCTCGCGCATGGCGCTCAAGCACGCGGGGCTAGCCGCCGAGGACCTCGACTGCATCGTCGAGTCGTCCACACTGCCCGACATGGCCTATCCGGGCACGGGCTGCGTGCTCCAGGGCAAGCTCGGGCTCACCTCCACGCCCGTGTTCAACCTCGCCCAGGGCTGCGCGGGCTTCGTGTACGGGCTCTCGCTCGCCGATCAGTTCATCCGCGGCGGCGTGTACGGCAAGGTGCTGGTGGTGGGCGCGGAGCTCCTCTCTTCCGCCTTCGACTACACGGACGCGGGCCGCGACATGGCCGTGATCTTCGCGGACGGGGCAGGGGCGGTGGTGCTGGAAGCCCGCGAGGAGACACGCCCGCCACGCGGCCTCCTCTCGCATCACCTCCACTCGGACGGCAGCGCCATCGACGCGCTCTACGGGGAGATCTGGGGCTCCTCCACCTTCCCCCTCGTCTCCAAGCAGAAGATCGACGACGACCGCACCCGCCCGCGCATGAACGGGCGCACGGTGTTCGTGAACGCGGTGAAGCGGGCGCGACAGGTGGTGCAGGAGTGCCTCGACGCCAACGGTCTCGCGGCCGACGACGTGGATCTCTTCATCTTCCACCAGGCCAACCTGCGCATCGTGGAGGCCATGGCGGAGGCCTTCGGCATCACCGAGTCCCGCATGTTCAACAACCTCGAGCGCTACGGCAACACCGCGGGCGCCTCCGTGGCCATCTGCCTCCACGAGGCGGTGATGGCGGGGCGGGTGCAGAGCAACGATCTTGTGATGCTGGTCGCCTTCGGCACCGGCTTCTCGTGGGGGGCAACCCTGCTGAGGTGGTGAGAGGACGGGCGTGCTGAGATCGCTCCTCGAGAAGCTGTCCCGGTCCCGCACCCGCCCTCCCACCAAGCGCGCGCTCGTCCTGGCGGGTGGAGGCGTGATCGGCGGCATGTACGAGGCGGGCGCCCTCGCCGCCCTCGACACTCTCCCCAATTTCCGCGCCAACGACTTCGATCTCTACGTGGGTTCGAGCTCCGGCTCCGTCGTCTGCGCGCTCATGGCCAACGGCATCCGGCCGCGGGATCTCTACGACATCCTCGACAAGGAGACAGACGACCCGCTCAACTTCCAGCGGGGAGCCGTGTACCACAAGGGCGCCTTCTCCAACGCCGCGCGCAACCTCGCCCAGTTCGTGTGGGCCATCGGCAAGAAGGCGGTGACGGGCTTCCGCCTGGAGTGGCCGGATCTCCTCGCGCGAAGTGGCGCCGACATGCCGCCCGGCTTCTTCTCGGTGGCGCCCCTGGAGCGGTTCATCCGCGAGGCTTTCGCGGCCAAGGGCCTGCCCAACAGCTTTCGTGAGTGCCGCCGCGCCCTTTTCATCCCGGCCATTCATCTCGACGGGGCAGAGCGGGTAGTCTTCGGCCTGGACCCCTTCCAGGATGTGCCCATCTCCGAGGCCATCGCGGCCTCGTCCTCCATCCCGGGTTTCTTCGAGCCGTACCGCATCGACGGCCGCGACTACGTCGATGGCGACGTGGGCTACACGGGCCACTCGGACCTGGCCGTGGAGCATGGCGCCACGGTGCTGGTGGTGCTGAATCCGGCGGTGCCGCTCCGCATCGGCAGCCCCGACGAGCCGGACGTGCGCACGCGAGGCCTCTACGCGATCATGGAGCAGACGGGGCACATCACGAGCATGAACATCCTCGAGCTGGGCCTTCGCGAGCTCAAGCTGCGCCGGCCCGAGGTGATGATCCACCTCGTGCAGCCCGAGTCCAAGGCCTCGCCTCTCCGCGGTCCCTCCATGGGCTTCGAGGCGAGCCGCGCCGCCCTCCGCTACGGCTACTCCTCCGTCTCAGAGTGGCTCAGCCGCGAAGGCTCCTCCGTCGCCGCCGCCTTCAGCTAGTGCGTGAGGCCTGGCCCCCGCCGGGCAGGGGTAGGACGCCTCTTCAGAGGTCTGCGGCCACTTTCCGCCGGGCAGGGGTGGGGGGCTGCCTCCGGGGACCACGCTGAGTCGCACTCCGCCGGACCACTCTCACGTGCCACGAGAGGCAGCGTTTCCGCTTCGCTCGCACGCAGAAGATACGGG
>JBKOVG010000121.1:0-4707 GCA_046723845.1 Candidatus Methylomirabilota bacterium | reverse complement strand
GGACATGTCCAGTCCGATCGCGGAGCTGATCGCTACTATTCTGGCCTTTTCTGCGCAAATGGAGAGCCAGGCTATCCGCGAGCGGGTCACGTCGTCTCATGCCTACCTCCGTCGCGCCGGCCGCTGGGGTGGCGGAATGTTCCCGTACGGGTACATGCCCGCGCCCAACCCGGACGGAGAGGGATGGGTGTTGATCGAGGACCCCGAAACCGCGCCCGTGCTCCGGGAGCTGGTACGCCGGGTCATCGCTGGCGACTCGCAAAACTCGGTGTGCCTCGACTTCATAGCGCGCGGCATCCCGACGCCACGCGACTACTACGACAGCAAGAGCGGCCGGGAGCGCGCGGCTCCGCGACGTTGGTCCACTACGGCGACTGCCGCGATTCTTCGTTCGCGAGGCATGCTCGGGGAGGCCGTCTTCAACGGTCGGCCCGTCGTTGATGCGGAGGGTATGCCTCTGAAACGCGCGGAGCCGTTGGTGTCACGAGGCGACTGGGCGCTGTTGCAGCGCGCGCTCGACGGTCGGGGGCAGGATAAAATGCCGCGCACGACCGGCGCCAGCCTATTGCTGCACGTGGCCTACTGCGAATGCGGCCAGCCGCTCTACATTCAGCGGTACACAAAGAAGGGCTACGAGTACGGCTATTACGGATGCCGGGAGGCGCGAATCGGCGGCAACGGCACCGGGAGCAATGGCTGCGCGAATCGGAAGCGCGAGCGTTCGGACGTGCTCGAAAGCGCTGCTGTCGACACCGTGCTCGCCTGGATCGGCGAGCAAACGATGACCGAACATCGGCTAATTCCAGGCACAGACCACGCGGCGGAGATAGCCGACGTCGAGGCTCGGCTGAGCGAATTGCGCGAGGACTTCGAGGGTGGCCTCTACTCCGGGACGAAGGGCCGGGAGGAATATCGGGCCATGTACCGCCGGCTGGAGGCCAGGCGGGAGAAACTCGCGAGCCTGCCGTACGTGCCGGACCGCTGGGAGGACGTGCCAACGGGAAGGACGTACCGCGAGCACTGGGAGAGCCTGTCCACGGTCGAGGAACGTCGGGCGTTCCTGCGCGCGTGCATCCGAGTGATCCTGCATTCAAAGCCTATTCGGACCCCGCCGCTGTTCCCGGATCTGACGCCGACCGTCCCGCCGTTGGTCGGTGGCCGGGTATCCGTGATCCTGCGCCCGCAGATGTCGCGTCGAATCGAGGAGCACGTTCAGGGAATTCCCCGCCGCCCGGACCCGGTCGAGCCATTCGAGCCCGATCCTGTGCGGCAGAAAATCGCGGAACACCTCCGCAATCGGCGGCGCAAGATGAAGGCTACCCGTGTATCCGAGGGATCTGGTACCTCGGGTTAGGTCAGGGTTTTTCCGAGACTCTGAGATGGCTCTGAGAGCCCGGTAAACACGAAGGAGCCCGGTCCCCTCGAAAAGGGGCCGGGCTCCTCTGTTTGTCAGCCGTTCAGCCGTTCAGTGCAGGCAGCTTGCTCGTCCCGCGAAGCTCGGCCGCTGCCGCGCGGTACGCGAGTACCTCGGCCGGCTCCGCCTCGACGGGCAGTCCGTTGATCGAGTAACCAGCCTCGACGCCGTGGCCTCGCAAGGTGCTTCCCCACGCTGGGATCTTCTCGACAGATAGCAGGCTGTCACTGTCGGATCTTGGACCGACAACCTTTCGGCCGATCTTCGATGCGCCGCACCAGTAGTACGCTCGCCGCCGGCAGTCTGAGAGCCACTCTCACTACGGAGGCCGGCGGTGAGCGACAGCAGTCACGTACCGCAGCCACGGGAAGGCGCAGGGGAGCGTGAATCCCTATTTGCATCGCGCATTGGCGCCATTGTTTCCGCCGGCAACATCGTAATTGCGACTGTTGCCTTCGTCCTCGCTACCTCGGTTCTCCAATACGATTTGAGCGTGCTTTTCACCGTCGGCGGGGTCATCGTTGGCGGGGTCATCGTTGGTCGTGGTCGCCGCCGCAGTCGGGGGTGGCGGCCCGTACGCGGTATTCCCGCGTCGCAGAGGTTTCAAAGTCTCTGAAATACGGGATCATCAGCTTCGCGGGCTTGTGCAAGATGTCGCGAGCGAAGTTCGTGAGTTGGATCGCCTGCTATCTCGGTCTCCTAGCGGAGGAGCCACGACGTGACCGTTAGTGATTCGGCCATCCCAAGCCCGGATATCGCAGTCCCTGAGAACATTTTGATCGCCGCTCAACGTATTAACGCCGAGCTTGATCGTCGGTCCTCCCGGCCGATGACGCTCAGCCCTGAAGCCAGACAGAGACTTGAGCTCGTTCATGCCGAGTTTCTCGCAGATGTCGGCCGAGAGGCCGTACGAATCGCGAGAAGGAACAGAGTCACGACTGTCGACCAGAGTCATGTTGACGAGGCAAACCAAAGAATAGGGTTAGGCGCTGGCAGCAGTGCGTTTGGAAACGTCGCAAATTCACTTGGGGGGCTCCTTGCCGGTGCTGGCATCGAGTCGACGTACGCAATCATGTTTACCAATGGCCCCCATTCGCAGGGCGAGACGCTGACGGCGATTGTGCTGTCAGTTCTGGGTGCTGCGCTCTTGGCGGTCGGCCTCACCGTCACGTTTGGCAGGCGCCGATAAGCAAAGTCGGTATCGGTGCTCAAAATGGGGTGAGCAGAGCGCGCTTTCGCGATGTCTGCGGTCGACGCCCACATCGCTTGACCGGATTACACCGTGCGGGCGGAACGCCACAGCAGACAGATGGACACCAACGATGCGCCTGCAGGTCCGGGCGAATGATCGCGACCGGTGCGACGGTGTGCGCGAGAGGCTGGAACGGATGCTCGGCTTCCTTACAGACGACGAGTGGACACTGAACTTACCAGTGGCAAGGCCGCATCTCCGTAAGGTCAAAGTGCGGTCGCGCCGATCTCTCCGGCAACGGAGGGCCACGTCGTGTGCTGTTCCCCGGCTGCGAGGCGCTGCCCGGTGGGTCGACGCCAGTCGGCCGGCGCCCGGTTGAGGGACCGGCGGGCTGATATCGGTTCGCCCGGGCGTCGACCGAAGGCGGCCATGGACGCAGCTACCGAATCCGCAGCGCCACGCGTCGCACGCAGCATCCGAGGGGGAACGCCGCGATTCACGCGGGTGATCACTCCGAGCACGGCCGGCTTGCCCTCGGGACCCGTGAAGCCAGCAGCCGCACAACGCCAACCCACGATGGCCTGTTCGGACTCTACGCAGGCCCCGAGGTCGCGGACCTCTCGAAGAATCATCTCGAGCTGACCCATGGTGCTGGGTGAATGAGGCGTGCCTTGTGGCAGCCCGTCCCGGGCGATCTTCTCGACAATGTCCGGCCGGTTCGCCAATAGCACGCGACCGCCTGCTGTGTTGACCATGATCGCCACGCCGGAGGTGGGCCCGGGCCACTGCGTGCGAGCCGTGTCCTTGAGATCGTCGTCACAGACCACGTCCAATGGCTGCATTATTCGGAGCCGTTCACCGGCTGAGAGCCAGGCGATGCCTCCGCAAGCGGCTTGCAGTTCAACGAGGTACCCGTGCGCATCGGCGAAACTTCGCTGCAGGTTCGCGGTTTCGCCGAGGCGGCTGAGGGTCGGGCCCAGGGTGTAGCCGTCGGAGGTGTGCACGAGCACCTGTCGCCGGACAAGATCCTGGGCGATGCGACGCGTGGTCGGCTTGGGGATGCCGGTAAGGACGGACAGCTCCACGAGGCGTAGGCCGGGACCGTGCTGCGCGACGGCTTCAACGATCTCCAAGGCTCTACCGACCACGGTGCCGTCGTCCATGAGCGATTCCTTCGCCATTGAAACCCGTGTCACTCAGTGACTCGGAGGGGAGCGGGAACCGTCGCCTGCTCCTAACGTCAGCCTACGACCCTCCGAGCATTGATAGAAGGGGGTCACAATCCGAACGACAACGGCGCAAAGCAGGCCCAGGATGCTGATGCTAGCGATCTCCGCGATCGCGGTTATGTATCGGCAGCCTGCACAACTCCCTCGAGTGGTGAGGAGGCGAGGGGTTCGCGACGGCGTTATTGCACGACGGACTTGATCGCCACATCAGATGAGATAGGAGTTTCCCGATGAGAATACCAAGCCGCGGAGCGGCGGTCTTGGCGATTGTGGCTCTCGCGACCATCGCGACCATCGCGTTTGCGCCCGCTGCGGGCGCAACCTTCCCGGGCCGCAATGGCCTCATCGCCTTCCAGGCCGAAACAGAGCAAGGGCTGCAGATCTTCACCGTTCGGCCGAACGAGCAGCAGTTGCACCAGATTACCCACGTCGACGGCGCCGCGGGACTCCCGGACTGGTCCCCGGATGGGCGCCGGATCGCGTTCACACTCAACGAGTGTGCGGTGGCCATCATGGACGCCGACGGACGCGACCTCAGCATCCTCGCCGAGGACCCGGGTCTCTGCCAGGGTGATGCGTCGTTCACTCCGGATGGTTCGAGGCTCGTGTACACGCGCTTCGACTTCGCTCTGGAAGTCGAGCAGATCTGGAGCATGAACGTCGACGGCTCCGACAAGCGGTTCATCACCGACGCTGGCGGGACCGATCCGAACGTCTCGCCCGATGGTCGGAAGATCAGTTTCAAGGGCCCGCCCGACGGCGCCCTGTTCGTAGCGAACATCGACGGCAGCGGCATCGTCCAGATCTCGCCGTCGATCTCGGTCACCTACAAGCACGACTGGTCGCCGGACGGTCAGCACCTGGTCGTGAGT
>JBKOVG010000199.1:0-25074 GCA_046723845.1 Candidatus Methylomirabilota bacterium | reverse complement strand
CTCGGCTCGAACGATCTATTCAGCCCTCGCCTCGTGGCAAGGCCTCTCGGCTCGAACGGCCACGTACGCCTCGGGCTGCGGCCTCCCTCGGGCCTCGTCTGGCTCGCAATTTGGCCCGGCACTCCGCGGGAACACGTACAGCCCTTCCAGAACTCGTCGGAGATGCGCTAGGAGAGACGACATGACGAGCAAGGTGCTGGTCGAGATCAAGGCGCCCGTCGCCACCATCACGCTCAACAAGCCGGAGCGGCTCAACGCGGTGGACGTCGAGGTGTGGGAAGGCATCCGCGAGGCCGCCATCGCCGTGGACGAGGCGCCCGGCGTGCGCGCGGTCATTCTCGAAGGCGCGGGCGGCGCCTTCTGCGCGGGCCTCGACGTGAAGGCGGGCTCCGCCCTGGGCAGCCTCCGTGAGACTTCGCCGGCCGCGGCTATCCCCAGGATCCGCGAGCATCTCGCCCACCTGCAGGACTGCTTCACGCGGCTCGAGCGGGTTCGCGTGCCGGTGATCGCGGCCATCCAGCGCGTCTGCATCGGGGCGGGCATGGAGCTGGCGCTCTGCTGCGATATCCGGCTCGCCGCCGAGGGCACGATCTTCTCCCTCCCCGAGGTCCAGCTCGGCATCGTGCCCGACATGGGTGGCACCCAGCGGCTGCCGCGCACCGTCGGTATCGGCATGGCCAAGGAGCTGATCTACACGGCCCGCCGCTTCGACACGGCGGAGGCGCTCCGCATCGGCTTCGTCAATCACGTCTATCCCGCGGGCGAGCTCGGCGCGCGGGCGGCCGAGCTGGCCGCCGAGATCGCCGCCAACGGCCCGCTCGCCGTCCGGGCGGCCAAGCAGTCCATCGACGGCACCTACTGGCGTGAGCTCCCGCACTGGCTCCACTGGGAGGCGGACCAGGCCGTCGGTCCCCTTCTCTCGGAAGACCGCAAGGCCGGCATGAAGGCCGCAGCCGAGCGCAAGCGCGCCGACTTCCAGGGCAACTAGCCACCGCACACCGGAGGCACCATGGCAGACCTCTACGATCTCGGAGACAAGCCCCCGCTGGGTGACGTCCCCGCGCAGATGCACGCGTACCTCGTCAGGCAGAACCGCTTCGGCCAGCCGCGCGAGGCCTGGAAGCGCGAGATCATTCGCACGCCCACCATCGGTCCCGACGAGGTGCTCGTGTACGTGATGGCCTCGGGGATCAACTACAACAACGTCTGGGCGGCCCTCGGCCAGCCTCTCGACGTCATCGCGGAGCGGCAGAAGCTGGGCGAGCCGGAGGACTTCCACGCGGGCGGCAGCGACTGCTCGGGCATCGTGTGGGCCACGGGCAAGGACGTGAAGAACGTGAAGGTGGGCGACGAGGTCATCGTCCACAGCGGCTGGTGGCGCCCGGACGATCCATGGGTGCTCTCCGGCAGGGACCCCATGCTGGCAGAGAGCACACGCATCTGGGGCTACCAGACCAACTACGGCAGCTACTGCCAGTTCGCCCGCGCCCAGGGGCACCAGTGCATTCCCAAGCCCAAGCGCCTCACCTGGGAGGCGGCGGGCTGCTTCCTCCTCTGCGGCTCCACCGCATACCGGATGCTCATGGGCTGGGCACCCCACACCGTGGAGCGCGGCGACGTGGTGCTGGTCTGGGGCGCCACCGGCGGTCTCGGCAGCATGGCGCTCGAGATCACGCGCGCCGAGGGCGGCCGGCCGGTGGCCGTGGTCTCCGACGAGGCAAAGCGGAAGTTCTGCACGGAGCACGGAGCCGTCGGCGTGATCAACCGCAGCCAGTTCGATCACTGGGGGCCCATGCCCGACACAAAGGACGCCAAGGCCTACGGCAACTGGGCCAAGGGCGCCCGCGCCTTCGGCAAGGCCATCTGGGACGCGCTCGGCGAGAAGACGAATCCCAAGATCGTCTTCGAGCACCCGGGGGAGTCGACGCTCCCCACCTCGGAGTTCGTGTGCGCCACCGGGGGCATGATCGTGATCTGCGCGGGCACCACCGGCTACAACGTCACGCTCGATCTCCGGTATCACTGGATGCGGCAGAAGCGCTTCCAGGGCAGCCACCTTTCCAACGACGTGCAGGCGGCGGCGGTGACGAAGCTCGTGGCCGAGGGCAAGGTCGATCCCTGCTTGTCGCACACCTACCGCTTCGACGACATTCCCGAGTGCCACCAGCTCATGCTGGAGAACAAGCACCCCTACGGCAACATGGGCGTGCTCGTCAACGCGCCCAAGGCGGGGCTCGGCGCCGCGTCCTGAAGGGCGCGTCTGATTATCGCCATGGGTGCGACGCCGACGTTCATGCCCATGGCGGATCTCGTGGACGAGGTCGGCCGCCTGACCGCGGCCAGCCTCGATCCGGGCCGCATGCAGCGGCTGCTCTCCTCTACGCTCGTCGAGCCGGCTTCGCTCGACGCCTACGTCCGATTCGAGCCTAGCCGCTACACCCGTCACCTCGTCCACAAGAGCGCGGAGGTGGAGATCCTGGTGCTCTGCTGGGCCGAGGGCTCGCGGGCGCCCATTCATGGTCACGAGGGCGAGCTGTGCTGGGCCCGTGTCGAGCGCGGCACCCTCTCCTTCACCGACTACCGTGAGGTCTCGCGCCGTCCTCTGCGCGTGACGCCCATGGGGCCGGCCCTCGTGGGCGGTCCAGGGCACCTCGACGGGCCCGCCGATCTGCACGCCGTGGAGAATCCGCCAGATCTCCGCAGGCCTGCGGTCAGCCTCCACGTGTACGCGAGGCCTTACGACGAGTGCGACATCTACGATCTGGAGGAGGGCACGGTGAAGCGGGTACGCCTGCGCTACGACTCCGTGCCCGCCGCGCTCCGGGTGCCGCTCACGCCTCCGCCAGGCGAGGCAGGATCGCGCTGATCGACCCGCGGAGGACGGCGTCGGCGATGTCGTCCATCGCCGTCGCCTCCGCGTTCACGATCACCACGCGCGCTCCCGCTTCCTTGGCCACGGGCACCACGCCCGCGATCGGGAACACGGAGAGCGTCGATCCCACCGCCAGCATCAGGTCGCACCGACTCGCGGCCGTGTGCGCCCGCGCGAGATCGTCGGCCACCAGGCCCTGACCGAACGAGATCGTCGCGGCCTTGAGCACGCCGCCGCAGCTCCGACAGGGCGGATCCTCCTCGCCGGCGCGCACGCGGGCCAGGGCCCGCTCCATGGGGGCGCGCTCGCCGCAGTCCATGCACACCACTTCCCGCGTGTGGCCGTGGATCTCGACCACACGCGCCGGTGAGGTGCCCGCCTCGATGTGGAGCCCGTCCACGTTCTGGGTGATGAGGGTGTCGAGCTTGCCCCGGCGTTCGAGCGCGACGAGGGCCAAGTGGCCCGGATTCGGCCGGGGAGCAGGTGACGCCGTGTCGAGCCGGCGTCGCCACGCGCTCTTGCGGATCTCTGGATCGGCCAGGTAGTTCTGCAGGGTCGCCGCCTTCTCGGCGGCGGGATTCTTCGTCCACACGCCCTGCGGGCCGCGGAAGTCGGGGATGCCGGAGTCGGTGGAGATGCCGGCCCCCGTCAGCGCCACGACCGAGCGCGCGCCGGCGATCCATCCGCAGACGGTGGCGATGAGCGTGTCGACGGGTTCGGGCCCGCTGGACATGCGCCGATTCTGCCACATGTCGAGGGTCCGACTGGTAGCATGCTCGCGTCACGCGGTGCCCCGTCCTCCGCAGAAGAGTCCCCCGGGGCCCCCGGGAGGAAGTCCCATGAAGGCGCTCGCGTTCCACGCGCACGGCGGGCTCGACAGACTCCGCTACCAGGACGTCCCCGATCCCGCCATCGGCCCCGCCGACGTCCTCGTCCGCGTGCGCGCCTGCGCCCTCAACCACCTCGACCTCTTCGTGCGCGAGGGCCTGCCCGGGTTCACGCTTCCCTTCCCCTTCTGGACGGGCTGCGACATTGCGGGCGACGTCGCGCAGGCGGGCGCGGCGGTGAGCGGCGTGGCGGTGGGCGATCGCGTCGCCGTCAATCCCAATCTCCACTGCGGGCGCTGCGAGTTCTGCATGAAGGGCGAGCAGAGCCTCTGCGTCAGCTACGGCATCCTCGGCGAGCACGTGCCGGGCGGACTGGCCGAGTACGTCCGCGTGGCCGCCGACAAGGTGGTGGCCCTGCCCGCCCACGTGACCTACGAGGACGCCGCGGCCTTCATCCTCGTCAACATGACGGCCTGGCGGATGCTGGTGACGCAGGCGCGCCTCCGCGCCGGCGAGGATCTCCTCATTCTGGGCGTGGGGGGCGGCGTGTCCTCCACCGCGGTCCAGATCGGCAAGCTCTGCGGCGCGCGCGTGTGGGTCACCTCCTCGAGCGACGAGAAGCTCGCGTGCGCCCGCGCCCTCGGCGCCGACGAGTGCATCAACCACGCGCGGGAGGACTGGGCCCGCGTGGTCTGGGAGCGGACGGGCAAGCGCGGCGTGGACGTGGTGCTGGAGAACGTGGGCGCCGCCACCTGGAAGGGCTCGCTCCGCGCCCTCGCCAAAGGCGGCCGCCTCGTCACCTGCGGGGCGACCTCGGGTCCCATCGGGGAGACCGACATCCGCGTGGTGTTCTGGAAGCAGGTCTCCATCATCGGCTCGACCATGTCGAGCAATGCGGAGTTCCACGCGGTGATGCGCGAGCTCTTCCGCGGCCGGCTCCGCGCCATCGTGGACACGGTGATGCCGCTCGCGGACGGCGCGGAAGGAGAACGCCGTCTCGCCGAGGGGAAGCAGTTCGGCAAGATCGTCCTCACCCCGTGAAGGAGGATGGCATGCCCACCGACGCGCAGGCGGCGCCCTTCAACAATGTCGCGCGGTACGAAGCCTTCCTGGAGGTGGCGCGGACGCGCATGACCAATCGCGCCTTCGCTCCCTGGGACGTGCCCCGCGAGCACTTCGAGATGATCCTGGAGGCGGCCCGGCACGCGCCCTCGGGGGCCAACGCCCAGCCCTGGCACTACGTCGTGGTCACCGACCCCGAGGTCAAGCAGACCATCGGCCAGTGCTTCGTGGACGAGCAGCAGCACCGCGCGAAGCTTCGCATGGGCTTCCCCACCCCGAACTACCACGGCGTGAAGACCGCCCCCGGCCTGATCGTCGTCGTCGCGGACTTCCGCTTCATCAAGGCCTTCCCGGTGCTGAACGACGGCTCCGAGCTCGACCGCCGCTACAAGCAGAACGCGGAGCGGATCCTCCTCCAGTCCGTGGCCGCCTCCACCATGTCGGCCCATCTCGCGGCGGCGGCCCTGGGCTATGCCGTGTGGTGGATCACCGCCATCGGGCAGGAGGACATCCAGCGGCGGATCAAGCCCCTCCTCGGCGTGCCCGACGAGCTCGGCGTCATCGACGTGATGTGCTTCGGGCCGCCGCTCAAGCCGTCCTACAAGCGCTGGAAGAAACGGCTCGACCAGATCATGAGCTGGGGACGCTTCGAGCCCCGCAACTTCATGACCGAGGCGGAGATCGACGAGTGGGTCAAGACCACCCGGCACAAGGTCATGTACCGGGACGAGTCGAAGATCGACTGAGAGGCGGCGCTACCGGGCGCGCACGAAGACCACGTCGAAGCTCTGCCCCTGCACCGCCTGGAAGTAGACACCGTAGAGCTCGTCGCGCCTGGGATCGTAGGTCAGCGTGTAGGTGCTGCCTGGCTCAGTACCAGCGCGGATCACTGGGCAGCACGGGCACGGGCTTGCCGTCGACCTGGAGGACGCGCGGCCGTATGGTTGGCACGTCCCGCGTGCCCAGCGACTCGATCACCCGGGCGGCGGGCGCGCCGCCCGCGGCGAGCAGCTCCAGGTTCTTGATGGTCGGGGTGCGGAGGCCGATCTCCTTCCGCTTGGAGGCGGCGATGGCGTCGGCGGGAGTGAGCCACTTGAGATCCACGATCTCGTGACCGTCCGCCACGGGCTCCTGCTCCGGCGGCATGAGGCCGACGAAGAAGCGCGTGTCGAAGCGGATGGGCTGCTCCTCGGGGGTGATCCAGTGCGCGAAGTACGCGACGAGGTCGGTGGCCAGGGTCAGGCCCTCCGCGCGCAGCATGTCGAAGAAGGCGGGGTTGGCCTTCTGGCAGGCCGCGCGATAGGCCTCGTAGCGCTCGCGCGAGGACGGCGTGATGCGGAGGAGCCGTCCGTCGCTCTCATAGGCGAGGAGGACGCCCACCTCCTCGAAGGCCTCGCGGATGGCCCCGACCCAGTACGAGAGCGCCACGCGGGGCGCGAGTCCCCCGCCCAGCCGCGCGCTCGCCTGCTCGGGCGTGAGGCCGCGGCAGAAGCGCTCACCGTCGGGCGGCATGTCGTCCGCCTCGATCTTGCCTCCCGCGAACACGTAGTCGCCCGCCGCGAACTTGCTCTTGGCGTGGCGCTGGAGAAGCAGCGTCTCCACGACGGACGGTGGACGGTCGCGGAGGAGAACGAGGGTGGCGGCGGGCGAGGGCGTCACGGGCGTGGCCATGCGGGAGATTGTCACACAGGAGACCGGAGAGTGTCCAAGCGCGTGGTACTCTCGTGGTGCCCATGACGCGGTCGTTGGGACTTCTCGCCCTCCTCGCCCTCTGTCTCGCGCTGAGCGCGTGCGCCTCGAGCAACCCGCAGCCTGCGCGCTCGGATTCCGAGGGGCGCACGAGCTGCCTGAACGACCGCAGCGAAACGGGGAACTCGCGGCCGATGTTCTTTGTCTTCTGCAGGGAGTCGCCCTGAGCCGCTCCGCTCGACGGAAAATCGCTTGCCCCAGCGGGGAGGCAGTGAGAGAATTCCCGCGCGAAAAAGGAGACGGCGCATGGAAGAGAGGATGGCGGACCTGAGGCGATACCCGCGAGCCGCCGTCCTCTGGCCGGTCGTCCTCGAGGTCGGCGATCGGCACTTCCACCTCCAGACCGTCAACCTGAGCCCCATGGGGACCAGGTCGGTCCCGTCGACGGGCTTCTCGAAGTCGGCAGCTCCGCCAAGCTCAGCATCCGGCCCCCCAGCGGCCGCACCTTCGACATGAGCGCCATCGTGTGGCGGGCGGACCAGGACGGCTCGGCGTTCTTCTTCATCGGCGCCGACGGCGACGACAACGTCTACGCCGAGGTGGCCGAGCACTCCCGGCAGTCCTGATCGCGTTCCTGCGTCCCCCGGGCGCGCCGTCGATCTCACCTTCCGTAGCCAGCGAGGACCATCCATGAGCGCTGAAGGCCGGATCAAGGAACTCGGCATCACCCTGCCCGATCCTCCCAAGCCCGGCGGCAACTACGTGCCGGCCGTGCGCGTGGGCAATCTGCTCTTCCTCTCCGGCCACGGGCCGAGCCGCGTGGAGGGCAAGCCGTCGGCGCGCGGCAAGGTCGGGCGCGACCTCTCCACGGAGGACGGCTACAAGGTCGCGCGCGAGGTCGGCATCAACCTCCTCGGCACGGCCCGCTCCATGCTGGGCAGCCTCGACAAGGTCAATCGCATCGTCAAGGTGCTGGGCATGGTCAACTCCGCCGAGGGCTTCGGCGAGCAGCCCAAGGTCATCAACGGCTTCTCGGACCTGATGGTCGAGGTCTTCGGCGAGCAGGGCCGGCACGCGCGCTCGGCGGTGGGCATGGCCGAGCTGCCCAGCGGCATCCCCGTCGAGATCGAGATGATCCTCGAGGTCGAGTAGCGCCCGAGCGGCCCGCAGGGGACGCCGCGTGCCCGACTCCTACCGCTCGCCCAAGACCGCGATACGACGGAGCCCGATACACGGGCGCGGCCTCTTCGCCATCCGCCCCATCGCCAAGGGCGAGATCGTGGCGATCAAGGGCGGCCACATCATGGCTCGCGAGACCTTGCACCGCGTCCGCCCCCGCATCGCCGAGTCGTACATGCAGGTGGAGGACGACTTCTACGTGGGCGCCCGCCGCCCGTCCGAGGTCCGCCGCAACAAGCTCTTCATCAACCACTCGTGCGAGCCGAACCTCGGCATCCGGGGTCAGCTCACCTTCGTGGCCCGGCGTCCCATCGAGGCTGGCGAGGAGCTGACCTACGACTGGGCGATGGAGGAGAACTCGCCCGCGGCTACACGATGCGCATGCGGGAGGGCTCGCTGCCGCAAGCGGCTCACGGGTCGCGACTGGACCATCCCGGCCCTCCAGCGTCGCTACCGCGGCGCCTTCGCCGCCTATCTCGAGGAGAGGATCGCCGCCCGGAAGCGTCGGCGCGGCTAGCCCGGATTATTCACGAGTGCCGCACGTGCGGTCGGGGCGGGTGGCGTCGGGGGCGGGGGAGCCCTCCGGCGGAGTGGGACCCCCGAAGCCTGTGCGCAGCCCGGAGGGCTGCGATTCAGGCGAGTGGGTGACACGGGCCCCGACCCGCCTCGCGCTCCGTGTGTTCGTGAACAATCCAGGCTAGGCGCCGGCGAGCAGACGCGGCAGCTCGCGCAGGGCCTCGGCGATGCGCGGGCCATACCAGGTGGCGAGCTTGCCGTCCACCAGATGGATGCGGCCCTCGCGCCGCGCGGGCAGATCGGGACAGGCCTCGAAGTCGGCCAGGTGCGCCCGCCGGAAGCGATACGGCTCGTCGGGCAGGAGCACGACCTCGGGGGCCGCCTCCTCCACCTGGGCGAGCGTCACCTCGGGATAGCGCGCGGCCGCTCCCGCGAAGACGTTGACGCCGCCGCACACCGTGAGCATGTCGTGAGCGTAGGTGTCGCGGCCGATGGTCATCCACGGATTGCGCCAGATCGGATAGAACACGCGCGAGGCGGCGCGACCGGCCAGGCGCCGGCGCGCGTCGTGGAGTGCGTCGAGCAGGCTCGCCTCCATCTGGAGCCCCTCCGCGGCATGCCCGATCACCGCGCCCAGCTCGCGGACGAGCCGGATTCCCTCGGCGACGGTGTGCGGATAGATCACGTAGACGGGAATCCCCCAGCTCCGGAGCGTGAGGACGTGCTCGCGCAGGTTCTCCTCCACGTTGGCGATCACGAGGTCGGCCCCGAGCTCGCGGATGAGCTCGAGCTTCGGGTTCTTCTCTCCGCCCACGCGCGGGGTGACCGCCACCCGCTCGGCGGGCTCCGTGCAGTAGACGGTGCAGCCGGCCACCGCGTCGCCCCCTCCAAGGGTGAAGAGCAGCTCGGTGACGCTCGGCACGAGGGAGACGATGCGCGACGGCGGAGCGGCGAGACTGAGCGACTCGCCGGTGGCATCGAGAAAAGGACCCAGCGTCATCGGTGGAACTACTCGGCTCAGCGGAGGCGGGGCGGGCGGCGAGGCGGCGCGACGACCTCGTGGAACTCCATCACGGGCTAGGATACCATGACCCCGACTCATGGTGCGCGTGATCGAGCTTCTCTACCGCCTGCTCTATGGCGGCGTCCTCTCGCGACTGCCCGAATCGATCGCGATCCCGCTCGGCCAGTGGGGACTGCGTCACCTTCCCCTCGATCGGCTCGCCATCTTCCGCAACGACGATCCGCGCCTCGCCGTCACCCTGGGCGGCGTGCGGCTCTCCAATCCCCTCATCCTCTCGTCCATGTACTATGACACGGCGATCCTGCGCCGGGCCATGGGGCTGGGCTTCGGCGCCGTCACCGCCAAGAGCATCACGCCCAATCCGCGTCCCGGCCATCCCGCGCCCAACCTCGTGCGCATCCAGACGCCAGAGGGTCCGGGGCTCGTCAACTGCAACGGCTTCCACAATCCGGGCCTCGCCGCCTACCGCCTCGAGCTCGCGCGCCTCCCTCACCGCGTGCCCCTCATCGTGGCCGCGGCGGGCGAGTCGGCGGAGGACTACGTGGCGGTGGTGGAGGGGCTCGCGCCCTTCGGGGATCTCGTGGAGATCAACATCTCCTCGCCGAACACGAAGCTCGTCTACGGCTGGTCGGAGCGACCCGCCGAGCTCGCGGCGATGTTCCGCGCTGTGCGCAAGGCCACCGACAAGCCGATCATCGTGAAGGTGTCGCCGGACTTCCGGCAGGTGAACGAGGAAACGACCATTCCCGCCGCCCTCGACGCGGGGATCACCATCGTGAACTGCGGCAACACGCGCCGCATCGACGAGCCGCGCCTCTCGCAGAAGACGGGCGGTCTCTCCGGCCCCGCTCTGTTCGCGGAGACGCTTGCGAACGTGCGCCGCCTCCGCCATCGCTTCGGCGACAGCGCGCAGATCGTGGCCACGGGCGGCATCGACGCTCCCGACAAGGCGCGGCAGGTGCTGGAGGCGGGCGCCACCGCCTGCGCGTACTTCACGGGATTCATCACGCGCGGTCCGCTGCTGGCCCGGCGCCTCCTCGACGGTCTTGTCAAGGCAAAAAAGTAACCCACACCTTATCCACTTATCCACAGACATCCACATCACGAAAAAAAGCACGGTCTGATGCGGTTTCACGAGGACGTATCGAAAATATGACGCTCTGGCCGTCCACCGCTCCGACGGCAATGCACCGAGTCAGGATTGATGCGTGTCCGACGGCGCGGGTGCGTGAAAAGCCGCATTTCACGCGGCGAAAAAAAGCTTTGACATGCTCTCTGCCGATACCTAAGGTGGACGCCTGCACGACGCTCTCGACGTGGAAAAACGGAATCGAACACGCTGCTGAGGGGATGGTGAGTATGGAGGCGAGTCGGAAGCCGCTCGCAAAAGTGGAAGGTCGGAAGCGGATGAGGCTCAGCGGACTCACGGTGGTGTGGCGGGGGACGCCGAGCCTCGACGACTGGGTCGCCTACATCGCGAACGGCACGAAGTCGAAGAAGCTCATCCTCGCCGACCACGCCTCGGAGCGGAAGGTGAAGACCCTCCTCACGCGGATCCAGGGATTGTCGAAGAAAGAAGTCGAGAAGCTGGCCAAGGGATAAGAGACGCGCGTGGCCTGGCTCTGGCGGCTCCTGATCGGCGCGGCGCTCCTCGCCAGCGCGGCGGGATGCGCCAGCACGCAGCCGCCGCCCACCATCGACATCACGGGCAAGTGGCAGGGCACGTGGGTGAGCGCCAACCAGCCCGCGGGCGGCAGCGGCCAGATCGAGATGACGGTGACCCAGACGGGCTCGCGCTTCGCCGGCAACGTCCTCGTGACCGGCTCGGGCAGCGATCCGAGTGGGCTGACGGAGGGCTTCGTCACCGGCAACCAGGTCGAGATCAGCGTGCCTGCGGGCCTGACGGGTCGTCTCACCCTGAACGGCGATGAGCTGACAGGGAGGCTCGCCGGGATCAGCGGCTACATCGTCACCCTGCGCCGCCAGAAGTAGCCGCTTCCGGTCCCTTCCCTCTCCCGCCCCGAAGGCCCGGTCCTCAGAGCTTCCCCAGCTGGGCGAGGCTGATGAAGCGCTCCCGCCCGATGATCACGTGGTCGTGGATGGGCAGGTCGAGCAGCCGCGCGCACTCCATGAGCTGCTGGGTCAGCCGGAGGTCCTCCCGGCTCGGCGTGGGGTCACCGCTCGGATGGTTGTGCAACAGGATGATCGACGCCGCTGACTCCAGGATGGCCGGCTTGAAGACCTCGCGCGGATGGACGAGGCTCGCCGACAGCGTCCCCTCGGAGACCACCACGTCGCGCAGGAGGCCGTTCTGGGCGTCGAGGAGGGCGAGGCGGAAGACTTCCTTGCGGAGGTCCTCCATCAGGGGCGCGTAGCGGGCGAAGACCTGATCGGGGCTCGAGAGCACCGGCCGCGCATGACCGTTGCGCGAGCGGAGACGACGCGTGATCTCGAAGGCGGCGGCCAGCCGCACCGCCTTGGCCCGGCCCACGCCCCGCACCGAGGCCACCGCCGCCACCTCACGTCCCGCCAGCTCCTGGAGGCTTCCGAACTCCGCGAGCAGGCCGTGGGCCACCTCCAGGGCGCTCATGCCCGGCACGCCCGTGCCGAGCTGGATGGCGAGCAGCTCCGCGTCGGACAGCGCAGCCGCGCCCTTGTGGTACAGCCGCTCACGCGGGCGCTCCTCGGCGGGCCAGTCACGGATCTGCGCGGGACCGTCCATCACCGCGAAGTATGGCCTCCCCACGGGAGGCGTCAATGTCCAGCTTCGGACACGCCCTCCAGGATCTCCGGCGGCCCGCTCAGATCGATCTCGCGAGGCTCGTCGCCGAGCCCGCGGATGTCGACGATCACCGTGCGCGGAGGCAGGAGCGGCAGGAGCTTGTCCGCCCACTCCACCAGGGTGACGCCGTCGCCGTGGAGCATCTCCTCGACGCCGAGCTCGACCAGCTCGCCGAGGCTCTCCGTGCGGTAGGCGTCGATGTGGTGGACGGGTAGCCGTCCCGGATACTCGTTGACGAGCACGAAGGTGGGGCTCGTCACGTCGGTGGTGACCCCGAGCCCGCGCGCGAGCCCCTGGAGGAAACACGTCTTGCCCGCTCCCAATGCGCCGATGCAGGCGACCACGTCGCCCGCCCGGAGGCGCGCGCCGATCCGCTCGCCGAGCGCCCGCGTCTCCTCGGCGCTCCGCGAGTGGAGCTTCATCGCGCGGCGGGAGCGAGGGCGGCGGGAATGGCCTCGAGGATGTCGCCCGCCACCAGCCCCTCCTCCCCGCGATCGGCGGCGGCGAGATCGCCCGCGAGACCGTGGAGGTAGCAGCCGGCCTGGAGGGCGACCAAGGGCTCGAAGCGCCGGGCGAGGAACGCGCCGATCATTCCCGTCAGCACGTCGCCGCTCCCGCCCGTGGCCATGCCCGGGTTGCCCGTGGGATTGATGAACACGCGGCCGTCCGGCGCCCCCAGCACGCTCCGCGCGCCCTTGAGCACGAGGTGAACGCGGTACTGGAGGCAGAAGCGCCGCACCGTCTCGATGCGATCGGCCTGGACCTGGGCGATGCTCACCCCGAGCATCCGCGCCATCTCTCCCGGATGCGGGGTGAGGACGCGAGGCGCGGGCACCTGCTCCAGGAGATCGAGGTGTCCCACCAACGCGGAGAGGGCGTCGGCGTCGACCACCATGGGCCGCGCCACCTCGGCCACCAGCGCGCGGGCCAGCGCCTGCGTCTCAGGATCGAGGGAGATGCCGGGGCCGAGGGCGACCGCGTCGCGCTGCATGCCGAGGTCGATCAGATGCTCGCGCGCCTTCACGGCGAGCGACTGCGCCGCCGTCTCGGAGATGGGCTCGGTCATGGTCTCCATGCTGAAGCCCGCCACGATGGGTTGCTGGGACGCCGGCGTGGCGACCGTGCAGAGGCCCACCCCGCTGCGCAGCGCGGAGCGCCCGGCGAGCGCGGCGGCGCCCGTCTTGCCCACCGAGCCCGCGATCACGAGGAGGTGGCCGTAGCTGCCCTTGTGCGCCTCCGCGGGACGCCGCGGAAAGTGCGGACGGACGTCGCCGTCCGCGAGGAGGAAGGTCGTCACCCCCCGATCCACCTCGGGCGGGGGCACGCCGATGGACACGACGACCACACGCCCCGCGTGCTCGCATGCCGGGTGCAGGAGGAGCGACCGTTTCAGGCCCGCGAAGGTGGGCGTCAGCGTCGCCCGCACCGCGGGGCCCGGCACCGCACCATCGTCGGAGCCCAGACCGGAGGGCAGATCGAGGGCGATCACGGGCAGCCTGTCGCGGCCGGCCGCACGGTTGAGCTGCTCGATGATCTGGGCGGTAACGCCGCGCACCGCTCCCGTGGAGCCCGTGCCGAGCAAGGCGTCCACCACCAGATCAGCCTCGGCGAAGGCGCGGGCGAGCACGCTCAGCCCGCTGTCGTCGCCGATCTCCTCGACCTTGCCCCGCCAGCGCCCGAGCGCCTGCGCGGCGTCGCCCTTGACGTCGCCGCGCCGCCCGGCCAGGAGCACGCGAAGGCGCGCTCCCTTGGCGCGCAAGTGGCGCGCGACCACGAAGCCGTCGCCGCCGTTGTTGCCCCGCCCGCAGAGCACGAGCACCCGCTTGCCACGCACGGGCGCCCACTCGCGCGCGATGATGCCGGCGGCGCCTCGCCCTGCGTTCTCCATGAGCCGGGGACCAGGGATGCCGAGGGTCTCGATGGCGCGCGCGTCCAGCGCCCGCATCTCCGCCGCGGTGAAGATGGGCTGCACGCTAGCGGCCGCGCGACGCGGTCAAGAGGTCCGCCCACTGCGAGAGGAAGTCCCCGAGCACGACGGTGTAGGCCTCCCGCGAGGACGTGCGCGCGACCCGCGGCAGCTCGACGTGAAGTGACTTGTCCGAGCGCCCGAGCATGCCTCCCGACTTCGAGGCGGACGCGGAGTAGCGGAGGGTGTCCACCGGCTCCACGAAGATCTCGAGGCGCGGCGTCTCGGGCTGGCCGCGGAGATAGGCGTCGCGGATCAGCTCGAGGAGCGTCTTCACCTGCCAGGCGTCCTCCTTGCTGAGCCCGACCGTGGCGATCTCCACCCGCCCCGTCGTGTCCTGGTGGGCATTGCCGTGCACCTCGACGTAGAGGCGCAGCGGGCCCTGGCTCGCCTCCGCGACGGAGCGGCCGTAGGCCTCGAAGACGCGGCGGGCCGCCTCCGTCTCGCGCTCCGAGCCGGGGGAGGCGCCGGCCACGCTCTCCGTGGGCCGGTTCACGTTGTAGCGGCGGCCCTCCCCGTCGAGCTTGCCGAAGCCGGTGGCCACCGCGGAGCCGAAGCCTGTGCGCCGCGCGAGCTCCAGACCGATCACGTCCGTGGCGCTGTCGGTGCTGCCGTGGGGCGCGCCGATGACGTAGCCCGGGCGGCCCTTGACGACGCTGAGGCTCCCCGCTCCCAGGTTCACCGACGTCCCCGGGGACGAGGGTCGCGAGCTCTCGACGGTGGGCACGGTCTCCTTGCCTCCGATGACGCCCGCGCAGCCCGACAATCCGAGCGCGAGGGCGAGGACGAGACTAGGCGCGCCCCGACGCCGCATCTCCCGCGTCTCCGACGAGGAGGGCCTGGGCCATCGCGTAGTCGCCATCGTGCGTGAGGGAGAGCAGCACGCGCGAGGCGCCCTTGGCGCGGGCGATGGCCCGGGTGCGTCCCGTCAGCACCATGGTCGGCGCCTGGCCGCGTTCGCGGCGCACCTCGAGCTCCCGCCAGTTCACGCCCATGCTGAGCCCGGTGCCGAGGGCCTTCAGGGTCGCCTCCTTGGCGGCGAAGCGGGCGGCCAGGTGCGGGATCGGATCGCGGCGACGGCGGCAGTAGGCTATCTCCTCGTCGGTGAACACGCGGCGCAGGAAGCGCTCGTCCCAGCGCTCGACGACGCGGCGGAGCCGGGGAATCTGCGCGAGGTCCACGCCCACGCCCTTCACGTCCGTCATCGCGGGCCGATGGCCTCCTTGATGATGCCGGAGAGCTCGGCGGCGATGGCCTCGATGTGCGAGCGGTCCTCGCCCTCCACCATCACGCGGGCGAGGTTCTCCGTGCCCGAGTAGCGCAGGAGGATGCGCCCGGCCGGGCCCATCCGCGTCTCGTGGGCGGCCTGCCGCTCCGCCAGCCCGGGGATGGAGGCGAGCGCCGGCTTCTCGCGCACGGCCACGTTCACGAGCACCTGGGGGAACTTGGTCAGGCACGCGGCCAGCGCGGAGAAGGGCTGCCCCGTCTCCCGCATCACGGCGAGGAGCTGGAGTGCGGAGAAGATGCCGTCACCCGTGGGCGCGTGGTCGAGGAAGAGGAGATGCCCCGACTGCTCCCCGCCCAGGCTCGCCCCTACGCGCAGCATCTCCTCGAGCACGTAGCGGTCGCCCACCTGGGTCTTCACGCTGCGGATGCCCTTCTCGCTGAGGGCGCGGTCGAGCCCGAGATTGGCCATGACGGTGGTGACGACCACGTCGCCCTTCAGCCGGCGTCCCGCGCCCAGGTGGCGGCCGCAGATGGCCAGCGCGTAGTCGCCGTCGCGTATCTCGCCCCGCTCGTCGACGGCGATGAGGCGGTCGCCGTCGCCGTCGAAGGCCAGGCCAAGATTGGCCCCCACCGCGGGCACGCGCCGCGCGAGCCGCTCTGGATGCATGGCCCCGGAGTGCCGGTTGATGTTGAGGCCGTCGGGGCGGACGCCGAGGACCACCACCCGCGCGCCGAGGGCGCGGAAGAGGCGCGGCGCCACCCGATAGGTCGCCCCGTGGGCGCAGTCGAGGGCGACCGTGAGGCCGCCCAGATCGTACGGGAAGGTCTGGCGCACCTTGGCGATGTAGTCGCTCTCCGCGCGGTCGTAGTGGACGAGGCGTCCCACCGCGTTCCCCGTCGGCTTGGGGGCGCGATCGCCGTCGGCGAGGCGCGCCTCGATCTCGTCCTCCCACGCGTCGGGGAACTTCGCGCCCTCCGAGGAGAAGATCTTGATGCCGTTGTCCTGGAAGGGATTGTGCGAGGCGGAGAGAACGACGCCGCCCTGGGCTTCCAGGCTCCGGGTGAGGTAGGCGATGCCCGGCGTGGGGAGCACGCCCGTGGTGAACACGTCGCCGCCTGCGGAGAGCGCGCCCGAGACGAGGGCGCCCTCAATCATGGGTCCGGACAGCCGCGTGTCGCGCCCCACGACGAGGCGCACCTTGGGCAGGCCGTGGTGCTCAAGCAGGGTGGCCACGAGCTGGCGCCCGAGACGGAAGGCCAGCTCCGTGGTCAGCGGCTCCTCGTTGGCGAGGCCGCGGATGCCGTCCGTGCCGAAGAGACGCCCCATCAGCGCTCTTGGGCCAAGCCGACTCGCACGACGGAGGGGGTGATCCTGATCACGCTCACGCCGGGGGGAACCACGATCTGATCGGGGGCGAGGCCCACCACCACCTCGCCGGGGTGCGAGCCGGCGAGATTGATCCGCACACGGAGGGCCTCGGGGGAGACGCGCAGGAGTGCCGAGCGCAGCCCGTGGAGCTGGACGTCGACGGTGTCCGGGCGCTCGCTCGTCACCATGAGCCCCGAGGGCACGCCGTCGAGCTCGATGGGCAGGGGCAGGGTCACGTTGGTCTTCTCCGAGCTCATCACGAACACCCAGAGCGCGGCGGAGAAGGCCAGGGCGAGCAGCTTGAGCTCCCAGTGATACGTGAGCCAGGCGAGGACCACGACGTCACTTCCTCAGCCACTCTCGTGCGGGTTCCCACCACGGCTGCGCAGGGGCGGGGGCGGCCTCGAGCGAGAAGAGCTCGGCGAGACGGTGGCGGAGGGCGTCGTGGTCCGGCGGGCTCTCGAAGCGCCCCTCCACGGCGAGGGAGATGCGGCCCGTCTCCTCCGACACCACGAGGACGACGGCGTCCGTCTCCTCGCTGAGCCCGAGGGCCGCGCGATGCCGAGTGCCCATGGCGCGCCCGAGCTGCGCATTGCGCGACAGCGGCAGGAAGCCGCCCGCCGCCGCCACGCGTCCGGAGCGGATGAACACAGCCCCGTCGTGCAGCGGCGAGTACGGGAGGAAGAGGCTCTCCAGGAGATCCGCGGAGACGAGGGCGTCGAGCGGCACCCCGAGCTCGGCGTAGTTGCGCAGGCCCGTCGACCGCTCCAGCACCATGAGGCCGCCGATACGCTTGGCGGCCAGCGACTCCGCGGCCTTCACCACCTCGTCGAGGAGATGGCTCTGCTGCTCGCGCCCCGCGCGCGTCATGGCGCGGAAGAAGGGGTTCTGGCCGAACTGGGCGAGGGCTCGCCGCAGCTCCGGCTGGAAGAGCACGATGAGGGCAAGGACCCAGAAGGACCAGAAGTTGTCGAGGAGCCAGCTCGTGCCGTAGAGCTCGAAACGATGAGCGAAGAACGAGGCGGCCATGAGGCCGCCCAGTCCCAGGAGCATCTGCACGGCGCGCGTCTCCTTGAACATGACGAAGACGCGGTAGAGCACGATGGCCACGAGGAGGATGTCGATGGCATCGCGCACGCGGAAGGCCTGGAGCGCGGGCCACATGCTAGACGTCGCCCCGCGCGCGGCGCACCGCCTCGGACACCCGCACTGCCTGCATCGTCTCGGCCACGTCGTGGGCGCGGATCAGGTGGGCCCCCACGAGGACAGCGGCCGCCGCCGCGGCCAGCGAGCCGGGGAGGCGCCGCGCGGGATCGGGCTCGCCCGCGATCTCGCCGATGAAGGACTTGCGCGAGACGCCGACGCACACGGGCCGGCCGAGGACGCGCAACCGCCCGAGGCCCGCGAGGACCGCGCAGTCCCACTCGTGCCACGCCACGCCGCGCTGCCGGAAGAAGCCGATGCCCGGATCGACCACGATGCGCTCCGCCTCGATGCCGGCCCGGACGGCGACCTGGAGGCTCTCCGCGAGAACGTCGACGACGGTGTCCACAGCCGAGCCCGGCCGGCGCGCGCCCGTCTCGGAGGCCATGACGATGAGTCCCGCGCCGGCGCTCGCCACGAGCGCGGCGAGACCCGGATCCTCGGCGAGGCCGCGCACGTCGTTGATGACGGTGGCGCCCGCCTCGAGGGCGGCGCGGGCCGGCTCCACGCGGCTCGTGTCGGCGGAGACGGCCACGCCGAGCTTGTCCGCGATGTGGCCGATGGCCGAGGCGAGGCGATCAGCCTCCTCGGCGGCGGAGATGGCGTCGGAGAGATACGGCGCGGTGGAGCGCGCGCCCACGTCGAGGAGCGCCGCGCCCTGGCTCACCATGCGTTCCGCGGCGCGGAGCAGGTCGTCGGCCCGCGTCACCACCGAGCCGGCGTAGAAGGATCCCGGCCCCACGTTGAGGGCCCCGATCACGGCCACGGGCAGACCATCGCCCACATGCACCCCTGCCAAGGCCGCGCGGACGGGGGAGATCACGCTCACAAAAATACCATTGCCGGCAACCACTCACGCACCCGAATTGCGGCGGCGCCAGCAGGAGAATACGGAGCTGGGGACAGCGGACGCACGGCAGCGACCGGGCCGAGGCTCGAGCCCGGTGGTGGAGAGGCCGGATCAGGCGGGAGCGGGGGCCTCCTGGAAGGGACGGGTGGCCAGGATGCGGTGTATCTCCTCGCCGTCCAGCGTCTCGCGCTCGAGCAGGGCCCGGGCCAAGGCATGGAGCTTTTCCAGATTCGTGTCGAGGAGCTGCTTCGCCCGTGACGCGGAATCCATCACGATGCGCTTGATCTCGGAGTCGATGAGAATGGCCGTCTCCTCGCTGTAGTCCTTCGGCCGGGACACCTCGCGGCCGAGGAAGATGTGCTCTTCCGCCTTGCCGAAGGTGAGGGGGCCCATCTTCTCCGACATGCCCCACTCGCAGACCATCTTGCGGGCCATCTCCGTGGCCTTCTCCAGATCGTTGCCGGCGCCCGTGGTCTGCTGCTGGAAGACGATCTCCTCGGCGGCGCGGCCGCCCAGGAGGATGGTGATCTGGTTGACGAGGAACTCCTTCGAGTAGCTGTAGCGATCGTCAGTGGGGAGCTGCATGGTCAGGCCGAGAGCCCGCCCACGCGGGATGATCGTCACCTTGTGGAGCGGATCGGCGCCAGGAAGGAGATAGGCGACCAGCGCGTGCCCGCCCTCGTGGTAGGCGGTGGTCCGTTTCTCCGCGTCGGGAATGATGATGGAGCGCCGCTCCACGCCCATGAGGACCTTGTCCTTGGCGTTCTCGAAATCGATCATCTCGACGATCTTCTTGTCCTGACGCGCCGCGAGCAGGGCCGCCTCGTTGACGAGGTTGGCCAGGTCCGCGCCGGAGAAGCCCGAGGTGCCGCGCGCGAGAACCATGAGATCCACGTTGGGGGCGAGCGGGATGCGGCGGGAGTGGACCTTGAGGATCTCCTCGCGCCCCTTCACGTCGGGGCGCGCCACCACCACCTGGCGGTCGAAGCGGCCCGGCCGGAGCAGCGCGGGATCGAGCACGTCGGGGCGGTTGGTGGCGGCGATCAGGATCACGCCCTCGTTGGTCTCGAAGCCGTCCATCTCCACGAGGAGCTGGTTCAGGGTCTGCTCGCGCTCGTCGTGGCCGCCGCCGAGGCCGGCCCCGCGATGGCGCCCCACCGCATCGATCTCGTCCATGAAGATGATGCAGGGCGCGTGCTTCTTGCCCTGCTCGAAGAGATCGCGCACGCGGGAGGCGCCCACCCCCACGAACATCTCCACGAAGTCCGAGCCGGAGATCGAGAAGAAGGGCACGTTGGCCTCGCCCGCGATGGCCTTGGCCAAGAGCGTCTTGCCGGTGCCGGGAGGGCCGACGAGCAGCACGCCCTTGGGAATCTTCCCGCCGAGCTTCTGGAACTTGGGCGGGTCCTTGAGGAACTCGATGATCTCGCGGAGCTCTTCCTTTGCCTCCTCCACCCCCGCCACGTCCTGGAAGGTGACCTTGTTCTGCTTCTCGGAGATCAGTCGCGCCCGCGCCTTGCCGAAGGAGAGCGCCTTGGCGCCCCCGCCCTGCATCTGGCGCATGAAGAAGATCCACACGCCGATGAAGAGCAGCATGGGCACCCACTGGAGCACGTAGGCGTACCAGGGATTGCTGTCCTCGGGCTCCACGGCGATCTTGACGCCCTTGTCGCGGAGGAGCTTGACGAGGTCGGGATATTCGGCGGTGAAGGTCCGGAAGGTGCTGCCGTCCCCCAGCTTGCCCGTGACGGACTTGCCGCGGATCAGGACCTCCTTCACCTCGCCCGACTCGACCCGCTTGAGGAAGTCCGAGAAGACCATCTTGCCGCTGGAGGGCTGGCTCGCCTGGAACACGTTGAAGAGAACGAGAACGATGAGCCCGATGACCATCCAGAGGGCGAGATTCTTGTAGAAGGGCGAATTCATGGCGATTCGAGTATAGCATAGGGGTCCACGAGCCGGCCGGGGCCCCCGGCGCCCCTTTTCCGAGGGCATAACGAGGCGAAAACGGGCTTCGCTAGTCCTCGAGGGCGTGGATCTCGGGCAGCCCCCGGTAGTGCCCGGCCAGGTCGAAGCCGTAGCCCACCACGAAGCGATCGGGAATCACGAAGCCCACGTAGTCGAGGGTGACCTCGACCTGCCGCCGCTCGATCTTGTCGAGGAGCGTGCAGACCTCGAGGCTCCGGGGATGCCGGGTCTCGAGATTGCGCCGCAGATAGTGGATGGTCCGGCCGCTGTCCACGATGTCCTCCACCAGGATCACGTCCCGGCCCTCGATGGACACGGAGAGGTCCGCGGTGAGGCGTACCGCTCCCGAGGAGCGCGTGGCGGGGCCGTAGGAGGACACGGCCATGAAGTCGATGGCCACTGGCGAGGGGATGGCGCGGATCAGGTCAGCCATGAAGACCGCCGCGCCCTTGAGCACGCCCACGAGGAGCGGCACCCCGCCCCTGTGCTCGCGCGAGATGGACTGGCCGAGCTCGATCACGCGCGCAGCGATCTCCTCGCGCGAGATGAGCACGCCGCCGGGCCGTTGGGGCATGGGTCGGCGGCGTCCGTCCTACTTGGGCGTGATGAAGGCGGCCAGCGAGCGCTCGCCGCGCACACGGTCGGCGACGCGCTGGGCCTCGACCTTGCTCTTGAAGGTGCCGATGCGCACGCGGTAGTTCGTCTGACCGTCGGCGGCCGCGGCGGGCGCCACGTAGGCGTCGAACCCCGACTTCTTGAGCTGCTTCTGGAGCGCATCGGCCTGGGCCTGGGTCTTGAACGCGGCGGCCTGCACCGCCCACGGCCCCGCCGCTTCCGCAGCCGCCGGCGCGGTCTTGTCCGTCGCGGACGGCAGATCCGCGTGCGCGGGCCTCTCCACGATGGTCTCGCCGCGGCTCGCATAGGGAGAAGGAGGCGGGGCGGCCTCGCTCCGGGCGGCTTCCGTGGCGGCGGGCGTCTTCGGCTTCTCGTCGCGGCGCGGCGAGGCGTCGACGGAGCCGCGACCCAGCGGCGCGGTGAGCGTCTGGTAGAAGGTGAGCTTCTGGTCGACGGACGGCGCCTCGACGTCGCTGCCCACCAGCCCGCCGCGCTTCCCCGGAGGCACCGTCTTGCGGGGCGCGCTGTCCGCGAGGGCGGCGGAGGCGGGGCGTCCCCACTGGCGCCCCACGAGGATGCCGAGGGAGAAGGTGAGTCCCATGATCACCGTCGCCGCGCCCAGGAGGGCGATCCACTGGAGCCACGGCGTGCCGCTTCTCGATCGTCCTCGCGACGCGGAGCGCACGGGCATCACATGCTCTCCGGCGCGGAGACGCCCAGCAGCTCGAGGCCATTCCGCACCACCTGCCCCACCGCGGCGGCGAGGCCGAGACGCGCGAGGGTCAGCGCGCGGTCCTCGGTGATGACCCGGCGGAACTTGTAGTACGGGTGATAGAGGCCGGCGAGCTCGCTCAGATAGTACGCGATGCGATGCGGCTCTCGCGCCCGCGCGGCGCCGGCCACGATGCTCGGAAACTGGAGCAGCCGCTTGATGAGGGTCTGCTCCTCGGGAAGCGCGAGCGGCCGGAAATCGACCTGGTCCCACGGGGGCAGGACGATCTGCTGCTCGGCGGCGGCGCGGAACAGGCTCGACACGCGAGCATGCACGTACTGGACGTAGAAGACCGGGTTGTCGGTGGACTGCCGGGTCGCCAGCGCGAGGTCGAAGTCGAGGGGGCTGTCGTGGCGCCGCGTGAGGAAGGTGAAGCGCGCCGCGTCCTTCCCCACCTCTTCGAGCAGCTCCTCCATGAGCACGAACTCGCCGCGCCGCTTGGACATGCGTACGGGCTGTCCGTCGCGCAGGAGCGTCACGAGCTGGACGACGAGAGCATCGTAACGGTCACCGGTATGGCCGAGGGCGGTCATGGCCGCCTTCATGCGCTGGATGTAGCCGTGGTGATCGGGGCCGAGAAAATCGATGGCCCAGTCCGCGCACCCGAACTTGCCGAAGTGATGGAAGGCGATGTCCACCCCGAAATAGGTCAGCTCGCCGTCCGACCTCCGCAGCACACGGTCCTTGTCGTCGCCGAAGGCGGTGGAGCGGAACCAGAGGGCGCCGTCCTCCTCGTAGGTGTGGCCGGCCGCGGTGAGCTCGGCGATGGCCCGCTCGGGCAGCCCGCTCCTCCGCACGTCGGCTTCCTCGTACGCCCACTGATCGAAGTGTGTGCCGTAGGCCTCGAGCACCGCCCGCTGGCCGGCGACCATCTCGGCCACTGCCCGGCGTCCCAGCGTCTCGAGGCGCGTCTCCTCCGGCAAGGCAGCGAGCGCGCGCATGCTCGCGGGGTCGCGGGCGAGCCACTCCGCCACGAGATCCACGAGGTACTCGCCCGGATAGGAGTTTTCGGGCAGCTCGACGGCTTCGCCGAGGGCCTGGCGGAGCCGCACGTCGATCGAGTGCGCGAGCGCCCGGAACTGATTGCCCGCGTCGTTCACGTAGAACTGCGACTGGACGGCATAGCCCTGCGCGCGAAGGATGCGGGCCAGCGCGTCGCCCACCGCGGCCGCGCGCGCGTTGACGATGACGAGCGGTCCGGTGGGATTGGCGGAGACGAACTCGAGGAGAATGCGCTGGTCGAGGCCCGCCTGGCTCGTCCCGTAGGCGCGGCCGTCGGCGAGGATGCCCCGGAGCGCCTCCGCGCACCACTCGGGAGCGAGGAAGACGTTCAGGAATCCCGGCCCCGCCACCTCGAGCTTCACCACCATCGGCGTGGGGGGAAAGTTCGCCTTGATGGCGTCGGCGATCTTCCGGGGCGGCTGCTTGGCCACGCGCGCGAGGGTGAGCGCGGAATTGGTGGCGTAGTCTCCGTGCGTCTCCTCGCGCGGCACTTCCCACGCGATCTCGTCAAGCGAGGGCAGCCCGGCCTTGTCCAGCGCGTCCTTCACCGATCGAGTCAAGAGCTCCGTGATGGCAATCGGCATTTCTGGCTCGTTAAGCGACGAATCGCCGCGCGTGGCGGCGTCCGACTCATGATACCTCTCGCGTTTTGCGGGCCGGCAAGAATTCGACGCGATGCGAGAGGAAATCGGGTTAACGCGACGCGCGATGCTGTGGTCGTATCACGCGTGGCCCCAAGATGTGGGGCCACGCGGCGTTTCCCTCAGCGCGATGCGCGAAGAACCGCGAGGGCGGCGACGAGGGCGAGGCCGGTGGCGGCGGCGAAGACGCGCACGCCGCGATCGATGGCCGCCACGTCCGGCGGCCCGCCCGCGCCCAGGCGGTAGTGCCCGCGCTTCTCGAGGGTCACGCCGAGGGCGCCCGCCATGGCCGCCATGGTCTGCCCGGCGTTCGGGCTCGCCGTCAGCTTCCCGTCGCGCCGCCAGCATCGCCACGCGCCCGCAGGGGACTCTCGCGCGAGCGCGGCGCCTCCCACGACGGTGAGCGCGGCGAGACGCGAGGGCAGCAGGTTGAGGAGATCGTCGAGGCGCGCCGTGGCCCAGCCGAGGTGCTCGAGCATGCCCTCGCGATAGCCGATCATCGCGTCCGCCGTGTTCACGGCGCGGTAGACGAAGGCGGCCGGCACTCCGCCCGCAAGGAAGCAGCAGAGCGGCGCCACCCAGCTATCCGTTAAATTTTCCGACAGTGACTCGACCGCGGCGGACGCCGTCGCCGCCGCATCGAGCGTCGCGACGGGGCGACTCACGAGATGCCGGGCCACGGCGACGCGGGCCGCGACGAGATCGGCGGCCGCGAGCGCATCGCGCACGCTCCACACCGCGACAACCAGACCGCGTAGGGAGAAGGTCAGCTTCAGGAGCCAGGCCTCGAGGAGCAGGCCGACCGGCCACGGCAGCATGCGGGCAACGACGAGCGCGGTCAGGCTTCCCGCGAGGATCACCGCAGCCACGGCGACGATCAGCGTGGCGCCGTAGACGGCGAGGAAGCGCGGCGGCACGCGCTGGGCGAGACGCCGGCCGCCCGTGATCAGCGAGCCGATCCAGGCCACGGGATGCCAGCGGTTGGGCGGATCTCCCAGGGCGAGGTCGAAGGCCACGGCCAGGAGCAGGACGGCCACGCGCGCTAGCGAAGATCGAAGACGATGGGCAGCCGCACGCGCAGGGGACGTCGCGGCAGGCTCTCGGGCAGCGGCATCGGCGGGAGCGATCGGACCGCCTCCAGCGCGGCGTCGTCGAGCATGGGATGCGTGGACGAGGCGACCATGGTCACGTCGCGCACGCGACCGCTGGGCTCGAGGATCACCTCGACCTCGACTCGCCCGGCCAGTCCCTGCCGTCGCGCCGCAAGCGGGTAGACCACCAGTTCCTGGATGCGGCGCCGAAGGCTTGCCAGATACGGACCGAACTCCGGAGGCACCTCGCTCCGCGCCGCGCCCGGGCCAGCGAGCGCGAGGCGCGATCCGCCGCCCGCGCCGGCGGCCTGTCCCGCACCCGGCGGCGCGTCGCTCGCCACGCCCTTCCCTGCTCCGCCCTCCGTCGCTGACGGCGCCGTCGGTCGCGCCCGCTCCGCGCCGGTGTCGGGCGCCGGAGC
>JBKOVG010000286.1:0-40530 GCA_046723845.1 Candidatus Methylomirabilota bacterium | reverse complement strand
GGCGACAATACCCGGAGAGCGGGCACCCGACAGCAAGGTGGCGGGCGAGTGCGTCAAGCTCCTCCTGCTGATCAGCTAGCGGACGGCTCCAGCGAGACGATCTCTGGCAGCGATGGCCGCGTCGTCACCCGCCGGACCGTGGGAGATGCCATGTTCGCGGACAAAACCAGAGTCCTGCTTGTGGTTCCCCAGGCAGTCCTGGATCGTGCACGGGTGCTTGCCGGCGAGGCGACGATCAAGCTCATGCGTCCGGTCAGCCTCCAGATGGTGCTCCGGGCCCTCATCGACGAGGGCCTGAGGCGCAACGGCGACCGGGGCGTGCTCGCGAACATCGAGGGACAGGTTCAGGCTGTCCGGCAGATCCGCAAGCGGATCGGCCGGGCGAGGACGCCCGAAAAGAGCCAGCGCGGCCTCGTCCGCAAGTGACATCGGGCCTCTTCTCCGGCCCCACATCGCAAAGAGCCGCGATGCGCATGGTTCTCCGTTTCTCTCCGCGTTCTCCCTACGATTGCCTACGAAACGGCCTCTGGCGTCTGGGCGAGGGACCTGAGACAATGCCGATTTGACGCGAGGTTACTTGCAGGGGGTAGCAGCGAGGTCGACTCCCACACGCTTCCGCCACATCCCTCGCTTCGGCACTCGATCATGGACATGCGAGACACGGACACCAAAGCAGGCACCGCACAGCGCGGCGGCGGGCGACGGGTATGGCGGTGGGCGGGCGCCGCCGGCATCGTGGCGGCGGCAGTCGCCGGAGTCTTCGTCTACCGCGCCGCCGTCGCGGAGCCGGGAGTGAGGATGCCGGACCAGGGCAACCAGCACGTCCAGACGCTCAACGAGGCAATTCCGCCTTACAACTCCGACCCGCCGACCTCAGGCCCGCATCTGCCGTACATCGCGCCCTGGGGCATCCACACCGAGCCCATCCCGCGGCAGCTGCAGGTGCACAATCTCGAGGACGGCGGCGTCATGATCCAGTACAACTGCCCCGACAGCTGTCCCGACCTTGTGGCCAAGCTCAAGAGCATCGTGTCGGGCTACGACCACCAGGCGATCCTCGCCCCCTATCCTGGAATGAAGACGCGCATCGCGCTCACCGCCTGGACGCGGCTCGATGCCTTCAACGACTTCGACGAGAGCCGCATCCGCCGCTTCATCACCGCCTACCGCGGGATCGACCATCACCCGCGGTAGAATGCCGGCATGAGCAGAGCGGGCCGGCGCATCTTCCGTGTGGCCTGCGCCGGCCTGGTGGCCATGGGAGGAGGCGGCTGCGCCTCGTACATCTCGCCGCTCCAGCCCCCGCCGTATCGCGATCAGGTCGCCGCGCCCTACGACGTGACGTGGGCGGCTCTTATCCGGGCGCTCGCCTATGACAACGTGCCCGTGCGCACGGTGGCCAAGGACTCGGGGGTCATCTCCTCCGACGACATCGTCTCGCCCATCGGCGTGTACGCCGACTGCGGGAGCAAGGGCGACAAGCCGCTCGAAGGCGAGGCCCTCGTCACCTTCATCGTGTTCGCCCGCCCCAACGGGCAGACCACGGAGCTGCAGATCAACAGCAAGATGCGGACCTTCCGTCTGGGCAAGCCGGGGAAGCTCAAGCCCGATCCCAACTACGAGTGCGTGTCCACCACCCGCTGGGAGCCGAACTTCGTGGATACCGTGCGACGCTACGTGAAAGAGTAGGCGATGCCGCCCAAGCTGCCCGAGCTCGTGAAGCGGGCGCGCCGCCTGGCCACCGAGCGAGATCGCCTCGTCCAGGAGCTGGCGAGGGAGTGGACCACCGCGCTGCGCGGGCAGGGCTTCTCGGCCCGCGATCTCGAGGAGCTGTGGGCGGGGCTCACCGAGGAGGCGGTGCGGCGGCTCCTGCAGACCGACGCGCGGAATGCGGGGGCCGAGGCCATCCGTCGTGAGGCCCGCGAAGTCATCGCCCGCGTGCGCACCCGCGTGGAGACGGAGCTTGCCCCGGAAGACTGAGGCGCCGTCGCTCCTGCGCGCGCTCCCCGGCGTGGACGCCGTCGTCACGCGCGTGGAGCGTCACCCGGCCGTGGCCGCGCTGCCGCGCCGTCGTCTCACCGACGCGGCGCGCGACGTGCTGGCCGCCGAGCGCCGACGTCTCCTCGCGGGCGCGGTGGCCGCGGCTTCTCCCGAGACCCTGGCCGAGCGTGTGGTCGCCCGGCTCTCCGAGCGCGGCGCCTTCTCGCTCTCCCACGTCGTCAACGCCACCGGCGTCGTCCTGCACACCAACCTCGGCCGCGCCCTGCTCTCGTCCCTGGCGCGCGCGCGCCTCGCCGCCGCCGCGGCGGGCTACACGAATCTCGAGATGGACGTCGCGCGAAAGGTGCGCGGCTCGCGCTACTCCCACGTGGATCCGCTCCTCCAGCGTCTGACGGGCGCCGAGGCGTCCCTGGTGGTGAACAACTGCGCCTCGGCGGTGCTCCTCGCCCTGGAGAGCCTGGCTCGCGGCAAGGAAGTCATCGTGTCGCGCGGCGAGCTCATCGAGATCGGCGGGGAGTTCCGCATCCCCGACATCCTGCAGCGCTCGGGCGCCACGCTGCGCGAGGTTGGCACCACCAATCGCACGCATCTCAAGGACTACGCGCAGGCCATCGGACCCGAGACGGGGCTCCTCCTCAAGGTCCACACCTCCAACTACCGGGTGGTCGGCTTCACCGCCGCGGTCTCCTCGCGTGAGCTCGCCGAGCTGGGACGGGAGCGCGGGGTGCCCGTGATGGAGGATCTCGGCTCGGGCAGCCTCGTTGATCTCCGGCGCTACGGGTTTCCCTACGAGCCGACGGTGCCGGAGGTGGTCGCTTCGGGCGTGGACCTCGTGTCCTTCTCGGGGGACAAGCTCCTGGGCGGACCGCAGGCCGGCATCGTGGTCGGCAAGGCCGAGCTCATCGGGCGTCTCGCCCGCAACCCCCTCAATCGTGGGCTCCGCATCGACAAGTTCACGGTGGCCGCGCTCGAGGCCACGCTCTACGCCTACGAGGCCGGTGACGCCCTCGAGACCATCCCCACGCTGCGGATGCTGACGGAAGGCCAGGCGTCGATCCGGCGCCGTGCGCGAAGCTTCCTGCGCCGTCTCTCCCTCGACGCAGCGGCGCGGCTCGGGGCGGAGCTGGTCGACACGAGCTCGGAGGTGGGAGGCGGCGCCCTGCCCACGGTGGCCCTGCCCACCGCCGCCCTCTCGCTCGGCACGCCGAGCGAGCCGGCCCAGGGCCTCGACGAGCGGCTGCGCACGGGTCAGCCCCCGGTGCTCGGTCGGCTGCTCGACGATCGCTTGCTCCTGGATTTCCGGACCATCCTGCCGTCCGATCTGCCCGCTCTCGCCTCCGCCCTCGCCCGGCTCTGATCGTGGCGAAGCACGTCGTGGTGGGAACGGCCGGGCACATCGACCATGGCAAGACCTCGCTCGTGAAAGCGCTGACGGGCACCGACACCGATCGGCTGCCGGAGGAGAAGGCGCGCGGCATCACCATCGATCTCGGCTTCGCCTTCCTGGAGGAAGCCGACGGGCTCACCATCGAGATCGTGGACGTGCCGGGCCACGAGCGCTTCGTGAAGAACATGCTGGCGGGCGTGGGCGGTATCGACCTCGCCCTTCTCGTCATCGCCGCCGACGAGGGGGTGATGCCGCAGACACGCGAGCACATGGCCATCTGCCAGCTCCTGCGCATCAAGGCGGGCATGGTCGCGCTCACCAAGACGGATCTGGCGGAGCCCGAGTGGATCGAGCTGGTCAAGGACGACGTGGCGCGGCTCCTCAACGGCACCTTCCTCGGCTGTCCCATCGTGCCCGTCTCCGTGAAGACGGGGGAGGGGCTACCCGAGCTGCGCCAGACGCTCGCGCAGCTGGCCGCCCAGGTTCCCCCGCGCGCATCGGACCAGACGCCTCGCTTGCCCGTCGATCGCGTGTTCACCATCAGAGGCTTCGGCACCGTGGTGACGGGCACGCTCATGACCGGCCGGCTCGCCGTCGAGGACAAGGTCGAGATATTCCCCCGCGGGCTCCAGGCCAAGGTGCGCGGTCTCCAGGTGCACGGGCACACCGTCGAGAGCGCACAGGCAGGGCAGCGCACCGCCGTGAATCTCCAGGGCGTCGAGCGCGCGGCCATCGAGCGGGGTGACGTGCTGGCTCCGCCGGGCAGCCTCGTGTCCACCGTCCTTGCCGACGCCACCCTCGAACTCCTGCCCGATGCGCCGCGCCCGCTCAAGGCGCGCGACCGCGTGCGCTTCCACGTGGGGACGCAAGAGGTGATGGCCCGCGTGCTCCTCGTGGACCGCGCGGAGGTGACGCCGGGACAAGTGACCTATGGTCGCTTTCGTCTCGAGGCCCCCGTGACCACGCTGCCCGGCGACCGCTACGTGATTCGTTCGTACTCGCCCATCATCACCATCGGTGGCGGCACCGTGCTGGATGTAGTGCCCCCGCGCTTCAAGCGCAAGGGCGGCGCGCTCACCGAGCATCTGCGCCTCCTCGAGTCCGCGGCGCCCGCGCAGGTGGTGGAGGAGCATCTCCGCCAGGCGGGACCGGCCGGCCTGCGGGCGGTCGATCTTCGGGTTCGGGTGCCCTTCGGGCCCGGGCGGCTCCGCGAGCTCCTGGACGAGCTCCAGCAGACCCAGGCGGTGACGGCGGTGGACCGTGAGTGGTATGTCCATCGGGAGGCGAGCGACCGCCTGCGCTCTCAGACCCTGGCGCTCCTGGAGGACTTCCACGCCCAGTTCCCTCTCCGGAGCGGTATCTCGCGCGAGGAGCTCCGGAGCCGCGCCGGTCACGCTCAGGAGAAGGTCTTCGCCCAGCTCCTCGCATCCCTGGAGGCCGACGGGCTCGTGAAGAGCGAGCGCGATCAGGTGCGCCTGGCCTCTCACGCCATCCGACTCTCGCCAGAGCAGCAGCGGGTCGTCGATGGACTCGATGCCGAGTTCCGCCGCTCTGCCGCCGCCCCCCCGGCGCCGGAGGACGCCCTCGGCCGCCTCGGGGTCAAGGGCACGGAGAGGCACGAGCTCTTCCAGATCCTCGTGGCCGACGGCCGGCTGCTCCGGGTCAAGGAGTCGCTCTTCTTCCACGCGGCGGCTCTGCAGGAGATCCGCGACAAGCTCGTGGCGCATCTCCGGGAGAAGAAGGACATCGGTCCCGCCGACGTGAAAGATCTCCTCGGGGTGAGCCGGAAGTACGCCATCCCCCTCATGGAGTATTTCGACTCCAAGGGGATCACCGTCCGCCAGGGTGAGCGCCGCGTCCTGCGGAACCCCCCGCCGAGCGGCTAGGCCGGGGACCCTCGAGCCCGTGACACGGCCGCTCCATGTCCCAACGCGTTGACAAGCCCAGGCCGGGCGCGTAGGGTGAAGGAGCCTTAGAAACGAAAGGAGTCCGCCATGTTTGGTCTGGGCTATCAGGAGCTGCTGCTCATCCTCGTCATCGTCCTGATCCTCTTCGGCGCTCAGCGCCTGCCCGATCTCGCGCGCTCACTGGGTTCGAGCGTGAAGGAGTTCAAGAAGGGCGTGGCGGACCTCAAGGACGAGGCCTCGCCGACGGAGAAGAAGGACGGCGACAAGAAGGCCTGACGAGACCGCAGCCCCCCGCCTTTCCTCCTCCCCGCGACGCTCCGTGCCTCCCGATCGCTACGCCGTCGGCATCGACCTGGGCGGCAGCAAGCTGCGCGGCGGCCTCCTGAGCTCGTCCGGGCAGCTCGCTGGTCGCGTCGAGGTGCAGACCGAAGCCTGGAAGGGCCCGTCGGGTGTCCTCGCCAACCTCAAGGCTGTCATCACCCGCTTGCTGGACTCGACGGATCCCGCCCGTGTGGCGGGCATCGGCATCGCCGCCGCCGGGCAGATCCACCCCAAGACGCACGCCGTGGTCTACGCTCCCAACCTCGAGTGGAAGAACGTGCCTCTCCGCGACGAGGTCGAGTCGGCCTTCGGCATGCCCGTCTACGTCGAGAACGACGTGCGGGCCGCCGCGTGGGGTGAGTATCGATTCGGCGCCGGGCGGGGCGCAGAGAGCCTCATCGCCGTCTTCGTGGGAACGGGGGTGGGCTCGGGCGCGGTGGTGGACGGCATTCTCCTCCGCGGGCCGAACAATGCCGCGGGTGAGCTCGGCCACACCCAGGTGGTGCCGGACGGCCTGCCCTGCGCGTGCGGCCAGCATGGCTGCGTCGAGGCCTACGCCTCGGGGCGCGGATTCATGCGGAGGCTCGAGGCGGCGCTGGCCTCGGGCACGGCGACACGGCTGGCCGAGGAGACGGGCGGGGACGCCGCCCGCGTGACGGCGGCACTGGTGGCGCGGGCCGCCGGATCGGGCGACGCCTTCGCGAAGCAACTCTGGGACGACGCGGAGCGGTACCTCGGGCAGGCCATCGCCAACTACATCACCCTGCTCAATCCCGAGCTGCTCGTTCTCGGCGGCGGCGTCATGACCACGGTGCCGAGCCTCGCCCCGGCGCTGGAGCAGCGGGTGCGGGCGCACGCGACGGTGCTCTCGCGCGACGTGCGGGTCGCGCGGGCGGGACTGGGCGACTCTTCGGGGATCTTCGGAGCGGCGGACCGGGTGTGGGTGCAGGCGTGAGTGTCCTCGCTCGCGTGGTCCGCGCCGTGCACTCGCACCTCGCCCGGCGCGGGGATCTCTGGATGATGAGCGGGCTCGCCGCGCTCACCCTCGTCTCCCGCTGGCCATACCGCGCGCGCATGCTCTACAACTGGGACGCCGTGCAGTTCGCCCTCGCCCTGCGCGAGTTCGACGTGGCCAAGCATCAGCCCCACCCGCCCGGCTATCTGCTCTACGTGGCCCTGGGGCGGCTCCTGAACATTCCTCTCGCCGACCCGAACCTCGCCTACGTGACCCTGGCCATGGTCTTCAGCGCGGCTACCACGGTGGCGGTATTCTGCCTCGCCCGCGCGCTCTACGACCGCGTCACCGCCGCCGCCGCCGCCACCCTGCTCGCGGTGAGCCCGCTCTTCTGGTTCTACGGCTCCGTGGGCCTGACCTACGCGGGCGAGGCCTTCGGCGCTTCCCTGGTGGCCGCCTTCGCATGGGGTGCCCTGCGCGGCCACCCACGCTCGCTCTACGCCTGCGCCGCCGCCCTCGGTCTGGTCGGCGGCATTCGCCAGTCCGTGCTCGTCCTGCTCTTCCCGCTCTGCGTCGCGTGCGCGGTGATGGGCACCCGCAGCCTTCGCCGGCTCCTCGGGGCTGCCGCGCTCATGGTGGCCGCCGTCCTCTCGTGGTTCCTGCCCATGCTCTGGCTCACGGGTGGGCTCCGCGCGTATCTCCGCGCGTCGACCCAGCTCTACGGCTCGGTGGTGCTGCCCACCTCGGTGCTCGGCGGCTCTCTCGACGTGACGCTCGCTCAGGCGCGTTACGTCCTCGCCTCCGTCATCGTGGGGCTCGGGCCCCTCGCCCTCGCTGCCTTCGCCGTGCCACTCTACGTGCGCCGGGCGGGCTGGCATCAGGGCGAGTGGTTCCTCGTGGCGTGGGTGGTGCCCCCCGCCGCCTGCTACACCCTCGTGCACTTCGGTCAGGCCGGCTACGTCCTGACCTTTCTTCCCGCCCTCGTGATCCTGCTGAGCCGCGTCCTCGTGGAGACGATCACTGCGGGCTCCGAGCGGCTGCGACGACCCAATTGGCGCTGGGCGCTCACCGCCACCGCGCTGATTCCCCTCTGCCTCGTGAGCACCGGCTTCTTCGTGAGCGCGCGTCCCATGCCGCGCGAGTTCGACAACCGCACGGGCGATGCGTGGATCTGGCGGGCGAGGGACGAGGCGCACGACTGGATCATGAGCCTCACCGCCGCCGCCCTGCGCGAGCACGAGGCGGTGATCCGCACGTACGTGGACATCATCCGCACCGTCTACGATCCCTCGGACACCGCCCTCCTCACCGAGGTCGGCAACCCGCGCTCGTATCCCTGGCTTCGCCACGCCATGTTCTACATGCCGGAGTACGCGATCTACCAGGTCCAGGTCGGCGACCTGCCCTTCGGTTTCTACGCGCCCCAGTCGGCGGCTACCATGATCCTCGCGCCGGGCTCGACCATCACCATCCCGCGGCGCATCCGGCAGCTCGTGTGGTTCATCGACCACTGGGATCCCTCGGTGCCACGCCCACGCGGTCTCCGGGAAGTGCAGCTGCCCTACGGCCGCTTCCTCTACGTCCTGCCCATCCGCGGCGGCCGCGCCGAGCACGCGGGCTATCTGTTCCTCAGCGACAAGCGGTGAGGGGGCGCGGCGCCCTTCTTCTCACTGCCGTCGCCCTCGCCGCTGCCCTCGGCCTCTTTCTCCAGCGCGAGCGCCTCATCGCCGGCACCGTCGGGCTCAGCAGCTTTCCCCTCGACGACTCCTGGATCCATCTCCAGTTCGCCCGCAATCTCGCCTCCGGGCACGGCTTCGCCTACAACCCGGATGTGCCGGTGGCAGGCTCCACCGCGCCCCTGTGGACACTCCTTCTCGCGGGATTCTTCGCGCTCGGCGGGATCCACCCGGCGTGGGCCAAGCTCGCAGGGGTCGCGGGCGCGCTGGGCGCCGCGTGGCTCGCCCGCGGACTCGCCCAGGTGTGGACGGGCGACACCGCGCTCGGGCTGACCGCCGCGCTCGCCACCGTGTGGAGCGCCCCGATGATTTGGGGCGCCCTGTCCGGCATGGAGGTGACGCTGGCCGCCGTCCTCGTGACGGGCGCCCTCGCCGCTCACGTCGCCGGCAGTGTAGTGCCTGCGGCCGCCCTGCTCGGACTCGCCGCGCTCGCTCGCCCCGAATCCGTCTTGCTCGTACCCCTCGTCTGGTTGGGTGGCTCGCTCACGTGGACGCGCACCGCCATCGTCTGGGGCGTGCCGGCAGCCATTGTCATGCCGTGGGTCGCGTTCAACCTGCGCACGGCGGGCACGCCGCTGCCCGCCACGGCCGCCGCCAAGATCGAGGGCGGACTGGTGGGCTTTCTCTCGGGCGCGGGCGAGCCCCTTGCCACCACACTGCTCTGGCGGCCGTGGCAATTCGAGCGCGAGTGGATCGCGTGGCTTGCCTCCGTGAACCTGCTCCTGCCCGTCCTGATCCTGCCGGGTCTCTGGGTCCTGTGGCGGCGCGGTGGGCGCTTCTGGCTCTGGCCCGCCTCGATCCTGCTCGTGCACCCGATCGGCATGGCTCTCCTCGCGCCGTATCGCGGTCCCGGCTTCCAGGAGGGGCGCTACTCCATCCACCTGCTGCCCCTGGCCGTGGTGGTGGCAGTGAGCGCGCTGGCGCCTCTCGTGTGGGCGGCGCGTATCCAGCCCGTGTGGGGGCGCATGGCCTGTGCCATCGTGCTCGCCGCCTCCCTTGCGCCGCTCGCGGCAGGGGCGACGCGCTACGCCTGGGCGGTACAGAACATCGACGCCATGCAGGTGAGCCTCGGGCGCTGGGTCGCCGCTCAGACGCCGCGGACCGCGCGGCTCGCCCTCAACGACGTGGGGGCCATCGCCTATCTCGGACAACGTGAGGTGATCGACGTGATGGGCCTCGTCACCCCGCGGATCATCCCGTACCGGCGCGACGGCGAGGCGGGGGTGCTCCGCTATCTCCAGCAGAGTTGCCCGGACTACCTGATCGTTTTCCCCGCGTGGTTCCCCTCGCTCTCGGCCCGGCGCGACCTCTTCACGCCCGTGCATCGGGTTAAGCTCGAGCACAACACCGTGGCCGGCGCCGACGAGATGGTCGTCTACCAGACGGCGTGGAACCGCTGGGGAACGCGCGAGCCGTGCCCAGCCGGCCCACCGGCCTCCGCCGGCCGCTGATTCTCCTTTCCCCGCGCAGGGTTGAGCACAGACATGCCCACCTTCTTCCTTTCGCTGCGGGACGGGGCGGCCGTTATAATCCTCGTAGGATGAATGTCTCGACGCGCGTGGTGATTCTCGGCCTTCTGGCGGCGCTTCCCCTGCTCGTCGCTCCCGCCTCTGCGCAGATGTTCCGCTGGACCGATGACCAGGGCGGCGTGCATTACACGCAGGGCGTCGACAGCGTGCCCGAGCGCTTCCGCGCCAAGGCGCAGATGATGGCGCTCCCGGAGCGTGCCCCTGCCGCGGCGGCGAGTCCTGCCGCCGGAGAAGGAGCGCCGGCCGCCACCACCACGACGAAGATTCCCTTCACGCCGGGCAAACCCATCATGGTGTCGGCCAAGGTCAACGGCGGCGGCCCCGCGAACCTCGTGCTCGACACGGGCGCGTCGGTGACCGTGATCAACCCGCGCGTGCTCGCGAGCATGGGCATCGGCTCCGGCCGGGCGCTGCGCGGCTCGGTCAAGGGCGCCACTGGCTCCGCCGACGTGCTCTTCGTTCCCGTGGAGAGCATCGAGGTGGGTAACGTGCGCTCGGGTCCCCTTCGCGTGGCTGCGCACGACGTCGATCTCGCCCAGGGCGACGGTCTCCTCGGGCGTGACTTCCTCGATCAGTTCACCGTCACCATCGACAGCACCGCCGGCACCGTCACCATCGCCCCCAAGTAGCGCGGCGTCTCGCGCGTCCGCTCGTGGTCGCGGCGACCGTCCTCCTCCGCCGCGACTTCCTCGGCCATTTCCTCGTCCGGATCGACAGCGTTCGGGGGGTCGCGGCGCCCGTCCAGACATAGGTGCGGCGGCGCGTTCCTTGCCCTAAACGCGCATCGGTGTTACGTTTCTCCCTCTATGGACTACAAGGACACGCTCAACCTTCCGAAAACCTCGTTCCCCATGAAGGCCAATTTGCCCAAGCTCGAGCCGGACATGCTCGCGCACTGGGACGAGATGGACATCTACCGGCGCCTCCGCGAAGCCTCCGCCAAGCGTCCCCTGTGGATCCTCCACGACGGCCCGCCCTACGCGAACGGCCACATCCACATGGGCACCGCGCTGAACAAGATCCTCAAGGACTTCGTGGTCAAGTCACGCTCCATGCTCGGCCACAATGCCGTCTACGTGCCGGGCTGGGACTGTCACGGTCTACCCATCGAGCATCAGGTCGACAAGGAGCTAGGGCTCGACACCGCGGACGTGGACGTGCGGCGCGCCATGAACCCACTGGAGAAGATCCGCCGCTGCCGTGAATACGCGCGGAAGTTCGTTGACATCCAGCGCGAGGAGTTCAAGCGGCTCGGCGTCTTCGGCGACTGGAAGAATCCCTATCTGACCATGGCGCCGGCCTACCAGGCGATCATCGCGCGCGAGTTCGGCCGCTTCGTCGGCAGCGGGGTTGTCTACAAGGGCCTCAAGCCCGTGCATTGGTGCATGCACTGCAAGACCGCGCTCGCCCAGGCCGAGGTGGAGTACGAGGAGCAGTCGACGCCGTCGGTGTACGTGAAGTTTCCCGTCAAGACCCCATCGCCCGGTCTGGCACAGGTGCTCGCAGGCCGCCGGGCCTCGCTGGTGATCTGGACCACCACGCCGTGGACGCTGCCCGCCAACCTGGCCATCGCGGTGCATCCCACCGAGACGTACACGGTGGTCGAGCTAGACGGCGAGGCCCTCGTGGTTGCCCGCCCGCTGGTCGAGGCGTTCGGTGCCCTGCCCGGTATTCAGGGTCGGCTGGTGCCCACCGCGGCCGCGATCGCCGGGACTGCTCTCGAGGGCACGGTGGCGCGACATCCGTGGATCGACCGCGACTCGCCCGTGGTGGCCGCGGACTTCGTGGCCATGGACACGGGGACGGGGCTCGTGCACATCGCGCCCGGACACGGCGAGGAGGACTACGAGCTCGGCCGGAAGGCGGGGCTCAAGATCTACAACCCCGTCGACGATGATGGACGTTTCCTGCCCGAGGTCGAGCTCTTCGCGCGGATGACGGTGTGGGAGGCCAACCCGAAGATCGTCGAGCACCTCCACAAGACCGGCGCCCTCGTGGCCGAGGTCACCCTCCGCCACGAATATCCTCACTGCTGGCGCTGCAAGAATCCCACCCTTTTCCGCGCCACCGAGCAGTGGTTCATCTCCCTGGACCAGAAGGGGCTCCGCCAGCGCGCGCTCGAGGCCGTGCAGAACGAGGTCGCGTGGATTCCCCCGTGGGGCCGCGACCGCATCTTCAACATGGTCGCCCATCGTCCCGACTGGACGATCTCGCGTCAGCGCGTGTGGGGCGTGCCCATCGTCGCGTTCTACTGCGGAGCCTGCGAGGCGCTCCTCGTCGAAGAGCGTCTGGTCGAGCACGTCGCGGCCATCATGCGGGACGGGCGAGGCGCCGACGAGTGGCATGCGCGCTCGGCCCGCGACCTCCTGCCGCCGGGCACGCGCTGTCCGAAGTGCGGCGGAGAGGAGTTCAGAAAGGAGACAGACATCCTCGACGTGTGGTTCGACTCGGGGTGCAGCCATGCCGCCGTCCTGGAGACGCGGCCCGAGCTGCGCTGGCCGGCCGACATGTACCTCGAGGGATCGGATCAGCACCGTGGCTGGTTCCACTCCTCGCTCCTGGAGGCGGTGGGCACGAGGAACCGCGCGCCCTACCAGGCCGTCCTCACCCACGGTTTCCTGGTGGACGGCGAGGGGCGCAAGATGTCCAAGTCGCAGGGGAACTACGTCCAGCAGGAAGAGGTGCTCCCCAAGTACGGCGCCGAGGTCATACGCCTCTGGGTCGCCTCCGAGGACTACACCGAGGACATCCGTCTCTCCAACGAGATCCTGAATCGCCTGTCCGATGCGTACCGGCGGATCCGCAACACCTTTCGGTTCCTGCTCGGCACGCTCGCCGACTTCGATCCGGATCACGATCGGGTTTCCTACGATCAGATGGATGAGCTCGACCGCTGGGCCCTCCTGCGCCTGGGGGAGCTCATCGCGCGCACGCGCCGCGCCTACGAGGAATACCAGTTCCACGTCGTGTTCCACACGGCGCACAACTTCTGCGCCGTGGATCTCTCCGCGCTCTACCTCGACATCATCAAGGACCGCCTCTACACGCGCGCGCCCGACGATCCGACGCGCCGCGCCTCGCAGACGGTGTGCTTCGAGATGCTCACGGCGCTCGCGCGGCTGCTCGCCCCCATCCTGTCCTTCACCGCGGACGAGGTGTGGAGCTACATCCCCGGCCGCGGCAAGCCGGAGAGCGTGCACCTGGTGACGCTGCCCGAGGAGCGCGGGGAGTGGGTCAACGAGCGCATGGCGGGCGAGTGGGAGCGTCTGCTCGAGGTGCGCGGGGAAGTCTCGCGCGCCCTCGAGTCCGCGCGCAAGCAGGGGCTCATCGGCAAGGGCGTCGACGCCGTGCTCTATGTGACCAGCGCGCCCGAGGAGCAGTGGCGCCCTCTCCTTGTAGACAAGGGCGAGGCGCTCCTCGCCACCCTCTTCAACGTGTCGGCGGTGCGGCTCGCTGAGCCGCCGCCCACCGGCGCTGGGGTCGCCTACGAGAGCCAGGACATTCCCGGTCTTGCGCTCGCCGTGGTGCCGGCCCAGCGTCTCGGGTGGAAGAAGTGTGAGCGGTGCTGGACCTGGAGTCCCGAGGTCGGCGCCGATTCGCGTCACCCCACGCTCTGCGAGCGCTGCCTGCCCGTCATCCTCGCCCGGGCATGACCCTGGTGGTCGCGGTGGCCGGGGCCGTCCTGGTCCTCGATCAGGTCGTGAAGTGGCTCGCCCTCCATCGCCTCGCTATCGGCGTGCCCGTCACGGTGATCGACGGATTCTTCTCGCTGACCCTGGTGATGAATCCGGGCCTCGCTTTCGGCATGCTCGGCACCGTGCCCACCGGCTGGCGCTGGGTCGTGGCCGTGCTGTCCATGATCGCGGTCGGTGTCCTCGCCACCCTCGCCACGCGGCTTTTGCCCCAGGGCGGTAAGGTCGCCGCCATCGCCATCGGGATGATCTTCGGCGGGGCGGCGGGCAACCTGATCGATCGCGCGCGCTTCGGTGCCGTGGTCGACTTCCTCGATTTCTACTGGCGCGGCTGGCATTGGCCCGCCTTCAACGTGGCCGACTCGGCCATCAGCGTGGGTGTCGCGCTGCTCGCCCTCCACATGCTGACGGCCACGCCCGCGGAGACATGACGGTCGAGGCCGCCCGACCCGTGGCGTCCACCGTGAGCGCGGCCGAGGCGGGCCGGCGGCTCGATGTGTGGCTGGCTGCGCGCCTTCCCGAGCTCTCGCGCACGCGCATCAAGACCTTGATCGACGAAGGGCGCGTCGAGGTGGACGGCGCGCCGCGCAAGGCCTCGCATCGCCTCAAGGCGGGCGAGCGCGTGCGTGCGGTGGTGCCACCGCCACCCTCCGACGAGATGCCCGCCGAGCCCATTCCCCTGCGGATCGTCTTCGAGGACGCGCACGTCCTCGTGGTGGACAAGCCTGCGGGCATGGTGACGCATCCGGGGGCGGGGCAGGCGACGGGCACCCTGGCTGCCGCCGCGCTCGCGCACGCGCCGGAGATCTCGGGCGTGGGCGGCCCGCGGCGTCCCGGGATCGTCCATCGCCTCGACAAGGGCACGTCGGGGCTGATCGTCCTCGCCAAGACGCGCGCGGCCTATGATGGTCTCACCGCCCAGCTCAGCCGGCGGACGATGTCGCGCCGCTATCTCTGCCTCGCTCACGGAATCGTGAAGCGTGACGAGGGCGTGATCGACGCACCGATCACCCGCGACTCACGCTCACGGGTCCGCATGGCGGTGGCGCGGCCCGGGACGGGCAAGCGCGCCGTCACGCGCTTCCGCGTTCTCGAGCGCCTCGGCGGGTTCACCTACCTCGAGTGCCGGCTGGAGACAGGGCGTACCCACCAGATCCGCGTCCATCTCGCCTCCCTGGGTCACCCCCTGGTCGGAGACGTGACCTATGGCCGGCGGAAGGAGAGTAAGATGATCCCCGGAGAGCTTTTCGAGGGCCTGGGCGGGGTCGCGCTACACGCGGCCGGGCTGTCGTTCATCCATCCGGCGTCGGGTGAGCCCCTGAAGCTTTCGTCTCCATTGCCCAACAGGATCGAGGCCATCCTGTCTCATCTGCGAGACGTTCAACCTCAACATGCCTCTTGGCATGTTGATCGTGGGCGAGATGGTTAGGGCAGTCCGCTCGGTGATACATTCGTGGCGGACTTTCTCCGCCGTTCTGGTTTAGGGTGCTCCGGCTCCCCTTTGGTGGTTGAAAACAACGGCGGTGGGAGAGTCCGTGCGTTCGCTTCTTCGTGGCGATCGTGGCGGATCTTATCCGGTTTCCGGGGTTGCTCATGCCTGGGCGGCCAGTCGGTTGGGGGGCGACGTGAAATCCCTTTTCCTGACAATGGTTGTTGCTTGGGCTCTCATTTGGAGGCAATTGGTTTGCGGGGTCTGCAGATGATTGCGGTGTGATGGGTCGGAGGCCCTGTGTGGCTGCGGTGTTGGCTCCCCCGTGAGGGCTCTGGGGCAGGGGCGGAGGGATGGCATGGGGCGTGCTAGTCTGGAGGCGATGATGAGTGGTCTCACCGCGGTGATCCTCGCAGCTGGCGAGTCGAAGCGCATGCGCTCGCGTCGCCCCAAGGCGTTGCACATGCTGGGCGGGCGCCGGCTCATCGACTATCCGGTGCGGGTGGCGCGGGCCCTGGGCGCGCGCGTCGTCCTGGTGGTGGGTCGTGACGCGGAAGCCGTGCGCGAAGCGGTGGGGGAGACGCCGGACCTGGCGTATGCCGAGCAGAAGGAACGGCTCGGCACCGGGCACGCCCTGCAGCAGGCGCGCGGAGCCTGCGGGGACGGCGGGGGGACGATCCTCGTGCTCCCGGGCGATCAGCCGCTCATGTCGGAGGCGATGCTCCGCGGTCTGGTCGAGCGGCACAAGGAAGCGCACGCGGCCGCGACGCTGCTCACGGCCGTGCTCGATGACGCCACCGGCTATGGGCGCGTGATACGGAAGGACGGCCGGCCCGTGGCCATCGTGGAGCATCGCGACGCCACCCCGGAGCAGCGCGCGATACGCGAGATCGGCACTAGTACGTACTGCTTCGAGGCGCGGGAGCTGTGGAGCGCGCTCGATCGAGTGAAGCCCCAGAACCAGCAGGGCGAGTACTACCTCACCGACGTCGTCGCGCTCCTCGCCCAGGCCGGGGCCGTCACCGAGGCGGTGGCCGCCCCCGACCCCGAGGAATGCCTCGGTATCAACGATCGCAGCCAGCTCGCGCTGGTGGCGAAAGCGCTCCAGCGGCGGACCCTCGAGCGCCACATGGCCGAGGGCGTCACCGTGCTCGATCCCGACGCCACGTACGTCGACGACACCGTGGAGATCGGCAGCGATACCGTGCTCTACCCCGGGGTTATCCTGGAAGGCCGCACCCACATCGGCGCGGAGTGCATGGTGGAAACGGGCTGCCACCTGAAGGGGGCGCGGGTGGGCGATCGCGTGCACCTGAAGCCGTACTGCGTGATCACCGATTCGGTGGTGGAGGACGAGGCCGAGCTCGGTCCCTTCTGTCACCTCCGCCCGCGATCCCACATCGGGGCTAAGGCCCGGGTGGGCAACTTCGTCGAGGTGAAGAAGTCGCGCATCGGGCGGGGAAGCAAGGCGAGCCACCTCGCCTACATCGGCGATGTCACCGTGGGCGACGGGGTGAACATCGGCGCCGGAGTGATCTTCGTGAACTACGACGGCACCGACAAGCATGAGACGAAGGTGGGGGACCGCGCTTTCGTGGGGAGCAACTGCAGCGTGGTGGCGCCGCTCACGATCGGCGACGATGCCTTCGTGGCCGCGGGCTCCGTGATCACCAAGGACGTGCCCCCCGGCGCGCTCGCCGTGGAGCGGAGCCAGCAGGTGATGAAGGAAGGCTGGGTGACGCGTCGTCGCGCTCGCCGCGGATCCAAGAAGGAGCATTGAGCCATGTGCGGGATCGTCGGCTACCTCGGCGACAAGGACGCGGTGGGCGTCATCGTGGAGGGGCTCAAGCGGCTCGAGTACCGCGGCTACGATTCGGCGGGGGTGGCCGTTCTCGGCCCCACGGGGCTCGAAGTGCGGCGCGCGGCGGGCCGCATCAAGGTGCTCGAGGGCATGCTGCGCGAGCGGCCCGTGCGGGGGACGGTGGGCATCGGCCACACGCGCTGGGCGACCCATGGGCGTCCTACCGACGAGAACGCGCACCCGCACACCGACGGCTCGGGCACCCTGGTGGTAGTGCACAACGGGATCATCGAGAACTACCTGCCCATCAAGGAGCGCCTTGCCGCAGAGGGACACGTCTTCACCTCCGAGACGGACACCGAGGTGATCGCGCATCTCATCGAGCGCCACCTCGAGCAGACGCTGCGGCTGGAGGAGGCGGTGCGCCGCGCCCTCGGCGAGCTCAAGGGCTCCTACGCGATCGTGGTGCTCTCCAAGCGCACGCCCGACCGCCTGGTCGCGGCCAAGCACGGCGCAGGGAGCGTGGTGGTGGGACTAGGCCAGGGCGAGACCTATCTCGCCTCGGACATTCCCGCGCTCCTCGCCCACACGCGCGACGTGGTCATCCTGGAGGACGAGGACGTGGCGGTGGTGACCCGGCACGGCGTGGAGATCGCCGATCTGGAGGGCGCCCCGGTCTCCCGCGCCCCCACGCGCATCCTGTGGGATCCGATCCTCGCCGAGAAGGGCGGCTATCGTCACTTCATGCTCAAGGAGATCTACGAGCAGCCGCGCGCGGTCGCCGACACGCTGCGTGGCCGCGTCTCCCCGGAGGGCGGCACGGTGGTGCTGCCGGAGATCGGCCTCGATCCCGACGTCGTGGCGGGGCTGCAGCGCGTGGTTTTCATCGCCTGCGGCACGTCGTACCACGCGGCCATCGTCGGCCGCTTCCTGGTCGAGCGGCTGGCCGGCCTTTCCTCCGACGTGGACCTGGGCTCGGAATTCCGCTACCGCGACGCGGTGCTCGGCCCGGAGACGCTTGTGGTGGCGATCTCCCAGTCAGGCGAGACGGCCGACACACTGGGCGCCGTGAAGGCGGCCCGCGACCGCGGCGCGCCCATCGTGGGCATCACCAACGTGGTCGGCTCCGCGCTGGCCAGAGAGTCGACGGGCGTGCTTTACACCCACGCGGGGCCGGAGATCGGCGTCGCCTCCTCCAAGACCTTCACGGCGACCCTCACCGCGTGCTATCTCCTCGCCCTCTGGCTGGGTCGGCGCCGCGGCGCTCTCCTCGCGGAGGACGGGCGCAAACACATCCAGGGCCTGCTCGAGCTGCCGCGGCTCATGGAGCAGGCTCTCGAGAAGGAGGCGGAGATCGCGGAGCTCGCCAAGGAGATGGCCGCCTACAAGAACTTCCTCTTCCTGGGCCGGGGTATCCACTATCCCCTCGCCCTCGAGGGCGCGCTCAAGCTCAAGGAACTGTCCTATCTCCACGCCGAGGGCTATCCCGCGGGGGAGATGAAACACGGCCCCATCGCCCTCATCGACGAGGGCATGCCGGTGATCGCGCTGACTCCGCGCGACGCCTCGTACGAGCGAATGATGAACACGGTGGAGGAGGTGCGGGCACGCGACGGTCGCATCATCGCGCTGGCCCACGAGGGCGACCGGGAGATCGGCGCCCGCGCCGCGCGCGTGATGAGAGTGCCCGCGACCACGGAGCTGCTCTCGCCCATGCTCATGGCCGTGCCGCTGCAGCTCCTCTCGTATCACGTGGCGGTGCGCCTCGGGCGTGACGTGGACCAGCCGAGGAACCTCGCCAAGTCCGTCACCGTCGAGTAGGGGCGGCGGGCGGCCGCGCGGTCGCCGCCGTGTGATATCGTAGCTATCCATGCAGCGCCCCGCCGTGGCCCCGGAAAGCATCCTCGGCTCGCTCAATCCCGTGCAGCAGCAGGCCGTGCAGGCGACCAAGGGGCCCGTGCTCGTCCTCGCGGGCGCGGGCAGCGGCAAGACCCGCGTCATCGCCCACCGCATCGCCTGGCTCCTCGGCGTGGAGGGGGTGCACCCGCGTCACGTGCTCGCCGTCACCTTCACGAACAAGGCGGCCGACGAGATGCGCCGCCGGGTGGAGGACCTCGTCCTGCCCGCGGGAATCCGCCCGCCCCTCATCGCCACCTTCCATTCCACCTGCGTGCGCATCCTCCGCGAGCGGGCGCGCTTGGTGGGGCTCTCGCCCCGCTTCGTGATCTACGACGAGGAGGACCGGCTGAGCCTGGTCAAGGAGGCGATGCGCGAGCTCGACATGGACGAGCGGCAGACCACGCCCGCTTCGGTGGTCCATCGCATCAGCCACGCCAAGAATCACATGCTCTCGGTGGAGGAAGCAGAGCGGCTCGCCCGCGCGCCCCGCGAGGAACGCATCGCCCAGCTCTATCGCCGCTACGAGGAGAAGCTCCGGTCGGTGGGCGCGGTGGACTTCGACGACCTGCTCCTCCTCGTGGTCAAGCTGCTGGAGGGCTCGGCGGAGGCGCTGGCGTGGTATCGCGTCCTCTGGACGCACGTGCTCGTCGACGAGTACCAGGACACCAATCGCGCCCAGTACCGCATCATCCAGCTCTTGACCCAGGAGCATCGCAACCTGTGCGTGGTGGGCGACCCCGACCAGTCCGTGTATCGCTGGCGGGGGGCCGATCTCCGCAACATCCTCGACTTCGAGAAGGACTTCCCCGACTGCCAGATCATTCCCCTCGAGCAGAACTATCGCTCGACCAAGCGCATCCTCGACATCGCCTCCGCCGTCATCGCCAACAACCGCGCGCGGCGAGACAAGCGGCTGTGGACGGAGAACGCGGAGGGAGAGCCCGCGCAGGTCTATCGCGCCTGGGACGAGAGCGAGGAGGCGGGCTGGGTCGCCCAGACCGTGCGCTCGCTGCACGCCCAGGGCCTCGAGTACCGCGACGTGGCGGTCTTCTACCGGACCAACGCGCAGTCGCGCGTGCTCGAGGACGCGCTCCGGCGCGCGAGCATCCCCTACGTCATCGTGGGCGGTGTGCGCTTCTACGAGCGGCGCGAGATCAAGGATCTCCTCGCCTATCTGCGTCTCACCGTGAATCCGGGCGACGACGTCGCCTTCCGGCGCGCCATCGCTGCCCCGAGCCGGGGCGTGGGCAAGGCAAGCCTCGATCGGCTCGCCGACACCGCCCGCGCGCGGGGCCTCTCGCTCCTCGCCGCCTGCACCGAGCCCATCGCCGATCTCAACACCAAAGCGCGCCGCGCCCTGGACGACTTCACCCGCCTCATCGGCCGCCTCGCGGAGCAGCGAGGTCGCCTCACCCTGCCCGCCTTCATCGACGAGGTAGCGGCCGTCTCCGGCTATCGCGATGCCCTCAAGGCCGAGCGCACCGCGGAGGCGGACGCGCGGCTCGAGAACATCGAGGAGCTCGTGGCAGCTTCCGAGGAATTCGTGGCGAGCCAGGCCGCGGCGGGGCTGGAGGGTTCGCCCATCGAGGCGTTCCTGGACACCATCGCCCTCGTGGCCGACGTGGATTCCCTCGACGAGGACGCGGCGGGCGTGACCCTCATGACCCTGCACTCGGCCAAGGGGCTCGAGTTCCCCGCGGTGTTCCTCACGGGGATGGAAGAGGGCGTGTTCCCGCATTCGCGCTCCATGGACGACAGCGAGGAGCTGGAGGAGGAGCGCCGGCTCTGCTATGTGGGCATCACGCGCGCAGAGCAGCGGCTCTGGCTCTCCTACGCGCTTCACCGGCGCATCCAGGGCTACGGTCTCGGCGAGCCCTCGCGCTTCCTCCTGGAGATTCCCACCGAGCAGGTGGTGCTGCTCAACGCCTCGCGCTCCGAGCCGGCCATGCCGCGCGCGGCGGCGGTGCCCGTGCCCGCCGTGGAGGAGGAGGACCTGCCCTTCCGAGTGGGGGCCAAGCTCCGTCATGCGCGCTGGGGCGAAGGGCTCCTCGTGGGGATCCAGAGGGAAGGGGCGGACATCATCGCCACTGTGCACTTCGCCAGCGTGGGGCGGAAGCGGCTGTCGCTCCAGTACGCGCACCTGGAGGAGCTCTAGTGCCGGGAGAGCCGAAGATCACCATGCGGGACGTCGAGCACGTGGCGCGGCTCTCGCGGCTCGCCCTCACCGACCAGGAGAAGGAGCGGATGCGGCGCGAGCTCGACGGCATCCTGTCCTACATCGACAAGCTCCGCGCCCTCGACACGGCGGGGGTGCCACCCACCTCGCACGCCGTTCCCATGACCAACGTCATGCGGGAGGACGAGCCGCGCCCCTCGCTCCCGCAGGACGAGATGCTCGCCAATGCGCCGGAGCGAAGCGGGGAGTTCTTCCGCGTGCCCAAGATCATCGAAGAGGGTGCGGAAGGCTAGGCCGTGCTGACCGGTCTCACCATTCACGAGCTGGCCGCGCGCTTCCGGAGCGGAACGGCCACCCCGTCGCAGGCCGCGCGCGAGTATCTCGACCGTGTCGCCGCCCTCGATCCCAAGGTCAAGGCCTACCTCATCGTCACCTCGGAGGCGGCGCTCGCGCAGGCCGCGGAGGCTGACGCGCGCTTCGCCGCCAAGGCGCCCCGGAGCCTCCTCGACGGCGTTCCCATCGCCCTCAAGGACGTCTTCTGCACCCGCGGCGTGGAGACGACCTGCGGCTCGAAGATCCTCAAGGGGTTCCGCCCGCCGTACGACGCCACCGTGGTGAGCCGCCTCCGCGCGGCGGGGGCGGTCCTCCTCGGCAAGCTCAACATGGATGAGTTCGCCATGGGCTCCTCCACGGAGAACTCGGCGTTCTTCACCACGCGCAACCCCTGGGATCTCGCCCGCGTGCCCGGCGGCTCTTCGGGCGGATCGGCCGCCGCGGTGGCCGCCGATCTCGCCGCGGGAACGCTCGGCACGGACACGGGCGGCTCCATCCGCCAGCCCGCCGCCTTCTGCGGCACGGTGGGGATGAAGCCGACCTACGGCCGCGTGTCTCGCTATGGTCTGATCGCCTTCGCCTCCTCCCTCGACCAGGTCGGCCCCTTCGGCAAGGACGTGGCGGACGCCGCGCTCCTCCTGCAGACTGTCGCCGGCCATGATCCGATGGACTCGACCTCAGCCGACATTCCGGTGCCCGACTACGCCACGGCCCTCCGCCAGGACGTGAAGGGGCTGCGCGTCGGAATACCGGACGAGTACTTCATCGACGGGCTCGATCCCGAGGTGGAGGCCGCGGTGCGGACCGCCATCGAGACGCTGCGCGGGCTCGGAGCGAAGACAGAGAGCGTGTCGCTGCCGCACACGGAGTACGGGTTGGCCGCCTACTACGTGATCGCCCCCGCCGAGGCCTCCTCGAACCTCGCGCGCTACGACGGCGTGAAGTACGGGCTTCGCGAGCGGGGAGCGCGCGATCTCATCGACATGTACTCCCGCACCCGGGGGGCAGGCTTCGGCGCCGAGGTGAAGCGGCGGGTGATGCTCGGCACCTACGCCCTCTCCGCCGGCTACTACGACGCCTACTACGGCCAGGCCCAGAAGGTGCGCACCCTCGTCCTGCGCGATTTCCAGCAGGCTTTCGGGCGCGTGGACGTGATCGTGGCGCCCACCACGCCCGGCGTGGCCTTCAAGATGGGTGAGCGAGAGGATCCGCTCCAGATGTACCTGAACGACGTCTTCACGATTCCTGTGAACCTTGCGGGGCTGCCCGGTCTCTCCATGCCCGCGGGCTTCACGCAGACGGGATTGCCCATCGGGCTCCAGATCATCGGGCAGGCCTTCGCGGAGGCGACCATTCTCCGCGTGGCGAAGGCGTACGAGGCCGCGACCCCGTGGCGCGAGCGGAAGCCGCCGCTCGAGGCGCATTCGTGAGCGCGGAGCGGCGCCCCCGCGAGACGGGCTACGAGGTCGTCATCGGCCTCGAGGTGCACGCGCAGCTCCGCACGCGCACCAAGATGTTCTGCGGCTGCTCCACGGCCTTCGGCGCCGCGCCCAACTCCCAGACCTGCCCCGTGTGCCAGGGCATGCCGGGGACGCTGCCCGTGATCAACCGGCGCGCGGTCGAGTTCGGGATCAAGACGGCGCTAGCGATCAACTGCACCGTGAATGCCGACAACCGCTTCGCCCGCAAGCACTACTACTACCCCGACATGCCGAAGAACTACCAGATCAGCCAGTACGAGGAGCCGCTCGCCGAGCACGGCTACCTGGACATCGAGGCGGCGGGGGAGACGCAACGGATCGGCATCCAGCGGCTCCATCTCGAGGAGGATGTGGGCAAGCTGGTGCACGAGGGCACCCTTGAGACGGCGCTGTCGAGCCAGGTCGACTTCAACCGCGCCGGCGTGCCGCTCATGGAGATCGTCTCCAAGCCCGACCTGCGATCGCCCGAGGAGGCCGCGGCCTATCTCAGGGCCCTGCGCGCCATCGTGGTGTACCTCGACGTCTGCGACGGCAACATGGAGGAAGGCTCCCTGCGCTGCGACGCCAACATCTCGCTGCGGCGGCCGGGAGTGACGGAGTATGGGACCAAGGTCGAGATCAAGAACATGAACTCCTTCCGCAACGTCCAGCACGCCCTCGAGTACGAGATCACGCGCCAGGCGCGCGCCCTCGACACGGGCGAGCGCATCGTGCAGGAGACACGGCTGTGGGATCCCGACCGGGCCCACACGGTGTCCATGCGATCCAAGGAGTTCGCCCACGACTACCGTTACTTCCCCGAGCCCGACCTGCCGCCGCTCAACGTGATACCGGCGTGGATCGGGCAGGTGCGCGCCACCCTTCCCGAGCTGCCCGCGGCGCGGCGCCAGCGCTTCGTGGCGAGCTATGGCCTAAGCCTATACGACGCAGGGGTGGCGACCTCGAGCCGCGGGCTCGCGGACTACTTCGAGGCGGCGGCCCAGGGCTCGGCGAATCCTAAGACCGTGGCTAACTGGGTGCTCAACGAGATCCTGCGCGTCGTGCCTGCCGACGACGAGAAGGCGATCGGGGCTTGTCCCATCAAGCCCGCGGATCTCAAGGAGCTTATCCAGCTGATCGAGAACGGCACCACGAGTGGCCGGATGGCCAAAGAGATCTTTGAGAAGATGCTCACGTCCGGAGAGAGCCCGGGCGCCATAGTGGCTCGAGAGGGGCTAGCCCAGATTGCCGATGTCGATCAGCTGATCCTTGTAGTGGATACGGTGCTCTCCACGCACGCCAAGGTGGTGGAGGACTACAAGGCCGGCAAGAAGGCAGCCCTGGGCTTCTTGGTCGGGCAGGTAATGAAGGCCACTTCAGGCAAGGCCAGCCCCACCGTGGTGAACTCCCTCCTGATCGAGAAACTACCGAAAGTTTGAAGGCTTAGATAGAATGGTGGAGCCTCATGATACGGCTCCACCGCGTCTGTAAGCTTTTCCAGGGCGGGCCGATGAAGGTGCCCGCCCTCAACGATGTCTCGTTCACGGTCGACAAGGGCGAGTTCGTCGTCCTCTCCGGGGCCAGCGGCGCGGGCAAGACTACCCTCCTTCGCCTTCTCTACGCCGACGAGCAGGCTTCGGATGGCGACATCGAGGTGGCCGGCTTCAATGTCACTAGCCTCAGACGCTCCGAGATCCCGCTGCTCCGCCGCTCCCTCGGCATCGTGTTCCAGGACGCCAAGCTGCTCTCGGGCCGCACCGTGTTCGAGAACATCGCCTTCGTTCTCCGCGTGCTCGGCGCGCCCCGTCACGAGATCACGCCCAAGGCCTTCCAGGCCTTGAAGGCGGTGGGGCTGTCCTCGCGCGCCCAGGCCTATCCCGCCCAGCTCTCACAGGGCGAGGCGCAGCGCGCCACTCTCGCCCGGGCCATCGTCAAGTCCCCCGCGCTCCTCCTGGCCGACGAGCCCACGGGCAATCTCGACGAGGGGATGGCCGGGGAGATCCTCGACCTGATCAAGGACATCTGGAGCCGCGGCACCACGGTGCTCTTCGCGACCCACCAGTCACGCCTCGCCGTCCAGCTCAAGCGCCGTACCCTGCGCCTCGAATCGGGCGTCCTCACGAAGGACGAGGGCTAGGTCCCTGCTCAGCTTCATTTTTAGCGAGGCGCTCGTCGATCTCCGCCGCGCCGGGCGGGTGGGCGTCAGCGCGATCCTCCTCATCACGCTGTCGCTGACGGCCCTCGGCGGCTTCTGGCTTCTCTCCCTCAACCTCGGTCGCGCGGTGGCCCAGTGGCGCGACCGCGTGCGCGTGGTGGTCTTCCTCAAGGACGAGCCGACACCGAGCGCGCTGACCGATCTCACCCGCCGCGTCGAGGCGCTCGACGGGGTCCATCGCGTGCGCTACGTGAGCAAGTCGGAAGCGCTCAGCTCCCTTCGCGAGTCGCTCGGCGCGCAGGCGGGCGTCGTCGATCATCTCCCGCGCAATCCGCTCCCCGCCTCGCTCGAGGTGACGCCTGCCGAAGGTGCGACCACGCCGGAGGCGACGCGCGACCTGGCCGCCAAGCTGGCGGCCCTCCCGGAGACGGAAGAGGTACAGGGCGGAGCGGAGTGGGTCGAGGGCCTGGCCCGCTGGCAGCGGCTCTTCCAGATGGTCGGCCTCGCCGTGGGCGCGGTCCTGGCTCTGGCCGCCATCCTCACCGTGACCACCGCCACCACCCTCGTCCTGCACGTCCGCCGCGCCGAGACGGAGATCATGCGGCTGGTCGGCGCCAGCGAGACGCTCGTGCGCATCCCACAGCTCCTCCAGGGCATGGTGCAGGGCCTGCTCGGGGCGGTGGTCGCCCTCGCCCTTCTCGAGCTCGCCTACGCCTTGGGCGCGCCGAGGCTCGAGCCGCTGCTCCAGCTCACTCTCGGCCTGGCCCGGGCCGTTTTCCTCTCGCTGCCGCAGATCCTGCTCCTCATCCTGGGCGGGGCCGTCCTGGGCGGGCTCGGCGGCCTGCTCGCTCGCGGCCGGGCCGTGGCATGAGAGGCGTGCTTCACGGGGTGCTCATCTCCCTTGCCGTCCTGGGCGCGGCGGTGCCCGCGGCGGCGCAGAAGGCCGCGGCACAGAAGAAGGACAGCGCGGAGCTCGGCGACAAGGAGCATGCGCTCCAGCAGACCCAGAAGCGGCTCAAGGAGGAGCGGGCCAAGGCCGCGGACGCGCGCAAGCGCGAGGCGAGCCTGCTCACCGAGCTCGAGGCCATCGATCGCCGGCTCGCCGAGAAGCGGAAGCAGGTCGCCCTCCTCGATGCGCGCATTCGGCGCTCCGTCGACGAGATGGCCGAGCTCCAGCGCGACATCGGACGCCTCGAAGGGCAGCGGGCGGGTCAGGAAGACGCGATGGCACAGCGGCTCCGCGCCATGTACCGGCTGCAGGCCCAGGGCGGGGCACTCCCCGTCCTGCTCTCGGGCGACGACCCCGTGGCCCAGGCCGTCCGGCTCCGCCATCTGGCCACCCTCGCCACGGTGGACGCCCGGATGATTCGAGAGTATCGTTTAACGTCCGAAGGTTTGGCGGACCGGAAGGACAGGCTGGAGGCCCGGCGCAAGGAGCTCTCGGCGCTCAGGGGCGAGGCGGAGAGTGAGCGGGCCGAGGCCGATCGAGAAGCGGGCAAGCGCCGCATGATACTGGCCCGAGTCAAGGACGAGCGGGCCTACCACGACCGGATGGTCGGGGAGCTGAGCGAGGCGACCCGACGGCTCGAAGCTTTCGTTCGGGACCTTCAGGAGAGGCGACGCGTCGCGAAGATTCCGCCGCCCGCCTCCAAGGCGCCGAAATCGGCGGCTCCGAGCGAGAGCAGCACGCCCGGGGTCGGGCTCGGAGCGATGCGCGGCCGGCTGGGCTGGCCCGCCGACGGGCGCGTGGTCGAGGAGTACGGAGCCCGCGTCAATCCGCGGTTCGGCACCAAGACGTTCCGGAACGGCATCGACATCGACGCCGTTGAAGGTTCGGGCGTCCACGCCGTGTATGCGGGTCACGTGCTGTACACGGGATGGTTCCGGGGCTACGGGAACCTGATCATCGTGGACCACGGCAACGAGTACTACACGCTGTACGCTCACGTGGCCGACATCAAGGTGGCCGAAGGGGACGACGTCAAGCAGGGTCAGGTGATCGCAACGGTCGGCGATACGGGCTCGCTGCAGGGGCCGCGCCTCTACTTCGAGGTGCGCTACCAGGGCAAGCCGCAGGATCCCGCCCAATGGCTCAGACCACGAGGTTAGGGGAACAGGAGACAGAGATGGGCTCGTTCCGGAACACGAAGAAGGTGGTGATGGTCGCGGTAGTCTTGCTCCTGCTCACCCTGTCGCTCGGGGGCGGAGTCGCCAGCAAGAGCAACGACCAGGCGGCGACCTACGAGAATCTCCGCCTCTTCACCGAGGTGCTGTCCATCATCCAGAGCCAGTACGTGGACGAGGTGCCGCCGAAGGAGCTGATCTACAGCGCCATCAAGGGCACCCTCCGCGGCCTCGACCCGCACTCCTCCTTCCTCGACCCCGAGATGTATCGCGAGATGCAGGTGGAGACCTCGGGCAGCTTCGGCGGCCTCGGCATCGAGATCACCCTCCGCGACGACGTCCTCACCGTGGTCACCCCCATCGAGGGCACGCCGGCCTATCGTGCGGGCATCCTGCCGGGTGACCGCATCGTGAAGATCGAGGGCATCTCCACCAAGGACATGCAGCTCGCGGACGCCGTGAAGAAGATGCGCGGCAAGCCGGGGAGCAAGATCGTCATCAGCGTGGTGCGCGAGGGCTGGCAGGAGCCCAAGGACTTCACCATCACGCGCGAGCAGATCCGCGTGCAGTCCGTGAAGAGCGGCGAGCTCGAGCCGGGCATCGAGTACATCCGCCTGCGCCAGTTCCAGGAGCAAACGGGCAACGACATCGAGGCGGCGATGGATAAGTACAACAAGAACAAACCGATCCAGGGACTCGTCCTCGACCTGCGCAACAACCCGGGTGGCCTCCTGACGTCGTCCGTGGAGGTGGCGGAGAAGTTCCTCGAGCCGGGCAAGCTGGTCGTCTACACCGAAGGGCGCGTGCGGAACCAGAACATGCGCTTCCAGGCCAGCGGCAAGCATACCTACGCGGACTTCCCGATCGTCGTCCTCGTGAACCAGGGCAGCGCCTCGGCCTCCGAGATCGTGGCGGGCGCGCTCCAGGATTGGGGCCGCGCGATCGTGCTCGGCACGCAGAGCTTCGGTAAGGGCTCGGTGCAGACCATCATTCCGCTCTCCGACGGCTCCGGGCTCCGGCTCACCACCGCGAAGTACTACACGCCAAAGGGCCGGTCCATCCACGGCAAGGGCATCACGCCGGACATCATCGTGGAGGCGCCCAAGCCCACGCCTGGTCAGGCCCCTGACGCCCAGGCTCCGCCGCTGGACGAGCAAGCGCGGCTGAACGATCAGCTCAAGAAGGATCCACAGCTCCAGCGCGCACTGGATCTGCTCAAGGCGATGAAGATCATGGACAAGACGACCCGTCCGGATAGCTCGCCGCGGGCCTCGGCGCGCTGATCGGGCGGCATGCCGGCGCGAGTCTGGACGGCTCTCGCCGGACTCATCACGGTGTTGCTGGTCGCCGTGGTGGGACTCGACCAGTGGCAGGCGCGCCGCGGGGAGGCCAGCCTCTTCGGGCTCCCGTGGCGCGCCTCACCTCCCCCCGCCGCGAGCGCTCCCGTGATGCCGAAGCCGAAGGAGCTCCCGCCGCCCCCGGCCGCTCCTCCGCCCGGACTGACGGGCGCTCCCCGCATCGCCGTCATCGTCGATGACCTCGGCGCGCGCCGCGACGTCTTCGACGGGCTTCGCGAGATCCGCCGTCCGCTGACCGTCGCCGTACTGCCGGGTCTGCCCCTCTCCGAGTGGACGGCCCGCGAGGCGACCCAGTCCGGCATGGAAGTGCTCCTCGACCTGCCCATGGAGCCGTACCGCTATCCCGAGGTCGATCCCGGCCCGGGCGCGCTTCTCATGGCCATGACGCCGCGGGAGCTGCAGACGCAGATCGGCGGGCATCTGGCCAGCGTACCCGGCGCGGTCGGCGTGACCAACCACATGGGCTCGCGCATGACCGAGGATCACGCGCGCATGCGCACGGTGCTCGAGGTGATGTCGGGCCGGCGGCTCTTCCTGGTGGATGGGCTGACCAGCAATCTCTCCGTGGCCTACGACGAGGCGAAGGCACAGGGGCTGCGTGCCGGGCGCCGCCAGGTCACCGTCGATCACATGGCGGGCGAGGCGGGTGACCGCGTGCGCTGGGACGAGGTCGGGTGGTGGGCGGAGAAGCGCGGCGAGGTCATCGTGATCGCCCACGGGCATCCCTTGACGGGGCGGCTCCTGCGCGAGTACGTGCCGCGCTGGGAGGCCCGCGGCATGCGGCTCGTGCTCGTGTCGCAGCTCGCGCGGTGAAGGAGACCGCGCCGTGATCGTGCTCGGCATCGAGACGTCTTGCGACGAGACAGCGGCCGCCGTGCTCGACGACAGACGCAAGGTGCTCTCGAGCGTGGTCGCCTCGCAAGACGACGTACACGCGCCCTACGGCGGCGTCGTTCCCGAGTTGGCCTCCCGCCGCCACCTCGAGGTGATCGTGCCCGTCATCCGCCGCGCCCTCGCGGACGCCGGGATGGGACTGCGCGACCTCGACGGCATCGCGGTGACCCAGGGGCCGGGCCTGGTCGGCTCGCTCCTCGTGGGTTGCTCCGTGGCCAAGGCGTTGGCGTGGACGCACGGCACGCCGCTGGTCGGCGTGAACCATCTCGAAGGCCATATCTACGCCGCCTTCCTGGAGGAGCGCGCCCCCGAGCATCCTTTCCTCGCCCTCGTGGTCTCGGGCGGCCACACCGCGCTCTACGTGGCGGCGGAGCCCCGACGCTATGCGCGGGTCGGCCAGACGCGCGACGACGCGGCGGGCGAAGCTTTCGACAAGGTCGCCAAGCTCCTCGGCCTCTCGTATCCGGGTGGCCCCGCCATCGAGCGCGCCGCCGCGGGCGGCGATCCGCGCGCCATCAGCTTCCCCACCGCCAACATGAGCGACGGCGCCCCGGATTTCTCCTTCAGCGGAATCAAGACGGCGGTGTCGCTCCACGTCAGGCGAGCCGGGAGGCTCTCGGCCGCGGAGATTGCCGACGTCGCCGCCTCCTTCCAGGCCACCGTGGTCAAGACGCTGGTGCGGAAGAGCCTGCGGGCCGGCCAGCGGCTGGGCATCCGGCGCCTCGTGCTCACGGGTGGCGTCGCCGCCAACACCGCCCTCCGTGAAGCCCTCCACGCCGAGTGCGGCGAGCGTGGCTGGGAGCTCTTCATCCCCTCGCGCGCGCTCTGCACGGACAACGCGGCCATGATCGCGGCGGCAGGCCACGACCGGCTTGAGGCGGGCGAGCACGCCCCCCTGACCATGAACGCCGATCCCGGTCTCGCCCTCGCCTGAGACGCGGGCGCCCTTGAGCTCGCGGCTCGACTACCAGGCGCTGGTCCAGGGCCTCCCCGACGCCCTCGTGGGCGTGGATGCCGATCTCCGCGTGGTCCTCTGGAATCCGGCCGCCGAGGAGCTGCTCGGCCGCTCCGCGCGGCGGGTGACGGGCCGCCCGGTCAAGGAGGTCTTCCCGCCCGACACGTCCCTGGTGCGCCACCTCACGGACACCCTCGCCACGGGGGAGAGCCGCAGCGAGTCGTCGGCGGTGATCGAGACGCCGGACGGACGGGCCGTGCACGTGAGCGTGGTCACCGCGCCGCTGGCCGGCCGGAGCGGCGCCATCGACTGGGCGGTGGCCGTGGTGCGCGACATCACGCGTCTTCATCAGCTCGAGGCAGAGCTCCGTCGCGGGCAGACGCTGGCCGCGGCGGGCCAGATGGCGGTGGGCCTCGCCCACGAGATCCGCAACCCCCTCTCGGCCATCCGGGGCGCCGTGCAGCTCATGCAGCGCGAGCTCGGCGACGAGGCGCGCTGGGGCGAGTACACCGCCGTCCTCCTCAAGGAGGTGACGCGCGTCAACGGCATCATCGAGATGCTCCTCGATCTGAGCCGTCCCGTCACCCTGCGGGCCGTCCCCCTCAACGTGCACCAGATCATCGAGCGCGTGGCCCTTCTGCTTGAGGAGATGGCCGCCGCCCGCCGGGTCACCTTCGTGCGCCGCTACGATCCGAGCCTGCCCGCCATCATGGCGGACGAGGACCGCATCATGCAGGTCTTTCACAACCTGGTGCGCAACGCCATCGAGGCGATGCCCGACGGAGGCAAGCTCACCCTGGTCACGCGCCTGTCCATGAATCCGCTCTTCACCAAGGTCGACCTGGGGCAGGGCCAGCGCACCATGGCGGAGATCCAGGTGGTGGACGAAGGCCAGGGCATTCCCGCGGAGACGCGCGAGCGCCTCTTCACGCCGTTCTTCACCACCAAGGACCGCGGGCTCGGGCTCGGCCTCGCCCTCTGCCACCGCATCGTGGAAGAGCACAAGGGCTCCATCCAGGTCACGAGCGAGCCGGGGCACGGCACCGCCTTCTCCTGCTTCCTGCCCATCGCCAAGTAAACAGCGAAGGTAGAATGCCCACCATGGCGGACGGACGCATCCTCATCGCCGACGACGAAGACGGGCTCCGCTGGGTCCTCGAGAAGGGCTTCCGCGGCGCCGGCTATCAGGTCACCGCGGTGAAGGACGGTACGGCGGCCCTCCGCGAATCCGAGGCGCAGCCCTTCGATCTGATCCTCCTCGACATCCGCATGCCGGGGCTCGACGGTCTCACCCTCCTCGGCCAGATCCGCGAGAAGCGTTCCGATGCCCAGGTGGTGATCATGACCGCCCACGGCACCGTGGAGACGGCGATCCAGGCGATGCAGCGCGGCGCCTACGACTACCTTGCCAAGCCCTTCGATCTCGACGAGGCGCTCCTGCTCACGGAACGCGCGCTCACCGCGCGCCGTCTCTCCCAGGAAGTCACCTCGCTCAAGAACGGTCTCAAGGAGGTGTGGGAGTTCGGCGCCCTCGTCGGGCGTCACCCGACCATGCAGGAGGTCTACAAGACCATCGGGCGGGTGGCGGCGAGCGACGTGTCCGTGCTCCTGCGTGGCGAGTCCGGGACGGGCAAGGAAGTAGTGGCGCGCGCCCTCCATCACTACAGTCGCCGGGCGGGGCGGCCTTTCGTGGGCATCTCCGCCGCGGCCATTCCCGCCACCCTTCTCGAGTCCGAGCTCTTTGGCCACGAGAAGGGCGCCTTCACCGACGCCAAGGAGCGGCGGCTCGGCAAGCTCGAGCTGGCCCACGGGGGCAGCGTGTTCTTCGACGAGATCGGCGACATGCCGCCCGAGCTCCAGGTGAAGCTGCTCCGCGCGCTGCAGGAGCGTGCCTTCGAGCGCGTGGGCGGCCATGAGCTGATCCGCATGGACGTGCGCGTGCTCGCGGCCACCCACCGCGACCTCGAGGCGATGATGAAGTCGGGGAAGTTCCGCGAGGATCTCTTCTACCGGCTCAACGTGGTGACCCTCTCGCTGCCCGCCCTGCGCGAGCGGCGCGGGGACATTCCGCTCCTCGCCGAGCACTTCCTGTCGAAGTACGCGGAGTCGCTGGGCGAGCGCGTGATCGCGCCCGAGGCCATGGATCGCCTCGTCGGCTACGAGTGGCCGGGCAACGTGCGCGAGCTGGAGAACGTGATCCAGCGCGCCATGGTCATGGCTTCGGGCGGCGTCGTCCTCCCCGAGCACCTGCCCATCGGGCCCGTCTCCGCGGCGGCCGGCGTCACCGCCGACGCCTCGCTGGAGGAGATCATCGAGCGGAAGATGATCGAGTGCGTGCGAGGGATGCGGGGACAGACTTCGGCCAATCTCCACGGGCTCATGGTGGGGCTGGTGGAGAAGCCGCTGCTGCGCGCGGTGATGCGGGAGACGAAGAGCAATCAGGTCCGCGCGGCCCAGCTCCTCGGGATCAATCGCAATACGCTCCGGAAGAAGCTGAAGGAGCACAGCATCGACCCGGATGCACCTTAGGTTCCGGCCGCTCCTTCTCATCGAGCAGCTCATCACGGAGCGGGTCATGTTCGGCCCCGTGCTGGAGTATGCGTATCTCGTCTCCATCGGCCCGCGGGTGGCGGTGAACGCCGTCAACGCCCTGCCCGACGATCCCTACACGGCGGCCTACGAGGAGCTGAGGCTCAAGGCCAAATGACCAAGCGTGAGCGCGTGCTGTCCGCCCTGCGAGGGGAGCCCGTGGACCGGGTGCCCGTGGCCTTCTGGCTCCACAATTTCGTCACCGAGAACTCGGCGGAGGGCTTGAGCGAGGAGACGCTGCGTCTCGCCCGCACCTTCGACTGGGATTTCCTCAAGCCCCAGTCGCGCGCGCAGTGCTTCGCGGAGATGTGGGGACTGACCTATGCCCCCTCGCGCGAGCGGGCCGTACAGTACGCGGTGACGCGGACCCCGGTCAGCGGCGAAGCGGACCTGAGGGCTCTCCGTCCCGCCGATCCGCGCGCGGGCGCCCTCGGCGAGCAGCTCCAGGCCCTCCGCAGCATCCGGAAGGCGGTGGGGCCCGACACGCCCATCATCTGGACCGTGTTCGCGCCGCTCATGGTCCTGCCCTTCCTCGTGACGGGCGGGCGGGAGCAGGCCCTCGGCCTCATGCGCTCGGCCCCGGGCGCCGTGGAGCACGCGCTGGGCGCGATGGCGGAGACGCTCGCCGCCTACTCGCGCGCATGCGTGGAGGCGGGCGCGGATGGGCTCTTCTACGCGACCAACGTCGCCACCCGAGCCCTCATGTCGGCAGAGGAATGCCGGCGCTTCCAGCGACCCTTTGACCTGCGCGTGCTCGAAGCGGTGCAGGGGGCGCCGTTCAACCTCCTCCACGTCTGCGGCGAGGGCGTCCTCTTCGACGAGTTCACGAGCTATCCCGCCACCGCCTTCTCGTGGGCGACGGTGCCGGGGAATCCGAGCCTCGCCGAGGGACACCGCCGCACCGCGCGTGCCGTGGTGGGGGGCTTTCCCGCCAAGCCGCACATCGCCTCCACGAGCGCCGAGTCGCTGGCCGGCCGCGCTCGTCAGGCGATCGCGGAGATGAAAGGTCGCTGGCTCCTCCTCGGCCCCGACTGCTCCATCAACCCCGACACGCCCGAGCCGCTGCTCCACGCGGCGGGCGCCGCGGCGCGAGAGACGCGTCCCGCTTGAGGCCCACCCCCCTGTCCCTCCTCGACAAGAGCGAGTTCGTCGGCCTCGAGCAGGTCACCCATCTGGCCACGGGAGGCGAGGCGCCGTGGCTTCGATCGCACGACCAGGCCACCGCCCGCATGGGCGCGCTCAAGAGCGGAGGCATGGCCGGCCGCGAGCAGCTCTTCGTCGTCTACGAGCGTGCGATCGTGTGGGGCGGGGAGGGACGGATCCGCGTCTCGACCCACGTCTACAACGACCGCGGGGACGTGCGCCGGCTCCTCGACGTCCTCGACTCACTGCGGAGACGTGAAGCGAGGGCCGGGGCCTGATCGCGCGCCGGCTCGCGCTCGGTCTCCTCCTGTTCGTCGCCGCCACCTCCGCCCCGGCCGCGGAGCAGCCGAGCGCGGCCGACCTCCCGTCCGCCCTGCGCGAGGCTATCGCGCAGCTCAACCCGGAGGCGGCCGTGCTTCGCGCCGACGATGTTCTCGCCGAGCGCTGCCCGCCGGAATATCGCCGCGATCAAGTCGTCCGTGGAGACTTCAACGGCGACGGGCGGGCCGACTACGCGCTCCTGCTGCGCATCGGGGAGCCGAGGGCAGTGGGTAGAGAGCCCCTCAAGAGCGCGTCGGTGTGGACGGTGGTCTTCCTGGCCCGGCGCGACGGGCGCTATCGCCCCTTCGTCCTGTCGAAGACCGACGAGGTCATGATGCCCTCCCGCCAGGTCATCGCGCTCCAGCCGCCGGGGAAGGTACATCACGGAGCGCATCCGGAGCGCGTGCTCACGCTCAAGCACCCGGGCATCGCCGCCATCCTCTGCGAGGGGACGGAGAAGGTCTACTACTGGGCGAGTCGCGGGCAGACGTTCCGGGAATATCTGACGAAGGAGTAGGGCGTCGCGTCCGGATTCCCCTCACCCTACCCCTCTCCCCATCTCAGCCCTCGCCTCGAACTGCGGGGGGCGAGGGAATCGTCCAGCTAGGGCTTGGGGACGTAGAGCTGTCCGCCGACCTTCTTGAACTCCGCGGCCTTCTCGCGGAGACCCTGGGCGAGAGCGGCGCCCTCATCGGCCAGGCCCTGCTTCGCCGCGTAGTCGCGCACATCCTGCGTGATCTTCATCGAGCAGAAGTGCGGACCGCACATGGAGCAGAAGTGGGCGACCTTGGCGCCTTCCGCGGGGAGGGTCTCGTCGTGGAAGGCTCGCGCCGTCTCCGGATCGAGCGAGAGCTCGAACTGGTCCTGCCAGCGGAACTCGAAGCGAGCGCGCGACAGCGCATCGTCCCACTCGCGCGCCCCCGGATGCCCCTTGGCGAGGTCGGCGGCGTGCGCAGCGATCTTGTACGCGATGACGCCGTCCTTGACGTCCTGCTTGTCGGGCAGCCCCAAATGCTCCTTGGGGGTGACGTAGCAGAGCATGGCCGTCCCGTACCAGCCGATCATGGCTGCCCCGATGGCCGAGGTAATGTGATCGTAGCCGGGGGCGATGTCGGTGGTGAGCGGCCCGAGCGTGTAGAAGGGCGCCTCGTGGCACTTCTCGAGCTGCCGGTCCATGTTCTCCTTGATGAGATGCATCGGCACGTGCCCGGGTCCCTCGATCATGACCTGGCAGTCGTGCGCCCAGGCGATCTTGGTCAGCTCCCCCAGCGTGTCGAGCTCGGCGAACTGCGCCTCGTCGTTGGCATCGGCCTGGCAGCCGGGACGGAGCCCGTCGCCCAGCGAGAAAGAGACGTCGTACGACGCCATGAGCTCGCACATCTCCTCGAAGTGCGTGTAGAGGAAGCTCTCCTGATGATGCGAGAGGCACCACTTGGCCATGATGGAGCCGCCCCGCGAGACGATGCCGGTGACGCGCTTGGCGGTGAGCGGCACGTAGCGGAGGAGCACGCCCGCGTGGATGGTGAAGTAGTCCACGCCCTGCTCCGCCTGCTCGATCAGCGTGTCGCGGAAGATCTCCCAGGTCAGCTCCTCCGCCTTGCCCCCCACCTTCTCCAGGGCCTGGTAGATCGGCACGGTGCCCAGCGGCACGGGCGAGTTGCGGAGGATCCACTCGCGCGTCTCGTGGATGTTCTTGCCCGTGGAGAGGTCCATGATGGTGTCGGCGCCCCACTTGGTCGCCCACGTCATCTTCTCCACCTCCTCCTCGATGGAGGAGGACACCGCGGAGTTGCCGATGTTGGCGTTGATCTTCACCAGGAAGCGCCGGCCGATGATCATGGGCTCGGACTCCGGGTGGTTGACGTTGGCGGGAATGATGGCGCGGCCCCGCGCGACCTCGTCGCGCACGAACTCGGGGGCCACTCCCTCGCGGAGGGCCACGAACTCCATCTCGGGCGTGACGATTCCCTTGCGCGCGTAGTGCATCTGCGTCACGGTGCGGCCGGGCTTGGCGCGAAGGCCCCAACGCCCGCCCGCGCCCGGCGCCACGTCGTCGCGCTCGAGGATCCAGTGCCGGCGGAGCGGGGGCAGCCCCTGCTTGAGGTCGACCGTGTAGTCAGAATCGGTGTAGGGCCCGCTGGTGTCGTACAGGCGGAGCGTCTCCGCGTTGCTGAGGGTGAGGGTGCGCACGGGGACGCGAATCGAGGGGTTGGATCCCGGCAGGTACGTCTTCATCGTGGCCTCCCTTCGCTGGCATTACCCAGGTCAGGTTGTTAGCGGTCGGCAGCACCCTGCTGCCCTCTCAGCCCGGAGAACCGAGCTCCCGCGTGAGTGATCGTGGACGCATGCTACGGCCAAAGGGAGAACGGGTCAAGCGGGCGCTGCTCGAGCTCCCGGCGAAGGTCGGGATAGTTGAAGATCTCGCCGTTGAATACGGCGATCACGCTGTCGTCCTCGTTGCGGTAGGGCTGACGGCCTCCTGCCACGTCCACGATGGCGAGGCGGCGGGCCACGAGACCGGCGTGACGGTCGTGCTCGATGGCGAAGTCGTCGGGGCCGCGGTGCTCGAGCACCGCGCCCATGCGGCGCAGGATGGTGAGATCGGGCGGTGGGCCGTCGACGAGGTCGAGGATGCCGGCGATGCCGCACATGCGAGCCGCTCAGGAGCCGGGCGGAGACGTCACGCTCCGGCCGCCCGGGGGGCGCCGTTCGCCCGTGGCAGAATGCGGACGAGCACGCTCGTCCGGGCGCGGAGACCGTTGCGGATGTAGCGGCCCATCCAGAGAGGGACGAGGAACCGGTACTTGCGGCGATAGGCCTCGAGGATGGCCGTCTCGAGGTCGGGCCGGTCCTCCACTAACGCCGCGTGCCCCGCGAAAGCGGGCCCGTCCTTGCGCCCGACGTGCACGGTCACGTGCCCATCGCGCGCAATGCGGCGGGCCTTGAGGCTCGCCCGCTTGGTCGTGAAGTACACCGCGCCCTCGTGGAGCCAGCACCAGGTCGGCACTGTGCCCGGCTTGCCCGAGGGGCTGTAGGTGGTGAGGTAGATATAGCTGGCCGCGGCGAGGGCGGCGTTCACCTCGGCGGGGAACTGCGCGGTCATGCGGTGACGGGCGGGGAAGCTTGCGTCGGCACGGCGTCCATCCTACCATTGCCGCACTTCGCGCTCGGGGCCGTGGGAGGTCCGCATGTTCGCATTGCTGAACGGGCCCGCCGCCGGTCAAGGGACGCGAGATGTGGTCCGGGAGAACGGATGACGACCTCGCTCCACCTCGAGCTCACCACCGCGGCGGCGGACGCTGCCGCCTGCCTTCCCTCGCCCTAGCGCGCGATCATTCGCGACCGGAGGAGCCATGCCCCCCCATCGTCACGCCTATCGCCCCGTCGTCATGGGCCGCCGGGGCGCCGTCGCTTCGGCCCATCCCACCGCCTCGCTGGCCGGCATCCGCGTCCTCCTCGAGGGCGGCAATGCCGTGGACGCGGCGGTGGCCGTGGGCTCGACGCTGAACGTGGTCGAGCCGTTCATGTCGAGCGCGGGCGGGATCGGGCTCATGGTCATCTCCCGGGGCGGCGGCCGCGAGCGCCACGTGCTGGACTTCATCGGCCTCACCCCCGCCGGCGCGGACGCCACCCGCGCCACCGAGGACGAGCTGGCGGGCGGGCCCAAGTCCTGCGCCACGCCCGGCAATCTCGGGGGCTGGCTCGCCGCCCTGGAGCGCTTCGGCTCGATGCGGCGCGAGCGCGTGTTCGCCCCCGCCATCGAGTGGGCGGAGCAGGGCGTGCCGCTGTCTTTCCTGAACGCGCGCTTCATCGAGCAGGCGCGGCCGCAGCTCGGGCGCTCCGCGGAGGCGCAGCGGCTCTACCTTGGTAACGGCGGCCCGCGGCCGGGCAAGATCGCGACCTACAAGGAGCTCGCGGGCACCTTCCGCCAGGTCGTGGAGGGTGGTGCGGAGGTCTTCTATCGCGGCCCCATCGCCAAGGCCATCGCGCGCGCCGTGGAGGAGGCGGGCGGGTGGCTCGCCGAGCGTGATCTGGCCGATTTCAAACCCACATGGCGCGAGCCCGTGCGCATCGACTACCGCGGGCTCGAGGTGTGCTCGGTGCCGCCGCCCTTCTCGGCCTTCCAGATGATGGAGACCCTCAACATTCTCGAGGGCTACGATCTCAAGGGCTGGGGGCACAACTCCGTCGACTACCTCCATCACCTCATCGAGGCGATCAAGCTCGGCTCCGCCGATCGCCTCGCCTTCGCGTATTCCGGCGAGACGCCCATCCGCGGGCTCCTCTCCAAGGGCTACGCGGCGAGGCAGCGCGCGCGGATCGATTCGCGCAAGGCGGGCGTGAGCGAGGGCGAGCGGCACTCCGGCAAGAAGCTACCCGGCCAGATCGCCGAGGGCTATCCCGCGAAGTTCGAGAACGAGCAGACGACCCACTTCGCGTGCGCCGACGGCGAGGGCACCGTGGTGTCGGTGACGCAGACGCTGGGCGTGCCCTTCGGCTCGGGCTTCGCGGTGCCCGGCACCGGCCTCGTGCTGAACAACATCCTCAAGTGGATGGATCTCGATCCCGGCTCGCCCAACGTGGTCAGGCCGGGGCGCAAGGCGGGGACCATGATGTCGCCCATCCAGGTGTTCAAGGACGGCGCCTTCGCGCTGAGCGTGGGCACCCCCGGCTCGTACGGCATCCTGCAGACGCAGCCGCAGATGCTGCTCAACGCCCTCGAGTTCGGTTTCAACATCCAGGAGGCCATCGAGCAGCCGCGCGTGCGCGTGTACGGCGACCGCCTCCTCGACGCGGAATCGCGCATTCCCGAGTCGACGCGGCAAGGGCTCGCCCAGCGCGGGCATGAGGTCAACGTGATCGACGACTGGTCCTGGGTCGTGGGCGGCGGGCAGGGCATCGCGCGCGATCCCGAGTCTGGCGCCCTCATGGCGGGCGCTGACCCACGGCGCGACGGGTACGCCCTGGCCATTTGATGACCGCACCCTCACCCTGCCCTCTCCCTCAAAGAGGAAGAGGGAGGATTGAGGGAGCGCTCGACTTCCCCTCTCCCCACGGGGGAGAGGGCCGCAGTTCGAGCTGAGACGCTCGCCTCGAGCGACGAGGCGAGGGCTGAGTGAAAGAGGAGATAGATGGCGAACACCAGAATGGCAATAGTCACGGGCGCGGGCTCGGGTATAGGCCGCGCCATAGCGCTGGCACTGGCGGCGAAGGGGTCGCCGGTGGCGGCGATGGATCTCGACGAAGCCTCCGCCGAGGAGACGGCGGGCCAGATCAAGAAGGCCGGTGGGCAGGCCAGGGCCTTTCAGGGCGACACGAGCAAGGCGGAGGAGCTGAACCGCGCGGTGAGCGGCGCCATCGCCGCGCTGGGACCGCTCGAGATCATGGTCAACAACGCCGGGATTCTCGACGGCTACTTCAACGTGGACGAGACGGACGAGAAGACCTGGCAGCGCGTGATCGACATCGACCTCACCGGTGTTTTTCTCGGCTGCAAGCGGGCGCTCGCCGAGATGCTGCCGCGAGGACGCGGCCGCATCATCAACATGGCCTCCGTGGCCGGGCTCAACGGGACGGGCGGCGGCGCTGCCTACGTCGCGGCGAAGCACGGCGTGGTCGGCCTCACGCGCCAGATGGCCGTCGTGTACTCCTCGCGTGGCGTGACGATCAACGCGGTGTGCCCGGGGCCCATCCTCACGGATCTCCGCCGCCATTCCCAGGCCATCCTCGGGCCCGACGTGCCCGACATGAGCAGCCGCGGGATAGCGGTCAGCGAGGAGCAGGTGCGGGGGATCGTGCCGGCGGGCCGCCGCGGCACGGTGGAGGACATCGCCTCCGCCGTCTGCTACCTCGCCTCCGAGGAGGCGGGCTACGTCACCGGGCACACGATGGTCGTCGACGGCGGCTGGAGAGCGAAATGATCACGAAGTTCTCCGTCCTCTACGTGGGGCAGATCGAGCTCGACAACGTCGGGCTCGCGGGCACGCCGGCCGACGAGCGCCGCTATCCGAACGAGCGGCTGGCCGAAGCCTTCCAGACCGCCAAGGAAGTCTCCCAGCACATGGACGAGCTCGGCTACTACGCCTTGTGGACGGCCGAGCATCACTTCCAGCACGAGGGCTACGAAGTCTTTCCGAACCTCATCCTGCTCGGCACCTGGCTCGCCACCCAGACGCGCCGCCTCAAGTTCGGCTGCGCCTTCAATGTCCTGCCCATGTGGCACCCCATCCGCCTCGCCGAGGACTACGCGCAGGCCGACATCATGACGGGCGGCCGGGTCATCATGGGCGTGGGGCGCGGTTATCACACGCGCGAGGTGGAAACCTTCGGCGCGCCCATGGTTGACAACAAGGCCAACCAGGACC
>JBKOVG010000186.1:0-21516 GCA_046723845.1 Candidatus Methylomirabilota bacterium | reverse complement strand
CCTCCGAGCGCGCCCACTGCGGCGCCGATTCCCACGCCCTTGGCGGTGTCCGCGATGGGATCGTAGCCGGATTGCTGCCGCGCCCAGCTCTGGCACGCGCTGGTGTCCTGGGCCTGCTGCTCTGCAGTCTGTCCCTGCGCGGGATACACGTAGATGCCCGACTTCGGCGGCTCCGACGACGAGGCGCAGCCCGTGATCACGGCGGCGAACACCATCGCGGTCATGGCGGCGGTGCCTCGGTGCAATCTGTTCATGGCCAATTCCCCCTTGGCCTCTAGTATGCCCGCCGCCCCACCCATCTCCGAAGCGTTTCCCTCACTCCGATTTGACGCTCTGGCCGTCCCTTTCCACGACGCGGGCGAAGGCCTCCACGAAGCGGTCGACGTCGGCGTCGGCCATGGCCAGCGAGCAGCAGCCGAGCCCGCGCTGCGTCAGAAGCATGCCCTCGTTGAGGAGGCCGAGGAAGGTGCGGAGTGACCGCTCCGCCTCGGTGGGTCGGGTCGAGCGATGATCGCTCAACTTCTTCTTCGTCCAGTGGATCCAGAAGAGCGAGCCGAGGCCGGTCACCTGCGCCTGCTCCTTGTGCTTGTTGAGCACGTGCCCGACGCCGCCGCGGATCTTGTCGCCGAGGGCGTCGAGCCTCGCGTAGCTCTCCGGCGTCAGCTCCTTCATGGTCGCCACCCCGCCCGCCATCGTCACGGGGTTCGCGTTGAAGGTGCCGCCGTGGCTGATCTTGCTCTTGCCGCCGCGCGGATCGTAGGCGTTCATCACCTCGGCGCGGCCGCCGAAGGCGCCCACGGCGAGGCCGCCGCCGATGATCTTGCCGAGCGTGGTCAGGTCGGGACGGATGCCGAAGCGCTGCTGGGCGCCGCCCTCGGACACACGGAAGGAGATGACTTCGTCGAAGATGAGCACGATGCCGAGGCGATCCGTGATCTCGCGAAGTCGCTCGAGGAAGCCCAGCTGCGGCATGAGCAGGCCGGCGTTGGCCATGATCGGATCCACGATGAGGGCGGCGATGTCTCGCCCGTGGCGGTCGAGAATCTTCGCGCACGCCTCCGCGTCGTTCCAGGGCAGCACGACGGTGTTCTTGAGGACAGCGTCCGACACCCCCGCGGAGGCGGCCACGGGCTTCGGGCGCTTCCGCGAGCCCGACTTGGCGGGCTCCGGAGCCACGCTCACGAGCACCGAGTCGTGCGTGCCGTGAAAGGCGCCCTCGAACTTGGCGAGCTTGCTCCGCCCCGTGAAGGCCCGGGCCGCGCGCACCGCGTTCATGGTCGCCTCGGTGCCGGAATTGGCGAAGCGCACCACCTCCATGCTCGGGATGCGGGTGGTCAGCATCTCGGCGAGCTTCACCTCGTGCTCGCTCGGCCCCGGGTAGGACATGCCGCGTGTGGCCTGCTCGGTTACCGCCTCCACCACCGCGGCGTGCGCGTGGCCCAGGATCAGGCTCGTGTAGTTGCCGTTGAAGTCGAGGCGCTCCGTGCCGTCGGCGTCCCAGATGCGCGGGCCGGCGCCGCGGGTGATGTAGAAGGGATAGGGATCGAAGAAGGTGGTGGTACGGCTGTTGCCGCCGGGCATGACCTGCAGCGCTTCCTCGTACATCTGCCGCGAGCGCGCGGTCTTCGCCTTGTAGTGGTTGACGAGGCTCTCCATGCTCATGGCGCTTCCTCCCAGTGAATCGCGTGATCGAGCTCGGCGCGATACGCTCGCCCCAGCTCGTGGGCCTCGGCCACCGTCACCTTCTTGAATGACAGCCGCTGGCCCGGCTTCACCTGGCTCACACGCCCGATATCGAATGAGCATACCGTGCCGATCTTGGTGTAGCCACCCGTGGATTGCCGATCCGCCAGGAGCACGATGGGTTGCCCGTCGCCCACCACCTGGATCCCGCCCAGGGCCACACCGTCGGAGATGATGTCGTGGCCACGCCTGTGCTCGATGCGCGCGCCGCGCAGCCGCGCCCCCATGCGATCGGCCTGCGGGGTCATCTCGTAGGGCGCGTCGAAGAGGGCGGCGATCCCCCGCGCCGTGAAGCGGTCGTCCTGCGGCCCCAGCACCACGCGCACAACGGGCGACTCCGCGTAATCGGGAATGAATGGCTCGAGCACGCGCGCGGGCGCGCCGCCCGAGGGCGGGCCGAGGGGCAGCGTGTCGCCCTTCCTGAGCGCCCGCCCTTGATGGCCGCCGAGCTGACCGCGGAGATACGTGGCCCGCGAGCCGAGGACGAGCGGCGTGTCGATGCCCCCCGAGACCGCGAGATAGGCGCGCACGCCGGAGACGGCGGGCCCGAGCCGGAGCATCTCGCCGGGCTTCACCTGGAAGGCCGCCCAGCGCGGCATCGCCGTGCCGTTGAGGGTGACGGCCACCGTCGCGCCCGTTACCGCCACCCACCGCTCGTCCGCGAACTCGAGGCGCGGGCCGATGAGCGTGCACTCGAGGCCCGCCGCGTCGTCGGCATTGCCCACGAGGCGGTTGGCGAGGAGGAAGGCGTCGCGATCCATGGGGCCGGAGGGCGGGATGCCCTCGCGGAGCGAGCCGCGGCGGCCCAGGTCCTGCACGGTGGTCTGTGGACCCGCGTCGTGGACGAGCAGGTTCACCGGTGGCGTGGGGTCTCGATGTGCGTGGTGTAGGCGCCCTCGGCGACGGCGGCCGCGATGCGATCGTACTCCGCGCGGTCGATGGCGCGGAAGCGGACGTGATCGCCGGCGCGGAGCAGGATGGGATCGGCCGCGGAGGGATCGTAAAGGAGAAGCGGGGTGCGGCCGAGGACCCAGAAGCCGCCGGGGCTCTCCACGGAGTAGATGCAGCACTGGATGCCGCCGATGCTGACGCTGCCGGGCGGCGTCTTGGTGCGCGGCTGCTCGAGGCGCGGAATGTTGAGGCGCTCCGGCATGCCCGTCATGTAGGGCAGCCCCGGGGTGAAGCCGACGAAGTACACGTAGTAGTCGGCGGCGGCGTGGAGGCGCACCACCTCGTCGGGTTCGAGCCCGAGCTTCTTCGCGGCGCCCTCGAGCTCGAAGCCGAGCTCACCCTCGTAGCAGCAGGGCACCTCGACGGTGCGCGCGGGCGGCAGCACTTCGGGGCGCGCCTCGCGCCAGAGTCCGTGGAGCGACGACGTGAGCTCGTCCCACCCCACGGTGAGCGGGTCGTAGTAGACGAGGAGCGAGCGGTAGCTGGGAACGGTCTCGGTGACGCCGGCGAGGCTCCGCTGGCGGATCAGATATTCGAGGGCAAGGACCCGCGCGTTGACCTCGCGGTTGATGTCGTCGCCGAGCTCCACCGACAGCGCGACGTCCCCGCAGGGGAGGAAGCGGGGCTCGGCGTAGATGCCCACGCGCTAGTCCTAATTATCCACGAACATGCGGAGCGCGAGACGGCCGGGTCCTGTCGCCGGGGGGAGGGGTGCGCTCATGCTGCGTCACCCGCTCACCTGATTCGCAGCCCGCCGGGCTGCGCGCAGGACGAGGGGGTCCCGCTCCGCCTGAGCGCACCCCTCCCCGCGCCGCCACCCGGCCGGTCGCACGTGTGGCATTCGCGAATAGGCCGGCTAGAGCGCGGCCAGCGAGCTGTTCGGAATGTCGGTGATGAACATGTGGCCCGGGCTGTGCGTGATCATGAACGCGGGCCGAGAGGCCAGCGCCACCGCCTGGGGCGTCACGCCGCAGGCCCAGAACATCGGCACTTCCCCCGCCTCCACCCCTACAAAGTCGCCCCAGTCCGGCTTGGAGATGTCCTTGATGCCGAGGTGCGCGGGATCGCCCACGTGCACGGGCGCGCCGTGCGCCCCGGGGAAGCGCGCGGAGGCCGTCACCGCCTTGGCGACCATGTGGTGCGGGATAGGACGCATCGACACGACCATGGGCCCGTGGAAGCGCCCGGCGGGACGGCACGCGATGTTGGTCTTCCACATGGCGACGTTGCAGCCGCGCTCCACGTGGCGCAGGGGGATGCCCGCGTCGAGCAGCGCCCACTCGAAAGTGAACGAGCAGCCGAGGAGGAAGGCAACCAGATCGTCGCGCCAGAAGGCCTTGACGTCGGTGACCTCGTCGGCGAGCGCGCCGTCCTTGTAGATGCGGTAGCGCGGCAGGTCCGTGCGGAGGTCCGCCCCCGGGGCCACGCCCACCGGCTCGGGCGAGCCGACGTCGGTCACCTCGATGAGGGGGCACGGCCGCGGATTGCGCTGGCAGAAGAGCAGGAAGTCGTAGGCGTCGTCCTTGGGCAGCACGGCCATGTTGGCCTGCACGAAGCCCGGCCCGAGCCCGGCGGTGACGCCGCTGAGCGTGCCGCTGCGGATATCGGCCCGGATCTCTCTCGGGTGACGTGTGTCGATGGGCACGATGGCCTCCGCTGTTGGAATGGTTCTCGCTACTGCTGCGTGTGCTCCGAGTCTACCTCAAATCATCGCCGGGGAGACCGCGCGGCGAGCCGGCCCGCCAGCGCGAGGAAGCCGAGGGGACCCGCGAAGAAGGCGCCGTAAATCCCGCACAGGTTGCTCGTCGGGTAGAGCCAGTCGCACCCGACGATGGCGCCACGAGGTACCCGATCACGCCGCCCATCAGCCCGCCCGCGAGCGCGGCGAGGAACCTCACGCGCCGAGCGTCCCCTCGCGCCAGGCGCGGAAGAACGCGCGATCGACGGGAAAGAGCGGCTCGAGGGCGTCGATCTCCGCGACGTCAACCCAGCGGGCGTCGGCGACCTCGCGGGGATCGAGGGCGAGCGACCCGCCCACGCACTCTGCGCGCCACCAGTAGAGGGTGTGCGTGCCGCTCGACGAGACGCTCTCCCACAGCCTGGCCACGGGCCGCACCGTCAGCCCGACTTCCTCACGCACCTCGCGGATGACGGCGGCCTCCTGGCCTTCCCCCGGCTCGATGGTGCCGCTGGGCGGCGCCCAGTAGCCGGGCTCGGGGACGCCGGCGCCACGCCGGATGAGGAGCACCTCGCGCCCGCGGGTGACGACCGCGACCACCGCCTCGCGTGTGGGCCCGGGCGGCGGCATCCGCCGGGACGCGCTACTTCAGGTGCCCCAGCTTGGGCCAGAGCTCGGGATTGCCGAGCACCTGCGGCTTCTCGCCGCGCAGCACGCGCAGCATCTCCGCGGTGACCTGCATGGCGGTGCCACGCGTGGTCTCCTCGGTGACACCGGCGATGTGGGGGCTCACGATCACGTTGTCGAGCTGGAGGAGGCGGCTGTCCGACGACACCGGCTCCTCCTCGAACACGTCGATACCCGCGGCGCGGATCTTGCCGCTCTCCAAAGCCACCCGCAGCGCCTCCTCGTCCTGTACCTTGCCCCGCGAGGTATTGATGAAGATCACGCCGGGCTTCATCTGAGCGATGGTGTCGGCGTTGATCATGTGGTGCGTTTCCTTCGTGTGCGGGATGTGGCAGGTGACGACGTCGGCCTGGCGGAGGACGGAGACGAGGTCGGGCATGGGCTCCACCCCGCGGTTCCGCAGCTCGTCGGCCGGCTCGTACTTGTCGTAGCCGATGACGCGCATGCCGAGCGCCCCCGCCGTCTTGGCCACGCGGCGGCCGATGTTGCCCACCCCGATGATGCCGAGGGTCTTGCCGTTCATCTCGAGCAGGCCCTGCCAGCGGTTCTTGCCCCAGTCGGCGAGGCGCGTGCGGCGGTCCACCACCACCGCCTGCTTGGCGAGGGCGAGCATGAGCATGATGGCGTGCTCGGCCACGGAGTTGGAGTTCGATCCTGGTGCGTGGACCACGGGAATGCCGAGCTCGGTGGCCGCGGGCAGGTCGATGGTGTCGAGGCCCACGCCGTGCCGCCCCACCACCTTGAGCTGTCTGAGCGCCGACATCAGCGAGCGGGTACACAGGGGCTTGGCCCGAAAGAGGATACCGGAGGCCTCCTGGGCGACCTTGATCATGCCCGCCTCCGTCTCCTCGCTGGAGACGATCACGCGCGCTTCGCTCTCGAGCTGCTTGATGCCGTCTGCATGGATGGGTCCGGCCACGATGACGAGGGGCTTCATGGGTCTCCTCTCAGAGGGTGAGCATCATCTGGATGACGCGGAGGTTCGGATTCGCGGCGTGCGCGTCCCGCCGTCCGGTGTCGGTGAACCCGCCCCGCTCGTAGAGGCGAATGGCGGGATCGTTGCCTTCGGTAACCCACAGCTCGAGCCGCTCCAGCTCACGGAGGCGGGCCCAGTCGATGACGGCGCGCAGGAGCGCCTCCCCCGCGCCGCGCCGCCGGCCTTCGGGCTCCACCCACATGCCGCCCACGTGGCCGGTCTTCGGGTGCTCACGGTCGAGGAGCCCGAAGACGAGCCCGAACGAGCGCCCGTCTTCCTCGGCAAGGAGCATGGTCTGGCCGCCCGGGGTGGTCACCGACTCCGTGAGGCGGATCCAGTGAGCGTCGGGCTGCCCTCGCTCGTCGACGAAGCGGCGGGCGAAGGCATTGGGCGACTCGGCAAGCGCGCGCAGCCGCAGCTCGCGGAAGAGGGCCCATTCGCTTCGCTCGAGCTCGCGGATCCGCATGCCGGCGGCACTACTTCGCCGCCACGTGCGAGAGACGGGGCGACGCCAGAGCGAACGGCCGGCCCTCGAGGCCGCCCAGACGCTCCACTTCCTCGAAGCAACGGCTGTCGAGCACGGGCCGCATTATACCGACGGCACCTGGGGCATCAAGGGAAGCGCTCCCAGTGGCTCAGGCTTTGCCAGGTGACGGGCGTGCGCGGACGCATAGCGGGAGGCTGCCGGGGGGCCGGGAAGCCGAGGCAGATGAACATCTCGGGGCTGAGTCCCGCAGGCAGGTTGAGCACGACGCTCACCGCGGCCCGGCTGAACGAGGTGACCACGCCCGCGCCGAGTCCGATCGAGTGCGCGGCGAGCAGCATGGTCTGGGCCGAGGTGCCGACGTCGACGTACAGGCTCCGGGTGGTGGGCGACATGCCGAAGGAGCGCGCCCGCTCGCCGTCGATGCAGATGGTGATGACGGCGCGCGGCCGCTGGAACATCCCGGGCGAGACCATGCGGAGGAGCCGCAGGGTCACGGCATCCTGGACGGCGACGTAGCGATGGAGCCGCCGGTTCCCCGCGCTGGGCGCCCAGCGGACGGCCTGGAGGATCAGCTCGACCTGCTCGCGGGGGACGGGCGCGTCGGTGAGCGCGCGCACCATGCGGCGCGTGCGAATGGCCTCGAGCACGGGGTTGGTCATCGGGAGCCGCCGCCGAAGTGGTTGACGAGGTGCTCGGCCACCGCCTGGCACACGGCGTCGAGCTCCGTGGCGTACTTGCCCGGATCGACGGAGCGGAGGGCGGCATCCGGCAGCGTGCGCAGCGGGCCGGCGAGGAACTGCCGCGTGGCGGGCGACGCGCGCCCGGCCATGAAGTCGGCGAGGCGGCCCGCGGCCGTGAGCAGGCGCAGCGGGCCGTACTCCGCCGCCTCGTCGAGCTGCGTGCGCGCGGCGGTGACGAGAAAGGCCAGCAGCTCGAGCGCCTCGTCCTCGGTGAGCACCAGCGGTGCGTCCATGTCGTCGCTCCTCTTTCGGGTGGCGACGCGAAGGATAGCGCAGGCTAGTGGCGGCGTCCACGCGGCGGTCGCCCGTCGTGGGCCGAGGCGAGAGAGCTAGCGGGCAGAGAGGGCGGCCAGGAGCGGGTCGTCGAGCGTCGAGGGAAGGGTCACCACCTCGCCGATCACGATCACGGCGGGCGAGGAAAATCCCGCCGCGCGCCCCGCAATGTCGGCGAGCGTCCCGCTCACCATCCGCTGCGCCGCCGTGGTCCCGCGATGGATGACGACGGCGGGGGTGTCGGCGCCTCGTCCGCCGGCGAGCAGCCCCGTCACGATGCGCGGAAGCGTGGCCACGCCCATGAGGATGACGAGCGTGTCCACGGCCGTGGCGAGGCGCTCCCAGTCCACCGTGGAACGGGACTTGGCAGGATCCTCGTGGCCGGTGACCACCACGAAGGACGAGGCGAGGCCGCGATGCGTGACGGGGATGCCTGCCGCCGCGGGTACAGCGATGGCCGAGCTGACGCCGGGCACGACCTCCACCGCCACTCTCGCCCGCGCGCAGGCGAGAACCTCCTCCCCTCCCCGCCCGAAGACGAAGGGGTCGCCGCCCTTGAGGCGCACCACGAGGCGCCCCGCCTCCGCGTGATGGATCAGGATCGCGTCGATGGCCGACTGGTCGAGGCAATGGCGCCCCGCGGACTTGCCCGCGAAGATGCGCAGGGCACCGGCGGGCGCCTCGTCGAGGAGCGACGGGCTGACGAGCCGGTCGTACACGACCACCTCGGCGCGGCGGAGCCAGCTGAGTCCCTTGACGGTGATCAGCTCGGGATCGCCGGGGCCGGCTCCCACGAGAACCACCCGTCCGCTAGACACAGAGCCGCTCCAGGAGACGGGTCCGCGCCTCGTCGATGCGGCCGGCCCCCACCAGCCGTCTCAACTTGTCGTCGAGGGCCTCGCGCCAGCGCTCGGCGGCGAGCGAGATCCCCTCGTCGCGAAGGGCGCGCCGCACCTCGCCCATGACCTCCGTGAGAGCGGCCACGTCGGACGGCAAGAGCTGCTCCAGCTCCTCGCGCACGAGGCGCGCCATGGTCGGGCTGGTGCCGCCCGTGGACACCGCGACGGTAAGGGCGCCGCGCTTGAGCACCGAGGGGAGGATGAAGCTGCAGTGCTCGGGATCGTCGGCGCAGTTGACGAGGACGCCGCGCTCGCGGCACTCGCCGGCCACCGCGGCGTTCACCGCGGGGTCATCGGTGGCGACCAGGGTGAGGGCGAAGCCGTCCACGTCACCCGGCACGTACGCGCGTGGGCGCCAGCGAAGCTGCGCGTCGGTGGCGAGACGGAGCAGCCGCTCGGTTAGGCACGGGCTGACCACGGTGACGCGCGCTCCCGCCTCCACCAGCCCCTCCACCTTTCGCTGGGCGACGGCGCCTCCGCCCACGACCAGGCAGGGACGGCCCACGAGGTCGAGCATCAGCGGGTAGGCGAAGCGGGGTCCGAGCGAGGCGCTCACGAAGCGGCCTCCCGGGGCGCATCCGGCGCCGGCGCCTGGCGCTCGGGGCGAGGAAAGAACCGTACGAGCCGCTCCAGCACCTGCGGCAGCTCGTCGCACGGCACGTCTTCCATGATGCGCGTGCCCGCCCGGGGATCGGCGCCGCCGCGGCCACCCACGAAGATGTGGACGCCGTCGACGATCTTCCCCTCCACCTTGACCTTGCATCCCTGGAGGCCAATGTCCGCTGTGTGGTGATTGCCGCACGAAGCGGGGCAGCCGGACCAGCGCACGGTGATGGGCCGCGTCTTGCCCACGTGCTTCTCGAAGTCTTTTGCGAGGGCCATGGCGCGCGTCTTCGTGTCGATGAGGGCGAGGTTGCAGAAGTCCGTCCCCGTGCACGACACGAGGCCGCGGCGCACCTCCGAGGGGTTGTAGGGCAGCTCCTTGAGCAGGGGCTCCTGGGTCAGGTCGCCGATCCGCGCGTCGGGCACGTGCGGGAGCAGCACGTCCTGGGAGGGCATGAACCGGAGCTCGCGCTTGCCGTACACGTCGGCCAGCCGCGCCAGCTCGTCGAGCTGGTCCGCGGTGACGCGCCCCACGGGAGTCTTGAGCCCCACGTAGTTGAGGCCCGGCTGGCGCTGCCGGAAGACGCCGATGTGATCGCTGTGCGTCGTCCCCCTCGCGTCGCGTCCCGCGGGCGGCAGCCGCCGCAGGAGCCGTGACTCGAGCTCTTTCCGGAAGCGCTCCGCGCCCCATTCTCCGAGCAGGAAGGCCAGCCGCGCCTTGCTCCGCGACTCGCGGGGCCCGTAATCGCGGAAGACGAGGGCAATGGCCGCGCACACCTCGGCCGCCTCCTCGGGGCGCACGAAGGCGTCGAGCGGCTGCGCCACCACGGGCCCGCCCGACCCCTGCTTGCCGCCCACGGCAAGGTTGAAGCCCGCGATCTCCTCACCCGAGGGCCCGCTCAGCGCGGGGGTCATCGCGATGTCCTGGGTCTCGCCGCCCGTGCAGTGCTCGCGGCACCCCGTGATGGTGACGTTGAACTTGCGCGGCAGGTTGGTGAACTCCTTGTTGCCGAGGAAGATGCGCTGGAACTCGCGCGCGATGGGCTCGGTGTCGATCAGCTCGTGCGGGGTGAGGCCGGTGGCGGGGCAGCCGATGATGCCGCGGATGTTGTCCATGCCCGTCTGGAGGCTCGACAGCCCCGCCACCTCCAGCCGCGCCATGATGTCGGGCACGCGCTCCACGGTGACCCAGCGGAGCTGGAGCTGCTGGCGCGTGGTGATGTCGGCGATGGTCCGGCCCGACTCGCGCGTGAGCTGGGCGAGGAGCCGCACCTGGCTCGAGGTGATCACGCCGTTCGGCATGCGGATGCGCATCATGGCGTGGCCCGGCGTCGGTCGGCGCATGAACACGCCGACCCACTTGAGCCGCTCCTTGTCGTCCTCGCCGATGGTCTTCCACCCCTCGCGGGCGAAGCGGACGAGGTCGTCGGTGATCTCGAGCCCGTCCTTCTCGGACTTGAGGGCCTCGATCTTGTTCATGGGCGCGCCTCCGGCAAGCGACGGACGCGGACCGCGCAGGCCTTGAGCTCGGGCTGCTTCGAGAGGGGATCGCGCACGGACTGCGTCAGGTTGTTGGCCGCCTTGTAGAAGCCCCACTGCCGGCCCCAGTGGAAGGGCAGGAAGCAGGTGCCCTGGCGGATCGTCTCGCTCACGCGAGCCTGGGCCACCGCTTTGCCTCGGCGCGAGGTCACCTCGACGAAGTCGCCGTCCCGGATGCCCGCGGCCTGTGCGTCGCGCAGGTTGATCTCGAGGTGCGGCTCGCGCGTGCGTGCGAGGAGCGCGGGCGACTTCGCGGTGCGGGTCAGGGTGTGCCAGTGATCGCGCACGCGTCCCGTGGTCAGGGTGAGCGGATAGGCGGCATCGGCCGTTTCCACGGGCGGGTCGTACTCCACGGCGATCAGCCGCGCCCGGCCGTCCTCCGTCGGGAAGCGCAGGTCCGCGTAGAGCCTCGGCGTCCCCGGGTGATCGGGGCCGGGCACCGGCCACTGGAGCGGTCCCTCGCGGCGCAGGCGCTCATGGCTCACCCCGGAGCAGTCGCACACGGTACCCGCCGTGAGAGCGGCGAACTCGTCGAAGATCTCCGCCGCGCTCTCGTAGGAGAAGGCGTCTTTGAAGCCGAGCTCGCGTGCCACCCGCGCCACGATGACTGCGTCGGGCAGCGCTTCACCCGGCGGCGCCACGAGCTTCGGCAGATAGGTGAGGCGCCGCTCCGAGTTCGTCATCACGCCGTCCTTCTCCGGCCATTGCGCGGCGGGGAGGAGCACGTCGGCGAAGCGCGACGTCTCCGTCGGGTGATAGGCGTCCTGCACGATGACGAGCTCCGCCTGGCGCAGGGCCTTCTCGGCGAGGTCGAGATCGGGGAGGGAGGCTCCGGGGTTGGTGCAAAGGATCCACACCGCGCGCACCGATCCTTCGCGGAGGCCCTCGAAGATCTCGAGGGCGGAGTGGCCGGGCGTGGCCCGGATGGTGCCGGGGGCGACGCCCCAGTGCCGCTCCACCACGGCGCGCGCGGCGGCGTCGGTCACGCGCCGGTAGCCCGGAAGCAGATGAGCGAGGCCGCCCGTCTCGCGGCCACCCATGGCGTTGGGCTGGCCGGTGAGCGAAAACGGCCCGGCGCCGGGCCGTCCGATCTGCCCCGTGGCGAGGTGCAGGTTGAGGATGGCCGCATTCTTGTCCGTGCCCTGGTGGCTCTGGTTGACGCCCATGCTCCAGAGGGTCATGGCGGCGCGTGCGCCGCCGAAGCGCCGCGCCGCGGCCACGATGATGTCCGCGGAGAGCCCGGTCTCCGCGGCCGCACGCTCCGGCACATACCGCGAGATCGTCGCCTCCAGGTCTGCCCAGCCGGTGGTGTGGTGCTCGATGAACTCCCGCGCGAGCCGGCCCTCGCGCCAGAGGACGTGGAGCATGGCGTTGAGCAGCGCGACGTCGGTGCCGGGACGAAGGGGCAGATGCAGGTCGGCGATGTCGGCGGTCTCCGTCCATCGCGGATCCGCCACGATCACCGCAACCTCGTCGGGCGCGGCGAGCTTCCGCTTGCGAATGCGCTTCCACGTCACGGGATGGCAGTCCGCGGTGTTGGTCCCGATCAGGACGAAGCAGTCGGCGGCCTCGATGTCCGCGTAGGTGCCCGGCGGGCCGTCGGAGCCGAGGGACCGCGTGTAGCCCGCCACCGCGGAGGCCATGCAGAGACGCGAGTTCGTGTCGAAGTTGTTGGTGCCCAGATAGCCCTTGGCCAGCTTGGAGGCGACGTAGTACTCCTCCGTGAGGAGCTGGCCCGAGCCGTAGAAGGCGAGGGCGTCGGGGCCATGGGTGGCCACGATGTCGCGCAGCCGGTCGGCGACGAAGCGCACGGCGAGCTCCCACGGCACGCGCGCTGGATCCGCGTCGCGGCGCACGCGCACGTGGGGGTGGAGCAGCCGATCGGGCGTGCGCAGGGCCGGCGGCAGGTGCACGGCCTTGGCGCAGAGATCGCCAAGGCTCGAGGGGTGATCGGGATCGCCCTTGACGCGCTTGACCACCCCGTCGGCGACCTGAACGAGCAGGCCGCATCCCACTCCGCAGTACGGGCAGAGCGTCCGCCGCCAGCCGGCCGGTTCACCGCTCCGAGCGCCGGTTTCGCCGGCGCCACCCGACTTTCGAGAGGGGGTCTCGGAAGGGGGGCGGAGCCCCCCTCCAGTTGAATCAAGCATGGGCGGCGCGCTCTTCGAGAAAGCCCACCACGGCGTCGCGAAGCTCGAAGTACTCCGCCGTCGCCACCATCTCCTCGCGGCGCCGCGGACGCGGGAACGGCACCGTCAGGATCTCGCCGATGGTGGCGGCTGGCCCGCTCGTCATCATCACGATGCGGTCGGCGAGGAGGAGCGCCTCGTCCACGTCGTGGGTGACCATGACGACCGTCTTCCGCTCGGCCTGCCAGAGCGTCATGAGCTGGTCCTGGAGATCCATGCGGGTCAGCGCGTCCAGCAGCGAGAAGGGCTCGTCGAGGAGGAGCAGACGCGGATCGAGGGCGAACGCGCGGGCGATGCCCACGCGCTGCTGCATGCCTGCCGAAAGCTGGCGCGGGTAACGGTTCCCCTGACCGGCGAGGCCGACGGCGGCCAGGAGGGGCTCGGCGGCCCCCGCGGAGGCACCGCGCCGGACCTGGTCCAGGGCCAGCCGCACGTTGTCGCGCACCGAGAGCCAGGGCAGCAGCGTGGCGGACTGGAACACAACCCCACGGTCGGTACCGGGTCCGCTCACTTCGCGCCCGGCGATGACGACCCCGCCCGTGGTGGGCTGGTTCAGGCCCATCACGATGGAGAGCACCGTGGACTTGCCGCATCCGGAATGACCCACGATGCACACGAACTCGCCCTCGCCCACGTGCAGGGTGAAGTTCCGCACGATCTCCGCCGACCCCGCCGGAGTTTGATACGTCTTGCCAAGCTGGTCGATCTCCACGAAGGCGGCGGGCATGGTCATGGGAAGCCCTCCGTCTCGCCACGGCAGCAGGCGCGGAGGAACTCCACGATGCCGAGTCGCGCCTTCTGGTAGGCGGGAGTCAGGCTCAGGTGACGGCGGTGTCGCGGACGGTCGAGCCCGATCTCGATGACGGGGCCCAGCACGGCGCCCGGACCCGGAGTCATGGGATAGATGCGGTCGGCGAGCAGAATGGCCTCGTCCACATCGTTGGTGACCAGGATGACCGTGGAACGCCGCTCGCCCCAAATCCGCAGCAGCTCGTCCTGCAGACTCGCGCGCGTGAGGGCATCGAGGGCGCTGAAGGGCTCGTCCATGAGGAGGAGCTTCGGCCGCATGGCCAGCCCCCGCGCCACCGCCACCCGCTGGCGCATACCGCCGGAGAGCTCACGCGGTCGCTTCCACCGGGCGGGCGTGAGGTTGACGAGGGCGATGAACTCCTCGGTGAGCCGTCGCCGCTCGGCGACACTCGCTCCGGGATTCACCGCGTCCACCGCGAGGGCGACGTTGTCGTAGACGTCGAGCCAGGGCAGGAGGGAATACTGCTGGAAGACCATGCCGCGATCGGGGCCCGGCCCGGACACGGGGGCTCCGTCGAGGGCGATGCTGCCCGCGTCGGGCGACAGAAGCCCCCCGATGAGCGAGACGAGGGTGGTCTTGCCCGATCCCGAGTAGCCGACCACGGCCACGAAGTCGCCCTCCTCGAGGGCGAGGTCGATGCCACCCAGGACGTGCGTCGTCCCCGCCTGGGTGGTGAAGGACTTCTCGACGCCCCGGACCTCGAGGAAGGCCATCAGGCACTCTTGAAGCGCGCCTCGAGCAGACCCATCAGACGGTCCAGCACGAACCCGATGGCGCCGATGGTGATGACGGACAGGATGATGTGCGAGTAGACCAGGCTGTTGTACTCCTGCCAGAGGAAGCCGCCGACGCCGGGGGTGCCCGTGAGCATCTCCGCGGCCACGATGACGAGCCAGGCGAGACCGAGGGAGAGGCGATAGCCAGTGAACACGTAGGGCAGCGAGGCAGGAACGATGATCTTGGTCAGCATCTTCAGCTTGGAGAGCTTCAGCACCCGGCCCACGTTGAGATAGTCCTGGCTGATGCCGCTCACTCCCACCGCGGTGTTGATGACGGTGGGCCACATGGCGCACAGCGCGATGGTGAACACGGCGGCCGGCTCGGATTTCTGGAAGACCACCAGCCCCAGCGGGAGCCAGGCGAGGGGGGAGATCGGCCGGAGGAACTGGATGATGGGATCGAAGGCCGAATGAAACCCGCGGGAGAGGCCGAGCAGAAAGCCGATGGGGGTACCGATGGCGAGAGCGAGCAGGTAGCCCTTGGCCACCCGCACGAGCGAGTAGAAGGCGAGGCGGCCGATGCCCTGGTTCATCTCGCCGTCCTTGAAGAAGGGCTCGAAGATGTAGCGCTTCGATTCGGTCCAGGTCTTGTAGGGAGACGGCAGATCGGCGGCCACAGTGTGGCTCACCAGCGTCCACAGCGCCAGCACGGCGGCCAGCCCGAGGAAGGGCAGGATGAAGCGGGCCGCGAATCCACGTGACATGGTCGGCCTCCTACGCCATGGTGTTGACGGCGAAGCCCTTGGCGTACTCCTCGGGCTTGGCGGGATCGAAGACCACGCCGTCGAAGAAGGTCTCCTTCTTCATGTCCTCTCGCGGGGCCTCGAGGTCCATCTCCTTGGCCACCTCGCGATAGATGTCGGGCCGGTGCACGCGGTCCACGAGGCCCCTGTAGTCCGGCGCCTCCTTGACCATGCCCCAGCGCCGGAACTGCGTGAGCCACCAGACTCCATGGGACTTCTGGGGAAAGTTCGTGTAGCGGTCGTAGAAGGTCATGTAGTACTTGTCCTTCTCCTTGCGCCCGTCGCCGTAGTCGTAGTCTCCGAGGAGGCGCCCGAGAATGATCTCCTTGGTGGTGTTGACGTACTGCGGCTGCGCCACCGTCTCCGCGAGCTTCGGCCGATTCTCGAGCTTGTCGGCCCACTGACTCGCCTCGATGATTGCCCGCATGCAGGCCTTGACGGTCTTGGGGTTCTTGGTGGCGAACTCCTCGGTGAAGCCCAGCACCTTCTCCGGGTGGTCCTTCCAGATCTGCTGGGTGGTGATGGCGGTGAATCCGATGCCGTCGGCGATGGCCCGGGCGCCCCACGGCTCGCCGACACAGTAGCCGTCCATCTTGCCCACCTTCATGTTGGCGACCATCTGGGCGGGGGGGATGGTGATGAGGGTGGTGTCCTTGTCGGGATTGATCCCACCCGCGGCGAGCCAGTAGCGGATCCACATGGCGTGGGTCCCCGGGGGATAGGTCATGGCGAAGGTGAGCGGGCTCCCCTTGCCCTTGGCCTCCATGACCACGGGCTTGAGCTGCTGGGGCGTCTTCACCCCCTTGTCGAGCAGGGCCTTGTTGAGGGTGATGGCCTGCCCGTTCCGGTTGAGGTACATCGGGATGACCATGGGCTTCACGGGCGAGCCCTGAAGACCCATCGTCGAGGCATAGGGAATGCCGAGGAGCAGATGGGTCGCTTGGTTCTCGCCGAGGGAGAGGCGATCGCGGATGACCGCCCAGGAGGCCTCCTTCGAGATCGTGGACTCGATCCCGTACTTCTTGAAGAGGCCCAGCTCGTGGGCCATGACAATGCTCGAGCAATCGGTGAGAGCGATGATGCCGAAGCGCATCTTGGACGTCTCAGGACCGTCGCCGGCGAAGGTGCCCCCCACCCACCCCGCGGGCACGCCGGCCAGCACCGCTCCGGTGGCGGTCGCCTTCAGGAAATCTCGCCGCGTCACGTGCATGTCTTCCCCTTTCCAAAAAAAAATGCGCCGCTCCCTCGCGGGAACGGCGCCGTCGCCGTAGCGCAGATCTGCCTCGACGCAGATCGTGGAAGGGTGTGAGCAATGGTTGTGCCACGGCCACCGTGGGCGAATGGCCGCGCGTAACGTGCTGCCGAATCAGATCAGGAGCACCGGTGCCCCCTTCGTAGGCTGCTCAAGAAGCGCGCGCAACTCGGCGTGCTGGCTACTTTGTGCTCACTTCGGCTCGAAGAGGAGCGAGACGACGCCGTACTCGACACTGCGCTCGATGATGCGGGTGCGGCGTGACAGGAGACGCAGCATGCGATGGTTGTCGCCCAGCACATCGGCGCGGAATCGTCCGAGCCCTCGCTCGGCGCCGGCGCGGACGATCTCGTCGAGGAGCAGCACGCCCAGTCCTCGGCCCTGGTAACCATCCTCCAGCACGAAGGCGACCTCGGCCGTGTCCGGCCGGTCCGAGGGCTCGTAGCGGCCGACGCCGACGATCTCGGGGCCGGCCATCGTCTCCCGCTCGGCCACGATGGCGAGGCGGCGGCGGTAGTCGACATTGGCGAACGCGTGAATCCAATCGGCGGGCAGTCGACGGCGGACCGCGAAGAAGCGCTGATAGGCCGTGTGGCGAGAGAGCCGATCGTAGAGCGCGCTCAGGCGGGGCTCGTCATCGGGACGGATCGGCCTGATGCGAACCGTCTCGCCATTGTCGAGCGCCACGTCGCGCTCGATCGAGCGCGGATAGCCGTCGGGCCACAGCGTTTCCATTGATTCGTGTTCCGCTCCCCGGACCATGGCCCTTCATCCAGCAAGAATGATGCCGTGCGTTATTCCCTGGATCGAGCCTGTTTCCGGCCGCGCCGAGGCGATTATCGAGGCAGGATGCTCATTCCTCGCACGCCCTGGTGAGGGCGTGAGCGGGCACTCAGTCGATTCGGAGCTGCTCGTTGCCCAACAAAGAACCACATGCAGATGGACTCCCCGGCAGGGAGTGGACACCGAGCCTGCTTCGGGACGGAGCGGGGTCTCCCCCGCCCGCGCTACTTGATGGCGCCGGCAGTGAGTCCCGACACGTAATAATCGAGGAAGAACACGTAGAGGACCACGATGGGGACGGAGCCCAGGATCGCGCCCGCCATCAGCTCGCCCCAGAAGTAGATGTCGCCGCGGATCAGCTCGCTCGTCACCCCCACGCTGGCCGTGATCTGCTCGGAGGACGAGGTGAAGGTGAGCGCGTAGATGAACTCGTTCCACGACAGGGTGAAGGCGAAGAGGGCGGCGCACACCAGACCGGGCACTGCGATGGGGAGGACGATGCGCCAGAGCGCCTGGATGCGCGTGGCCCCGTCCACCATGGCGCATTCCTCGACCTCCTTGGGCACGGTGCGGAAGTAGCCCATGAGGAGCCAGGTGCAGAAGGGCACGAGGAAGGTCGGGTACGTGAGCACGAGGGCCCACTTCGAGTCGCCGAGCCCGAGCCAGTTCACCACCTGGGCGAGGGGCAGGAAGAGCAGCGTGGTGGGCACGAGATAGGTGACGAAGATGCCGGTGCCGAAGCTCGCCACCCCGAAGAACTTGAGCCGCGCCAGCGCGTAGGCGGCCACGGTGCCGATGAGCAGGGAGGCGCCGGTGGCGAGGGCGGTGACGAGGAGGCTGTTCTTGGTCCAGGTGAGGAACTCCGTCTCCCACAGGAGCTTGGTGTAGTGCTCGAGGGTCGGCCCCTGGCGGATGATCAAGGGCACCGCGTGCCGGTCGTAGAGCTCGCGGTCCTGCTTCAGCGAGGTGAGCGTCATGTGATAGAAGGGGAACAGCGCGAAGAGCAGGAACGGCACCAGCCCCACGTGGAGCAGCGTCTTGCGCAGGAGCGGACGCCGGGCCACCGCCATCAGTAGGCCTGCTTGCGGACGAAGCGCAGCTGCGCCCACACCACGAAGACCAGGATCGGGAAGAGATAGAGCGAGATGGCCGCGCCCTCTCCGATGCGCCCCGTGTCGATGCCCACCACGCGCGAGAGAGTGGCGAAGAGGTGCGTGGAGTTCACCGGCCCGCCCCGCGTGAGCACGTAGACGATGTTGAAGTCGCTGAAGGTGAAGATGGTGGAGAAGAGCACCACCACCGCGAGCACCGGCTTGAGCAGCGGCAGGGTGATGTGCCAGAAGCGCGCGTTGGCCCCGGCTCCGTCGGCTTCCGCCGCCTCGTACAACTCCCGTGGAATGGCCACCAGTGCGGCGAGGATGGTGATGGCGAAGAAGGGCAGACCGCGCCAGATGTTGACGGCGATCACCGCGGCCATGGCGTAGTGCTTCTGCCCGAGCCAGTTGGGACCGGGCGGGTCCATGATCCCCAGGGCGATGCCTGTCCAGTTCACCACGCTGTAGAGCGAGTTGAACATCCACCACCAACCGAGGGTGCTGAGCGCGGTGGGGATGACCCAGGGCAGGAGGACCACCCCGCGGATCAGTCGCTTGAACCAGAGCTGCTGGTTGAGGAGGAGGGCGAGGGCGATGCCCAGCACCACCTTGAAGAGCACGGCGATGCCCGTGAAGACGAAGGCGTTCTGGAAGGTCTGCCGGAAGGCATCGCTCTCCCAGAGCTTCACGAAGTTCTGGATGCCGATGAACTGGCTGGGCCGGCCGATGAAGGCGTTGGACAGCGAGAAGTAGAGGGCCATCAGGAACGGATAGGCCACGAGGAGCAGGAGGAGGAGGAGGGCCGGGGTGACGAACACCGGCCCCAGAATCCCCTCGCGATCGAGCCACCCGCGCACGCGATCGGCGAGGCGCGGGCGGCCCCGGGGAACCTGGATCTCCTCGACGCGGACGGCCATGTCAGCCGGCGAGGATCTTCTTCATCTCGTTCTCGGCCCACGCGATGGAGTCCTTGGTCGAGGTCCCCGTCACGGCCTTGGCGAGCATGTTAGGCAAGAGGTAGGAGTTGGTGATGAGCTGGACCTTGTCGCTAGGGGGCGCGGGCCAGCCGTAGGTGTGGTACTGCACGCCTTCCCCCCTGAGGGCGGCGTACTTCGGATCCGTCTTGAGCACGGGATGGTCCTGGAGCTTGTCGTAGGCGGGCAGGTTGAAGGCGTCGCCCGACATGATGTAGTCGTCGTAGACCTCGCGCTTACCCAGGAGATAGCGGATCCACTCCTTGGCGGGCTCGATGTTCTTGGAGAACTTCCAGATGCCGATGTGGCGCGGGGTGTCCGTCTCGTGGCGGCCCGAGGGCCCGCCCAAGCTGCGATGGTGGTTGATGCCGTCCGCCGTCACCAGCTTGCGCTGCTTGGCCACGATGTAGGCGCTCACCGGATTGTGGATCCAGCCCGCCTTGCCCTGCTGGATCGACTCGTTGTTGCTCGCATCCGACCACGAGAGCACCTCGGGCTCCATGCAGTCCTTGAACATCTTCTTGTACCACTCGATGGTCTGCACGGTGGCCGGCGAGTTGATCTTGACCGTCTTGCCGTCCTTGTCCACCTCCATGCCGCCGAACGACCACAGCACGGGCCCGGCGGTGGAGATGGAGTCGTAGTTCTGGCTGATGGGGATGCCCACCGGGTTCCCCATCTTCTTGAGCTCCTTGCCCACCACGTAGAGCTCCTCCCAGGTATCGGGCACCTTGAGGCTCGCCTTCTTGAAGAGATCCTCGCGGTAGGTGGCCACGAACATGCCGTGGTACTGCGGGACGGCGCGCCACACCCCGTTCACGTAGGCGCCCTCATAGCTCGAGGAGATGGCCTTGCCGTACTTCTTCTCGAGCTCGACCACCACGTCGGAGACGTCAACGAGCTGGGGCTCGTACAGCCAGGGGAAGTGCATGCGCATCTCGACGAGGTCGTGCCCGGCCTGGGTCTGCACCTCGGAGGCGTACTTGGCCTGCTGGGGACCCATGTGGGAGATGTGGTCGATCTTGAGCTTGATGCCGGTGTCCTTGGTGAAGCGCTGGCCGATCTCCGCGAGCTTCTTGTCAGAGGCGGGGGCGAAGTTGTTCCAGCAGAGGTACGAGACCTCGCGCTGCTGGCCGCGGGCGGGCGGCACCCGCGCGGCGAGAATCCCCGCGAGACCGGCGCCGGTGGTGGTCAGGAACTGTCGGCGATTCACTGGATGCATGCGATCCCTCCTTCTCCTCGTCGAGCGCGATCGATATAGGAATCCGTGAAAGATGTGTCGATGCTATCGAGCCTCGGAACCGCGAGCGGCCGGGCGGGCCGTCGAGCTCAGTGGGCGAGCGAAACAATGTGGCCCGCTGCGTCGAACGGCAGCGGCCGGGCCTCCCCGACGATTTCGAGATCAGGGCGCTTCTGGATGTCCGGAAGGAAGGCTTCGGAGCACTCGATCTCGCCGATCATCAGGGTGTTCTTGATCCGGATGACCCGGGCCTGCTCGGGCCGGGTCAGCCCGATGCAGTTCAGCGCATTGTCCACGGCCTCGAGATCGGAGTCGAAGGTGAGGGGCAGCTTGGCCCCGTTGGGCGCGCAGGCGGTGAGGGTGTTGATGGCCGTCTTCTTCCAGTCGATCTTCTCGGCGAGCCGCCGGGTGGCGAAGTCCGCGTTGCCGATGCCGGTGGCGTTCCCGCCGCTGTCCTCGGTGAGATCGAGGGCGACGATCCACAGAATCTTCGGGTCGTTGGGGAACGGCTCGTGCGGGTTGGAGGGACGCCCGATCACGTTGGTGTCCATGCCCGAGCCGGAGATGTTCTTGCCGATCTCCTCCACCACCAGCACATCGATGGGCGAGAAGGGCAGCCGGGCCATCCAGTCGCGCGCCTGCTTGAGGAGCCGGCGCTCGCCCTGCTCGAGCTCCTGCGCGTTGAAGGCCTCCACCGCCGCCGTCTCGTCGTAGCCGTTTTCCACGATGCCGAGCCCGAAGCCGATGCGCGCCTTCGCGAGCATCTCCCGCCCCACCGCGGTGATGACCGTCTCGTAGCCGTGGGTGACGTTGGCGCGGTGGTACTGCGTCGCTCCCTGGTACTTGCCGAGGCCGATGGTCATCATCTTGAAGAGGCCGGACTCGATCGAGCCCTTGAAGTCGGTGTGGGGCTTGATGCGATTGACCACCCCGATCCAGTCCGCCTCGGAGGCGAGGCGGTCGCACCACACGGGCATGCCCAGCGCCTCGCCGGCCTGGATCACCTCCATGCTCGCGCGGAGGGGGCAGCCCATGGCCGCCTCGGTGATCCCGTAGTGCTGGAGGATCTCCAGCT
>JBKOVG010000032.1:0-10540 GCA_046723845.1 Candidatus Methylomirabilota bacterium | reverse complement strand
CGGCGGAGTGGGACCCCCGAAGCCTGTGCGCCGCCCGGAGGGCGGCGATTCAGGCGAGTGGGTGACGCAGCGGGAGCGCTCCCCCGCCCCTGACGACGGGCCCCGACCCGCCTCGCGCTCCGCGTGTTCGTGAATAATTCGCGCTAGCGCTCGAATCGAGGCATCACCTCGCGAGCGAACAGCTCCATGGAACGGCGCACGCGATCTTGGGGCAGGCCGCCGAAGTTCATCCAGCACATCACCTGCCCCACGCCCATGTCGCGCATCTCGGCGATGTGGCGGGCCACCGTGTCGGGCGAGCCGAAGGCGAGCGTCTCGGTGACCAGCGTCTCCCAGCTCACCTTGGAGAGGCGTTCGGCCATGGCGCGGAAGCCGGGCTGGAGCGACGGGTGCGCGTCCTCGATGCGATCGGGGAGGACGAACTGCCGGAACGACTCCTGGTACCAGAGCTCGGCGGCCTTCGCCTCCGTGAGAGCCTGGGCATCGCTCTCCGCCACGTAGATCTGGCGAGAGACGCCCCAGCGCGCGAGGAGTGTCGCGATCTCCTCCGGGCTCCGTCCCGACTTCTCGAGCGTCTCCACGTAGGTCTGGCGATTGGCGAGGAGCTGGCTCACCGGCCCGAAGAGCACGGAGTTGAGCATGGGCCAGCCGCGCAGCGCGGTGTTTTCGATGCCGTCCTTGGTGACGCACACCTGGTAGAGCGGCGGATGCGGACGCTGCACGGGCTTGGGGATGACGGAGACTCCCGGCACCGTGAAGAAGCGGCCGTCGTAGGTGACGCACTCCTGCGTCCACGCCCGCTGCATGATCTCCACCGCCTCGTCGAAGCGCTCGCGGCTCTCCTCCTGGGGCACACGGTAGCCGCGGAACTCCGCGGGGCGGTTGCCGCGCCCCACGCCCACGTCGAGACGGCCGTTCGAGATGATGTCCACGAGGGCCATCTGCTCGGCGAGCCGGAGCGGATGATGGAAGGGCAGGATGGCCGCGGCGAGCCCGATGCGGATGCGCCGCGTGCGCGAGGCAGCCGCCGCGGCGAGGGCGGCCGGATCCACGGAGAGGCCGTAGTCGATGAAGTGGTGCTCGGTGAGCCAGGCCTCGTCGAAGCCGAGCTCCTCCGTCCACTCGATCTGCTCGAGCTCGCGACGGATGATGTCGTCGTGGCGGTGGCCTGGCGGGGCCTGGAAGAAGAAGAACGTCCCGAAGCGCATCGGTGCGGCCTCCTCAGCTCACCCCAAGATAACGCGACTTGATCTCCTCGTTGGCGAGAAGCTCCGCGGGGCTGGCGGAATGGACGATCTGGCCCCGGCTCAGGATGTGGGTGCGGTCGGCCACGGAGAGGGCGAGCGAGAGGTTCTGCTCCACGAGGAGGATGGAGAGCCCCTCGCGCTTGAGCTCGCCGATCACCCGCCCGACCTCGCGTACGAGGAGAGGGGCGAGGCCCTCCGTGGGCTCGTCCAGGAGGAGCAGGTCGGGATTGCTCATGAGAGCGCGCCCGATAGCCAGCATCTGCTGCTCGCCGCCCGACAGCTTGTTGGCCCGGTTGCCGCCGCGTTCGCGCAGCCGGGGGAAGAGCTCCTGCACGCGCTCCAGGCTCCAACGCCCGCGGCCGTTCCGCGCCACCTCGAGATTTTCGCGGACGGTGAGCGAGGGGAAGACGCGGCGCCCCTGGGGCACGAGGGCTATCCCGCTCTCGACCATGCGATATGGCGGCCAGTCGGTGATGTCCTCGCCCTTGAAGCGCACGCGGCCGCGCCGGGGCGGGGTGAAGCCGATGATGGACCGGATGAGCGTGGTCTTGCCCATGCCGTTGCGGCCGAGGATCCCGAGCACCTCGCTCGCCTCCACGCGGAGGGAGATGCCCTGCAGCACGTGGCTGTCGCCGTAGTAGGTGTGCACCTCCTCCACCTCGAGCACGGGGCCCACCTCAGCCACCGAGATAGATCTCCCGCACCTGCGGATCGGCCCGCACCTCGTCGCGGGAGCCGTCGGCGATGACGCAGCCGTAGTGCAGCACGGTCACGTGAGGGGACAACTCGAGCGCGATGTCCATGTCGTGCTCGATCATGAGGACGGTGATGGCGGGATCGAGGCGGGCGAGGAGGCCGGCCATCAGCCGCGATTCCGCCGGCGAGAGGCCGGCCGTCGGCTCGTCGAGGAGGAGCATCCGCGGGCGCCCCGCGAGGGCGAGGGCGATCTCGAGCTGGCGCTGCTCGCCGTGGGAGAGGTTTCGCACCACGGCATCGACGATGCCGGTGAGCCCCACCGCCTCCAGCGTGGCGCGGGCGCGCGTCTGGAGATCGTCAAAGAGGCCCACCGGCCGCAGCATGGCGAAGCGGCTCCGCGTGTGCGCCTGGATGGCGAGGAGGCAATTCTCCCGGACGGTGAGGTCGGGAAAGAGGTTGGTGATCTGAAAGGTGCGGGCCAGGCCATGCGCCGCGCGGTGATGGGCGGGGGCATGCGTCACATCCCGGCCGAAGAGGGAGATGCGGCCCGAGCTCACGGGCAGAGCCCCCGAGATTAGGTTGAACAGCGTGGTCTTCCCTGCTCCGTTCGGGCCGATGAGGGCGCGGCGCTCGCCCGGCCGGACGGCCAGCGCGACGCCGTTGACCGCCCGCAGGCCGCCGAAGTGCTTGCTGACGCCGTCGAGCTCGAGGGCGAGCGCCGCGGTCACGGCCTCCGGCCCCGTGCGAGCTCCGCTAGCAATGCTTGCATGCAGGATAGTCCCGCGTATAGAGCGGCATCTTGAGGAACTCGAGGGCGTAGCCGGTGGAGGCGAGGAGCCCGCCCGTGAGAATGGCCACGTGGTCCTGATCCACGAGCGTGCGCGCCTTGGTGAGCGCGGTGGCGGTGACGCCTTCCGTGTCCTCCACGATCAGCTCGATCTTCCGGTTGCCGACCTGGCGATTGATCTCGTCCAGATAGAGCTCGGTGCCGTTCAGCATGTCCTTGCCGAGGGGGGAGGCGCCGCCGGTGAGGGGAACGAGGAGCCCGACCTTGATGGGACCACTCTGGGCGGCCGCGGAGCCCGGCGCCATTGCCACCAGCATCATGACCAGCACTACGATCCACGGTCCCACGCGAGAGAGCATATGGATTTCCTCCTTCAGCGCCGCGCGCGGCGAAGGGCCCCGACGATGCCGTGCGGAGCGAACAGGATGACGCCGATGTACACGGCGCCCAGGATGAGGAGCCAGCGCTTCGTGTAGACACTCACGAAGTTCTTGAGGAACACGATCACCCCGGCGCCCAGGACGGGCCCGATGAGCGTGCCCGGACCACCCAGCGCTGTCATCAAGAGCGCCTCCACGGAGGTGACGAGCTGCACGTCGGTGGGCCCTACGAAGCCGTTGTAGTAGGCCCAGAGCACCCCGGCGAGGCCCGCGAACACCCCCGCGATCACGAAGGCGAGGTACTTGTGGAGCCACACGTTGTAGCCGAGGGCGGCCATGCGCGACTCGCTGCCGCGGATGCCCTTGAGGCCGAGCCCGAACGGCGAGGTGACGAGAAGCCCCAGGAGCGCCCAGGAGACGGCGGCCGCCGCCAGCGTGAAGTAGAAGAACGGCAGTGGCGCGCTCAGGCTGAGGGCGCCCAGCTCGGGCCGGGGCACGCCGGATACGCCGTTGTCGCCCTTGGTCAGCGAAACCCACCGGAAGGCGAGCCCCCACATCACCATGCCGAGGGCGAGCGTGATCATGAGGAAGTAGGTGCCGCGCGCCCGGATGGCCACGAAGCCGAACACCGCCGCGGTGACGGCGGCGAGCCCAATTCCTGCCGCCGCGCAACCGACGAGTCCCACCTGCCGCTCGGTGGCAAGGAGGGCCACGGCATAGGCGGCTACCCCGAAGTACGCGGCCTGGCCGAGGGACGGCAAGCCCGTGTAGCCCAGCAGCACGTCGAGGCTCATGGCGAGAATGCCGAAGATGAGGGCCTGGGTGATGAGGGTGAGCGGATAGGCGGGCAGCACCGGGCCGAGAGCGGCCAGCACTCCCACGACGATCGCGGCGAGGAGGGCGCGGCGTCCGATCACGCGTGCGCGGCGGGCGCCAGCATCAGGCGCGGCCGAAGAGCCCCGTGGGGCGAATCGCGAGGATGAGCGCCATGGGCGCGAAGAGGGTAAAGTAGGCGAGCTCGGGGAAGAGCGCCTTGCCGAAGTTGTCGAGCAGCCCCACGAGCAGGCTGCCCACCATGGCGCCAGGCAGGCTGCCGAGCCCGCCCACGATGACCACCACGAAGGCGTAGGGCAGCACCTCGAAGTCCGCGCCGGGGTACACGCCGAGGAAGCCCGCGCCGATGACGCCCCCGAGGGCGGCGAGGGCAGCTCCCAGGCCGAACACGGCAAGGGAGAGCCTGGGCACGTTGATGCCGACCCCCTGGGCCATCTCGCCGTCGTCGACGGCGGCGCGGATCATGGCGCCCGCGCGCGTGCGATCGAGGAGGAGCCAGAGCCCGAGCCCGACGGCCACCGCCACGGCCACGATGAAGATGCGGTAGACGGGGAAGACGGCGCCGCCCAGCCGCGCGCTCCCCGACAGCGCGGCGGGCACGGGCAGGTTGTACGGATCACCGCCCCACATGAGCAGGGCCAGGTCCTGGAAGATGAGCGCGAAACCGATGGTCATCAGCACCTGCCCCAGGTCCTGGCCGCGCAGGCGGCGGAGAAAGTAGCGCTCCATGGCCATGCCGATGAGGGCGATGGCCACGGTGGCCGCGATCACGGACATGGCGAAGCTCCGCGTGCGGAGGATCACCGTCAGGCCGAGATAGCCGCCCAGCATGAAGTAGGAGCCGTGGGCCATGTTGACGATGCGCATGACCCCGAAGATGAGGGAGAGCCCGCTGGCGAGCAGGAAGAGGAGGGCACCGTACGAGAGGCCGTTGAAGGTCTGGACGACCCAGAAGTCCGGCCTCACGCCGCCTCCTATTCCAGGCGCAGCATGCGGGCGGCGTTCTCGCGGATGACGCGCTGCTGGTCGCGGCGGCCGAGACCGACGGCCTTGGCCTGGATGACGGCGAGCGGCCGCTCCACACCCATGTCGAAGCAGAAGTCCGTGCCGAGCATCACGCGGTCCGCGCCGACGGTGGCGATCAGGTAGCGAAGCGCGGCGGGATCGTGGCTGATGATGTCGTAGGTGAAGCGGCGGAGATAGGCGGTGAAGGGTCGCTTCGCCACGCCTTTCGTCTCCGCCCTCACGCCCTGCCCATGCCGGAGCCGTCCGTGCACGTAGGGCAAGGCGCCTCCCGCATGCGGCAGGCACACCGTGAGCTTGGGGAGACGATCGAGTACGCCGCCGAACACGAGGTGCGCGGCAGCGATGGCGGTGTCGAACGGATTGCCGAGGAAGTTGGTGAGGTAGTACGGAGCCAGCCGCTCACCGCCCACCACCCGCAGGGGATGGAGCAGCACGGGCAGCCGCAGCGCGGCCGCACGCTCGAAGATGGGGAAGAATTCGGGATCGGACAGCTCGCGCCCGCCCACGTTGGTGCCCATGTAGACGCCGTGGATGCCCGGCAGGGCGGCGGCACGCTCGAGCTCGGCCAAGGCGCGGGCCGGATCCTGCAGGGGCAGCATGGCGCACCCCACGAAGCGATCGGTATGCGCCACGTGCGCGGCGCTGGCCGCGTCGTTCCAGGCGGCGGCGAGCCGGGCACCGGTGGCGCCGTCGGCCCAGTACACCATGGGCGCGGTGAGGGACAGGGCCTGCGTCGCCACGCCCTGGCGGTTCATCGCGCGAAGCCGCAGACCGAGATCCCAGTAGCGCGCGTCGAGAGGCGCCGTGCGCGCGCCGCCCACCACGAGGACGGGGCCCTTCGGATTCGAGCGATCGACGCTGGCCCCGAAGGCGCCGCCCGACTCCTCGATGATGCGGATGAAGCTCTCGGGAAAGAAGTGGGCGTGGACGTCGACGCCGGCGGGCTCGGCCATTGGAGGGGGATTCTACTCTCAATGCTCGGGCGATGGTAGTCTCTAGGATCGCGGATGGAGCCGAGCGCGGCGACGGGACAGCACGGAGGCAAGGAGGACGGCGTGAAGCTGCCGAAGGACCGCTTCGACTACTCGCCCATGGTGAAGCGCCGCCTGTGGAAGCTGCCCAAGGGGGCGCGCATCGCGGTGTGGACCATCGTGAACGTCGAGGAATGGGACATCGAGAAGGCCATGGCCCGCCAGTACCTGCCCGTGCCGCAGGGCGTGTCCGTGGTACCCGACGTGCCGAACTGGGCGTGGCACGACTACGGGATGCGCGTGGGCTTCTGGCGGCTCCTCGACGCGCTCACCAAGCACAAGATCCGCGCCACCACGTCGATCAACGCCCACGTGGTCGAGTCCTACACGCCGGTGGCGCAGGCCATGCTGGAGGCGGGATGGGAGTTCATGGCCCACGGAGTCATCCAGGGCGCCATGCATCTTCTCCGCGACCAGCGCGCGGCCATCCGTCAGTCCATGGAGATGCTGAAGAAGTTCACGGGCAAGAAGCCCAAGGGCTGGCTTGGCCCTGGGCTGACCGAGACGTGGGAGACCCTCGATCACCTCGCCGCGGAAGGGATCGAATATGTCTCCGACTGGGTCAACGACGACCAGCCCTACGGGATCCGCACCTCCGCGGGCCCCCTCGTCTCCGTGCCGTACTCCATCGAGCTGAACGACATCCCCATGATGGTGGTCCAGCACCACACGTCGTCCGAGTGGCTCCAGCGCGCCAAGGATCAGTTCGACCGGCTCTATGCCGAGGGCGCCCGCCAGCCGCGGGTGATGGCGCTGGCCGTGCATCCTTACATCTCGGGCGTGCCCCACCGGATCAAGTACTTCGAGGCAGTGTACACTTACATGCGGAAGAAGAAGGGCGTGTGGTTCACCACGGGCGAAGACATCTACGAATGGTATAAATCACAGCAATGACACGCCGGGGCAAGGTCATTCGGTTTCCGCGGACGCGCCCGCCCGAGCCGCCGCCCTCGGGTTTGGTCGAGGTGCGGCGCTGCCGCGATCAGGCGGAGGCCCTGGTCGTCCAGGCCCTCCTCGACGGCGACGGCATCCCCACCGTGATGCGCGGCCAGCTCGTGCAGTCCGTGCACCCATTCAGCGTGGGCAACGCGGGCGAGGTGACGCTGCTCGTGGCCGCCATCGACGCCGAGCGCGCCCGCCGCCTGCTCGCCAGCATCTAGCCCGCCTACCGGTAGAACGTCTCCGGGTTCGGGTCCTTCTTCTCGTTGAAGGACCGGCCCATCTCCTTCGCCTCGTCGGTGTGGTAGTAGTTCGCCACCAGGTGGTCGATGGTGACGCGGCTCATGCCGAAGACGCCGTTGTGACGGGCGTGGAACGCGGCCTTGAGCGCAGCCAGGGCCTGTGGCCCGCGCTTCTTGAGCTCTTCGCACATGGCCTCGGTGCGCGCCCGCAGCTCCGCGTGGGGCACCACCTCGTTGACGAGCCCGAGGCCCTGCGCCTCCTTGGCCGTGTACTTGCGATTGAGGTACCAGATCTCCCGCGCGCGCTTGCGGCCCACCGAGTCCTCGAGATACCAGGTGCCGAAGCCCGCGTCGTAGGAGCCCATCATGGGCCCGACCTGGCGGAAGGTCGCCTGCTCGCTCGCCACCGTGAGGTCGCACATGTTGGCGAGCACGTTGCCCCCGCCCACCGCGAAGCCGTTGACCATGGCGATCACAGGCACGGGCATGAGATCGATGAGGCCGTAGAGATCCACCACGGGGGGCACGTTGTGATAGTGGAGCTGCCCGTCGTTGGGCTCCTTCTCCCCGCCGATGCAGAAGAAGCGATCCCCCGCCCCCGTGAGCACAACCACGCGCACGCTCGCGTCGTTGCGCGCCTCGTTGAGAGCGGCGATCAGCTCCAGCACGGTCTGCCGGCGGAAGGTGTTGCCCTTGTCGGGCCGGTTGATGGTGAGCCAGGCGATCTGGTTCTTCACCTCGTAGAGCACGTCGGTGTAGGACATGGGTCGGCCTCCGTGAGGCAGGTTAGGTCAGCGTGATGCCGAAGAGCTTGGCGGCGTTGACGGTGAGCGTCTGGCCGAGAGCCTCCGGGTCCGTCTTGCGGAGCTCGGCCACGAAGGATGCGGTGAGGTCCACGTAGGCGGGCTCGTTGCGCTTCCCCCGGTGCGGAGCAGGTGGCAGGTACGGGCAGTCCGTCTCCACCACCAGGCGGTCCTCCGCCACGAAGCGGGCGACCTCGGGCAGGGCGCGGGCATTCTTGTACGTCACGGGGCCGGCCAGTGAGATGAAGAGCCCGAGGTCGAGGCAGCGGCGCGCGATGGACACGTCGCCCGAGAAGCAGTGCATGACGCCGCCGATCTCCCCTGCCCGCTCCTCGGCGAGAAGGGCCAGGGTGTCCTCGTGGGCGTCGCGGCAGTGGACGACCAGCGGCTTGCCTACGGCGCGGGCGATGGCGATCTGGCGGCGAAAGACGAGGCGCTGCGTCTCCGGCGGCGAGAGGTTGCGGAAGAAGTCGAGCCCCATCTCGCCGAAGCCCACCACCTTCGGCTCCTCGCGGGCGAGCCGCTCCATCTCCGCGAAGTCCGCCTCCGTCGCCTCCGCGGCGTCGTGCGGGTGGATGCCCACCGTCGCCCACACGTCGGGGAGACGGCGGGCCATCGCCACCACCGCCTGGTTCGTCTCCCGGTCCGTGCCGATGGTGACCATGCCGCGCACGCCGGCCGCGCGCGCTCGGTCGAGCACGGCGTCGAGATCGTGCGCGTAGTCGGGGAAGTGCAGGTGCGCGTGGGTGTCGAAGAGGTGCATCAGAGGCTCATGATAGCTCAGGGCACCACGTCGAAGCGGAGGCGCCCGATGAGCTGGCCGGAGGCCGTCATCACGTCCACGCGGTAGCGCCCCTGATACGGCGGCTTGAGGTCGACCTTGCGCGAGTAGGTGCGAAAGCCCTCCTTGCGGCCCCCCCGCACGGGGGAGAGCGCGATGTGCCCGAGGACCCGCCCGTCCTTCCACCACACGTGCTCGATGCCCTGCTCGAGACCGGCCGGCACGTAGACCGCGGTGTAGGCGGCGAGCCCGCCCCAGTCCGCCACGGTGGCCGCGGGTATCGGGCTCTGGATCGGATCGACGGGCTCGAGATCGGTCACGCCGCGCGCCACCGTGGCCTGCGCCACGAAGAGAGGGGCGGGCGGCACCATACCGCGAGCGAACCACGCGAGGACCATGGCGACCACGGCCACGCCCGCCGAGCGGAGCGCCGCCTGCCCCCACGCGAGCACGCCGCGCTCGCGGAACACGGGCATCATGGCCACCGCGGTGAGAGCGGCCGCGGCTTCGAGGGCGAAGATGGGCCGGAGGCGGAGGAGAGGCAAGGCCACGTTGAGGGCGGCGAAGATCGAGAAGGCGAGGAGGGCGCGGTTGAGCCATCGTCGCGGCTGCACGAGCGCCGCGTACCACGGATCCACCGCGGTCACGAGCGCCCCCGCGATCACCCCGGCGAGAAAGATCACGTTGCGCGAATCGAAGGTCGCGCTCGTCCAGTAGGCGGGCAGGACGAAGAGCAGGAGCCCGTGATAGAGGGTCTGCACCGCGTAGTCGGCGGCGCTCAGCACCCGCCGCCGGCCTCGATCTTCGAGGGGCCCCCGGAGCTCCGCGATGGCGGCCACGAGGAGCACCAGGAGGAGGAGATAGCCGACGATCCAGCTCACGTGGGGGAGCCCGCGCCGGAACACGAGCAGCGTGGTGAGGCCCAGGCTGAGCGAGCAGAGAGAGATGCCCCAGCGCTTGATCCAGGCCACGGCGCCGCCCATGAGCGAGCGCGCTAGCCGGCGAGCCGGGCGGCGGGCGCGTGGCGTGCTTCGCTGTAGAAGAGGAAGAGCGCGATGGTGAACACGGTCTGCAGCACGGCGATCGCGCAATCGACGAGGACCTGGGCCACGAAGTGCTCGGCGGCGCCCGCGATCACGGACAGGATGGTGGCGAGGGAAAACACGCCCGCAAAGAGCACCGCTCCCGTCCAGAAGATGGCGGCGCGCCGGCCGGCGGTGAGGGCGTTGCTCCCCTTGAGCGCCGCCATCAACGGAAATCCCTCGAGCACGACGAGGGCATCCACGAAGGAGACCCGGACGAGGAGCATGAGGCCGGGGACCACGAGACACACGAGCCCGACGAGTACGATGGCCCCCGCCACGAGCCGGGCCATGAAGATGCGCGGCCACACGGCGAGCCCGTCGAGAATCGACCGCCGGTAGGTCGCCGGTTCGCCGCGCCGGATGCGCGCCAAAGCGGCCAGCGTCGCCGCGCCCACCAGTGGGCCGAACACCGCCTCCACCACGAGGAAGACGCGGATCCCGCGGGCCGCCGCCTCCGTGGAGCCCGGCGGGCGCCCCGTGAAGAAGTCGATGTAGTTGATGGCCACGTGGCTCGGCAGCCAGACGGTCAGCGTGATCAGCGTGAAGAGGTGCAGATGGACGCCGAAGAGGCGCAGCGTCTCCCGGAGGAGATCTCGCCGCACTAGATAGCTCGGAGGGGGGCTTAGCCCCCCATCCGAATCCTCCCCCCCGGAATCAGTCGGCGCCGCCAGAGCCGGCGCTCGAAGCGG
>JBKOVG010000318.1:0-30183 GCA_046723845.1 Candidatus Methylomirabilota bacterium | reverse complement strand
GGGTGGCCCACCGCGCATAGCGCGCGACGGCGAAGAGGCCCTCGGCGGTGCCGCGGAGGCACGGCGCGCCCGCCTCGCGCGCCGCCGCCGCGAAGGCAGGATGGAAGTCCACGGCGAGATTCGAGACGACGACGAGCGGTGTGCCCGCGGCGGCCGCGCCCTCGCCCACGGCCCGGAGGAGGCGCGTGTAGCGCTCGGCCTGCTGCGTGGCGAGGCTGCGCGGCGCGTCCTGGAGGAGCACGAGCATGCCTACGCCGGGTTCGGCGGCCAGGGTCTCCGCGCACTGCCGCGCCACCGCGGGATCGTAGAGGCCGGCCCAGGTCAGATCGAGCGGATTCGTCACGTGGGCGAAGTCGGGGAGCAGCTTCTCGATGCGCTGTGCGCCCGCGACGATGGGCGGAAGGTCGAGAGCGGCGGCCTCCGCGATGTCGAGGGCGAGGGCGATCTCGCCACCCGACGGGCTCAGCACGCCCACCCCGCGCGCCTTCGGCCGCGCGGTGAGCCCGGCGCAGAGAGCAGCCATCTCGATGAGCTCGTCGAGAGAGAAGACACGCATCACTCTCGCCGCGCGGAAAGCCGCGTCGCATACTTCGTCGCTGCCCGCCACCGCGCCCGTGTGCGCCATCACCGCAGCGCGGCCGCGCTCCGAGCGGCCACTCTTCACCACGATGACGGGCTTGCCGAGGGTGGCCGCCCGTCGCGCGGCAGCGACAAAGCGCTGCGGCTGCCGGAGCTGCTCGAAGAAGCCGATGATCACGCCCACGTCGTCGTCATCGACGAGGTAGTCGATGTACTCCGCCGCGGTGGTCGCCGCCTCGTTGCCCGAGGTGATGAGGTAGCTGAGGCCGATGTCGCGACCGGCGTTGAGGAGGGCGATGCCGATGGACCCGCTCTGCACCACCGCGGCCACGCGGCCCTGCGCGACGTCGTCGGGGAGGGTGGTGCCCCAGGCGGCGGCGCGCCCCGCGAAGTTGACGAAGCCGAGGCAGTTCGGTCCGCACACGGCCAGGTCGTGCGCCCGCGCGATGGAAGCGAGCTCGGCCTGGGCGCGCACCCCCTCGGCTCCCGCCTCGCCGAAGCCGCTCGAGAGGATCGCCGCGCCGCCCGCGCCGCGCTGCGCCGCCGCGCGCACGGTGTCCACCACCGCGGCCTGGGGCACGGCGATGAACACGAGATCGACGGGCTCGCCGATGGCGTCGAGGCTTGGAAAGGTCCGCCGGCCGAAGAGCTCGGGCCGGCTCGGCGTGACGAGATGCACGGTGCCCGGATAGCCGAGGCGTTCGAGCGTGAGCCACGCGTTGAGCCCGGGGCCGACTTTCTCGGAGGCGCCCACGATGGCGATGGACGACGGGCGCAGCAGCCGGGCCACGCTCATCGGTCGATGAGCCTCGGCGCGCGTGTCTCACCCATGCTTCGCTCCGGGATGGATCGCGGGACTAGGCGAGCCGTGGATAGCCCGCGGCTTCCGCCTCGTGCTGCCGCTCCAGGAAGACCTCGAGCCGGTCTGGCGCCGGGGGCACGAAGCGGGTCAGGAGCAGCGCCTCGAGGATGGGCTCGAGGGCGGGATCGCGATGAGCGTCGAGGAGGGCCGCGGTCAGCCGCGCGCATGTCGACTCCTCGATGGCGGGCGAGGCGACGAGGGGCGGAATGGGGGCGGCCGCCGTGGTGGCGATCACGCGCACGGCCGCCGTGACCTCGGGGATGTGGCGCTTCCAGAGATCGAGGAGGTAGCTGTCGAGCGGCGCGACGTCGGCGCGACTGTCGATGACGGCGTCGAGCACCCGTCGCTGGGAAACGAGCGGCCCCACTGTCTCCGCGTAGAGCGTGGGGCGCTCCGCCGTGCGATAGGCGAGGAGATGGTGACGGGCCGCGTTGTAGCCGGAGTGTGAGCTCTCGATGGAGTACCCGAGGCGCGAGCCGAAGGTGTCCTCGAGAGTGGTAAAGCGGCTGTCCGCGCGCACCACGAAGTCGCTGAAGTAGATGGGCCGGCCGCCGTAGCGCGGCGGTGACGGGACGGGGAAGGCGAGGAGCCGGGGCCGATCCGTGCGCACGGCCCATGGATAGCCGCACATGAACACGCAGCCCATGTCCTCGCGCTCCCACAGCTCGTCGAGCGACGCGGGATAAGCGTGCTCGATGATGTCGAGCTCCACGCCTGACGTCTTCGACACCCAGGCGAGCAAGGTCCGCCAGGCCGCCGACAGGGTGGGGCTCGACGCGTACATGCGGGCGCAGCCGATGAGGGATACGGTCACGGTCAGGCGGCTAGGTTAGACGAAACCCGTCGCCCTGCACAAGAGCGGCAGGCTTCCCTCCAGGGTGCCAGGGCCCTACAATGGCGGGGCGCCATGCCCAGGACCTGCACGCTCGCCATCGACGTTGGCGGCACCTTCACCGACATCACCTTCGCGGACGCGGCCACCGGCGCTACCTGGGTCGCCAAGACACCCTCCACTCCCGAGGATCTCTCCGCCGGCTTCATCACCGCCGTGCGCAAGGTGCTGGCCCTGGCCGGCCGCGGCTCCGCCGACGTGCTGCGCGTCTTTCACGGGACGACCACGGCGACCAACGCGATCCTCGAGGGCAAGACGCCGCCCACCGCGCTGGTTACCACCGCCGGCTTCAAGTACGTGCTGGAGATCGGCCGTCACGACATCCCGCGCCACGGCAACCTCTACGGCTGGAGCAAGCCCACGCGCCCCATCACGCCGGAGCGCGTCCTCGAGGTGACGGAGCGCCTCGACGTGGACGGCTCGGTGCTGACCCGCCTCGACGAGAAGGAAGCGCGCGCGGTGGCGCGGCAACTCGCCCAGCTCGGGATTCCCTCGGTGGCCGTGGTCTTCCTCCACGCCTACGCGAATCCGGCGCACGAGCAGCGGATGCAGGCCATCCTCGCCGAGGAGTATCCGGGCGCTCTCGTGTCGCTGTCCTCCGAGGTGCTGCCGCAGTTCCGCGAGTTCGAGCGGAGCATGGCCACCGCGCTCAACGCCGCCGTGATGCCGCCGGTGAGCCGCTACGTGGGCGTGCTGCGCGAGGCCCTCGACGCGGAGGGCGTGGAGGCGCCGCTCCTCATCATGAAGTCCGACGGTGGCGTGACGAGCGCGGCCACGTGCGTGCGCCAGCCCGTGCAGACGGTGCTCTCCGGTCCCGCCGCGGGCGTGGTGGGCGCGGTGAGCGTGGGGCGATCGGCGGGCTTCGGGGACATCATCTCGATCGACGTGGGCGGCACCAGCGCGGACATCTGCCTGATCCGCGACGGGCGGCCCGAGATCACGAAGGACGGGATGATCGGGCCCTTCCCCATGAAGCTGCCCATCGTGGACATTCACACCATCGGAGCGGGTGGGGGCAGCATCGCCGCGGTGACGGGCGCGGGCAGGCTCACTGTGGGTCCGCGCAGCGCGGGCGCGGAGCCGGGGCCCGTGTGCTATCGGCGCGGTGGCCTCGAGCCCACCGTGACCGATGCGCATCTCGTGCTGGGACGCATTCCCGCCGCGCTGCTGGGGGGCGAGCTTCCGCTCGAGGTGCAGGTGGCCCGCGCGGCCATCGACGCGCGGGTGGGCCGGCCGCTGCATCTCTCCGTGGAGGAGGCGGCCGCCGGCATCGTGGAGATCATCGACAACGCGATGGCGCGCGCCATCCGCACCGTCTCGGTGGGGCGCGGCCACGACCCGCGCCGCTTCGCCCTCGTGGCCTTCGGCGGCGCCGGGCCGCTCCACGCCTGCCGGCTCGCCGAGCTCCTGGACATTCCCACGGTGATCGTGCCGCCGCGCCCCGGCGTCCTCTCGACGTGGGGCCTCCTCGACACGGACATCCGTGCCACCTTCGTGCGCACGGTGGGCGTCGCGCATCGCCGCGTGGCCGAGGGGGCCCCCACGGTGCCGTCGCTGGAAGCGACGTGGGCGGAGCTGGAGGCGCAGGCGCGCGTGTGGCTCGCCAGCGAGCAGGTGCCGCACGAGCAGATGCGGTTCGAGCGCGCGGCCGACCTGCGCTACGAGCATCAGAGCTTCGAGCTGACCTGCCCGCTCGACGAAGGGCCGGTGACGGCGGAGCGACTGGGCGAGCTCGTCGCCACCTTCCACGCCGAGCACCGCCGTCTCTACACCTACGATCTGCCCAACGCGCCGATCGAGCTCGTGACCCTTCGAGTGACCGCCATCGGCACCTTGCCAAAGCATGCATCCCTCGCCCCCGAAGGGGGAGAGGGCGCCGTTCGAGCTGAATCGCTCGCCGCGAGCGATGAGGCGAGGGCTGAGACAGTGAGGGGGAGTGTGGTGGAGGGCGGAAGCCGGAAGGCTTATTTCCGCGGCCGCGGGTTCATTGACACGCCTATCTACTCGCGTGACTCACTTACCTCGGGCACGAGCTTCGACGGCCCGGCCATCATCGAGCAGAGCGATGCCACTCCGCTGGTGGCGCCAGGATTCCGCGCCCGTGTGGACGATGTATACAACCTTCTTCTGGAGCGTCTATGACATCTCCTCCCTCTGATCAACCCAGCTCTCGCCTCGTCGCTCGAGACGAGCGTCTCGGCTCGCACGGCGCCCTCTCTCCCTCCGGGGGCGAGGGATGCGCGGTCGATCCGATTACGCTGGAGATCATTCGGGGGAGCCTGGGGTCGACCATTCGTGACATGGAGCTCTTGATGGAGCGGTGCGCGATGTCGCCCTTCATCAAGGAGAAGAAGGACTACTTCGTGGGCGTGTTCGACACGCGCGGGCGCATCGTGGCCTGTCACATCTCGGGGAGCGGGCCCGGCATGCTGAAGCCCATCCTCGAGGTCTACCCGCTCGAGAGCATGCGGCCCGGTGACGTGTACTGGTACAACGATCCGTATCTGTCCGACGGCGCCGTCCAGCATCACCAGGACATGGTCTTCACCGCGCCCATCTTCCACGAGGGCCGGCTCATCGGCTTCGCCACCACCTTCGGCCACTACCAGGACATCGGCGGCCTCCGCGCGGGGAGCATCTCGCCCCACGCCACGGAGATCTACCACGAGGGCCTCCTCGTCCCGCCCGTGCGCATCATGCGCGAGGGCCGGCTCAACGAGGAGGCCTACCGGATCTTCCTGCGCAACTCACGGCTCCCCGACCTGGTGGAGGGCGACACGCGAGCCATGATGGCCTCGTGCCGGCTCGCCGACGCGCGGCTGACCGAGCTGTGCGCCCGCTACGGCGCCGACACCGTGCTCGCCGCCTTCGACGAGTGCATCGCGCAGACGGCGGCGCGGGCTCGCGAGCTCTTCCTCCAGATGGTCCCGGAAGGCCGCTGGAGCTTCCACGACTTCCTCGACAGCGACGGGGGTACTGAGCAGCGGCCCTTCCGCATCGAGCTCGAGCTGGAACGCACGGGAGATCACGTGCGACTCGACGGCTCGCGCTCGGACGACCAGGCGCGCGGCCCCATCAACTACACGACCAACGCGGGGCTGTTGCGCATCGCCTTCGGCCGCTACCTCCAGTCGCTCGACGCCGATCTCGACGTCAACGAGGGGCTCCTCCGCAACCTGGACGAGTGGGTCGCCCGTGAGGGCAGCATCCTCAAGCCGCGCTTCCCCGCGCCCCTCGGGATGCGGGCCAACACGCGCTTCCGCGTCATGTCGTGCATCTTCGGCAGCCTCGCCCAGGCCAACGGCGGCAAGGTGCCCGCGGGCTCGCCCGTCTACGTGCTGTACTACTTCCGCTCGTGGGACGAGGCGCGCCGTCGCCCCATCCTGTGCATCGAAGGTCTCGGGGTGGGGTTGGGCGCGCGTCCCTTCGCCGACGGCGTGGATGTCATCTACTACATCGCCCAGGAGAACTATCCCGTGGAGTACGTGGAGCGCGACTTTCCCCTGCGCGTGGAGCGCTACGCCGTCCGGCCCGACTCGGGGGGCCCGGGCTTCCATCGGGGCGGCTGCGGTGTGTTTCGCGACGTGCGCGTGCTCGCGGAGCGTGCGGAGCTCGCCACGCGCATGGAGAACACCCTGGTCGCACCGTACGGCGTGGCGGGGGGGCGCGCGGGACGGACCGGGCGCATCGCGCTCAACCCCGGCACGCCCGAGGAGCGCGAGCTCCTGCCCCTGGGCGACGGCATCGTGCTCAAGCGCGGCGACCTCCTTCGCCTGGAGACCTGCGGTGGCGGCGGCTGGGGCGATCCCCTCGAGCGCGACGCCGAGCGGGTGCGCGCCGACGTGGCGCGCGGCTTCGTCACCGTGCGCGGCGCCCTGGAAGACTACGGCGTGGTGCTCGACGCCGCCACGCTCGACGTGGACAAGACCGCGACCGACGAGGCACGCCGCCGGCGTGCTCGCGACACGGCGCTCATCGACCGCGGCCCCGGCTTCGAGGAAGCGGAGTCGCGCTGGCGCTCCTTCCGTCCCTAGCATCCTGCTAGGACTGCTTCGGCCAGTCCGCGAGGTCATCCGTCAGAGTGAGTGGTAGCGGGCGAAAAAATCGGATCCTGTCTGGGCCGGCCGGCTCCAGAGTGGTGGAGCGTCTTCGCAGGGAGCCAATGACGCCCTCCGTGCTTCCCGATACCGTGATGCCATGACGCAGACGCCGCTCACGATGTGGCGTTGGCAGCGTGCCGAGTACGATCGGCTCGTGGACCTCGGCGTGTTCCAGGGCGCGCCGATCGAGCTGATCGGCGGCCAGCTGGTCGTCGCCGAGCCGCAGGGCGCCTACCACGCGTCCCCGGTCAGCGCCGTCGACTACGCGCTGCGGGCCGTTCTTCCCCCGGGATGGATCGTGCGACTCCAGGCGCCCATCTCGCTGGACGAGGAGTCTGAGCCCGAGCCCGATCTGGCCGTAGTGCCAGGCCGTCCCGCCGACTACCGCACGGCGCACCCTGCCCGCCCGGTGCTCGCCATCGAGGTGGCTGAGTCGAGTCTCGCCTTCGACCGCGAGCAGAAGGGGAGCCTGTACGCGCGAGCGCGGATCGAGGACTACTGGATCGTGAATCTCGCGGATCGTGTTCTCGAGGCATATCGACACCCGGAGCCTGACGCCTCAGCGACCCATGGATGGCGGTACCGATCTGTCACCCACCTGGCGCCCCCCGCTGTGGTGCTGCCCATGGCGTTTCCATCGAGCCAGATCGCGGTGGCCGATCTGCTGCCGTAGCGAGTTGTGGCAGCCCGCGCCCGCCCACCGTCAACGTACCCGGCTCGGTTTCAAGTTTCACATGCCGCCGCTCACGGTACAGGCATCCGTTGCCACGTCGGGCCGGGGCAGGAGCTAATCGGCGGCCGTCCGGCCCGGAGATTCGATCATCCGCAGGATGGTGGCCGCATCCACCCGCCGCCGGAACCTGATGACCCGCGCCCCGGAAGGAAGCGCGGCCTCGGCGCAGTTCCGGCTTTCGTCGATGCACAGAATCAGATTGGAGAGTCGGGCGCTCCGATACCGGGCGAGCTTTCGCGCTACGTAGTCAGGCGTCCAGAACCCCACGATCTCCAGGAGCCACCGCCGCTCCCGAATGGAGCGATGCTGGAGGGCGAAATCGGGAAAGATCAGCGTGCCGGCGGCTGCCACCGGCTCCGGCTCGCGAATCACGTCCCACGTTGGAGCCAGCCGTCGGAACTCGCGAGCGAAACGCTCCTCGAGACGACTGTCGTATCGGCGGGGCTCGCGGGCCGGGAAGATCGGATCCCCCGCGCCGAGTTCCAGAGTGTGGCGACGTCCGCGCCAGACGCATTCCGCCCGCAGGCGAAAGCGCGGACACCAGGCCAGGAGCGGGACGAGCTCGCCGAGGGCTCGACCGTACAGTCGGGTGTGACGGAACAGCGCGAACGGTCCGGAGATGTCGAGCCTGGCAGGAGCGGCCCCGGAGCGCTCAATGCCCGTGCAGATGAGGCCTCGCCATGTCGCCTGCCGGACCAGTGCCCGAACATGTCCCTCCGCCTCGATCCTCACCATAGTTGCGCGGAGGAGGAGCGCTTGCACAAGGGCAAGGTTGCATCGAAGCGCCAGCTCGAGCGCCGACAACGGTGATTCCGAAGCACTGACGAGACGCTCGCCCGGAAGGTCACCGAACAGTGAATCGCTGAGGTCGTCCGAAGTCACTCCCAGGGAAGCGGCGACGGCGGAGAGGATGGCCTGAGCGGGCGCGGGCGCCCGCGCTGCCCTCTCGAAGATGAGCGCGCGCGCCCGTCGGGGCGGCACTGCCGTCCTCCGACGGCTCGATGGGAGCCTCCGAAGGACTTGGATGGCCAGTCGGAGCTTCTCGGGGGGACTCTCGCACGGCAGCGGCTCACGCAGCCGGGCGTCGAGGTCACGCCAGGGCCCTCCCACGAAGCGCTCGTGCTCCTCGAGCAGCATCTGCAGCCATGCATGGTCGTGTTCGCCGAGGTAGTGAGGGACAACACGCCTCCCGGCCGCGCTACAGCTGAGGAGATCGTCGGACGACAAGGCCGTGCCTCCTCCGGTGCGCCTGGCCGACCTCCACCGTGTGTCGCGTCACCAGCTCGTACACGATAGCGCGCTTACCCTCGCTCGGCCGCAGCAGGCGCCCCACTCGCTGCACGTGCTCGCGTTCTCCGAGCGAGCCGCCCACGATCACGGCAACATCCGCGTCGGGAACGTCGAGCCCTTCATTGAGCACCCGCGCCGACACCAGCGTCCGGATGTCGCCGCGGCGGAAACAGTTGAGGGCGTCGTTGCGTTCAGCCCGGCCGATGTCGCAGGTCAGCGGCATGACAAGGTGTTCCCGGGCGATGGCGTACGCCGCCTCGTTGTCCGCGGTAAAGATCAGCACCTTGGAGGCCCGATGTCGCCCGAGCAGGGCCGCCAGCGACCGCCGCTTCGCCTCCGTGAGCGACAGGAGGCGTCGCATCTGCCGCCACGCCGAGAGTGCGCGCCGTCCCTCCCCAGTCTGAGCGCAGTGATGGGTGAAGTCCACCCAGCTGCCCTCCGGCGCCAGTCGACGGAAGGTGGCGTGGACGTTGTTGAACACGGTCGCCGCGCTCGTATAGGCGGCACGCTCCTCCGGAGCAAGATCCAGGTGCAGTGTGATCGCATCGAAGCTGGCGAGATACCCTCCGGCGAGGTCCGCGACAGCGAGCTCGAAGACGGTTGGCCCCACCAGCTCGGCCAGACGGGCGGAAGCGCGAGCGTCACGCGGCGGCGTTGCCGTGAGGCCGAGGCGAGCTCCGGCCACGGTCATCTCGAGCGCTTCGTCGCGAAGCCCACCTCCGAAATGGTGAACCTCGTCCACGATCAGCAGATCGAAGCGGTCCCCGATCTGGTGCATGTGGCGGAACGCGCTCTCGAAGGTGGCGACGGTCAGCGGCGCCGCCTGGTGCACGCCATCGCCGAAGCATCCAACCTCGCCGCCATACACGGCGCGGATCTCGCGAAGCCATTGGTCGAGCAGGACGCGGGTCGGGACGAGACAGAGCGTTCCCATCTCCATACGGCGCATGGCGGCCAGGGCAAGCCGGGTCTTGCCGCTTCCGGTCGGGAGAGCGACCACGCCCCGGCGCTGCCCCAGCTCCCATGCGGACAGCGCCGCCTCCTGGTAGGACCGGAGCTCGATCTCAGACCACGCCGTCGAGTCGGGGCGCAAGGATGGAGAGATGTCGTGGAGGTGGGCCCCGGCGTCGAGAAGCCACCGCTTCAAGGCGGGATACGCGATGGCGGGCGCCCGGTGGGCGTGGACGCGTGGATCCCAGCAGATTCCGGGTGCAGCGGTGAGACCGAGGTCGGCAGCCGCCCCGGTCAGCAGGATGGTGCCGCGATCGAATGCCAGGCCGATGACCGGAGCGCTTTTGCAGTCCTCAGACCGGCGAAGCTCTTGCGCATCGTGGCCGTACGCCATGTTTCTTCATACTGCCGAGCGTGATCCGCGCCAATGCCCACGGATGGATACACGATCTTATGCGGGCTGCGTCGTATCGACAGGAGGGGTCAGCGGCGTGCCGCAGTGCCGTCGATTGGCGTTGCCCTGGCGAGCGCGTCGAGCGCCTTCGCGACCCGGCGGCCTCTAAGAGCCTCGTGATCCGGCTCTAGGCCTAGATGGTCCGCACCTTGTCCCGCACGGCGTACCAGCAGGGGCGATAGCCGCCATGCGGGAAGAGCGCGTACACGCACACCTCGGTCTGAGGCTGGTTGTAGAAGATATCGAGGCGGCCGTTCTTGAGGGGCGTGGCGTAGTAGAAGGTCACCGTGCCGAGGGCGTCCGGACCCGCGGCGTGGCTCAGGCGATACTCGATCCAGACGTAGTCCGAGAGGTAGACGCCAGCCGCCGAGAGCATCGCCACGAAGGCCGCGATCCGCAGGATGGTGGTGAGGCGCGTCATGGCCGCCTCAGAGCAGATCGCTCCGCGGCGTGTTGCGGAGCCGCGGAGCGAGCCAGTCCCGGAGCTGGTCGCCGAGCAGGTTGACGGCGAGCACGGTGAGGAAGAGGGCGAGCCCGGGGCAGGCGGTAATCCACCACGCCGTGCTCAGGTAGAGCCGCCCGCCGTTGAGCATGCGCCCCCAGGTGACCACATCCGGCTCCACGCCCAGGCCCAGGAAGGACAGCGTCGCCTCCAGGCTGGAGAGTGGGAACCGGCGCGGCAATTCTACCGCAAAGCACGAGGCGGCCCGACTCTATGAGGCTTCTCATTCCGCTCTCATGGCGCTCTCATCTCGCTCCGCTACGGTGTCGGCAGCGATGTGCCACGGGAGGGGACACCGGGATGTGCAGCCTGATTCACAGGAAGAAGCTCGACCTCGTGCCCACGCATCTCGGGCGCGCGCTGGCCAGCGTGAAGGCCGGCGCCGCGCGGCTACAGGGCCGTCCGCTGCCCCGCTCCGGCCTGCCCCAAATGATGGCACCCGAGCTGGAGTGGGATCTCCTGCGCGCGGTGGAGCAGGCCGCCCGGCACTATCGGCGCGCGCAGCAGGAGCTGGCCCATCGCGAGGAGCTGGGCGGCGGAGAGGCGGAGTTCAAGGTGCTGCTGGACGCGGTCAACCTCTGCCACCACCAACTCGACAGAGCGCTTTCGGAGATCCAGCGATACTATGAATCGACCGGGGCGCTGCGGTACTGAGGCGCCCCGGATCCCACTCACGTCCCCGGAGGGTGTGGCATGCGAATGTTCCTGATCCCGGTGCTGACCGCCGCCCTGCTCCTCACGTCGCTGCCCGCCGCGAGGGCGGCCTCCCCGAGCGACGAGAAGCTCCCCGTCGATCCTGCCCTCGTCATGGGCACGCTACCCAACGGGCTCAGCTACATCATCCGGCCCCACAAGAATCCCGAAGGCCGCGTGGCCATCTGGCTGCACGTCGGCAGCGGCTCCTTGAACGAGACGGAGTCCACCCGCGGGCTTGCCCACTACCTCGAGCACATGGCGTTCAACGGCACCGCCAACTTTCCCCCCGGCGCGGTGATTCCCTTCTTCCAATCGCTCGGCCTCTCCTTCGGCCGTGACCAGAACGCCTTCACGGGCTTCGACCAGACGACGTACCAGCTCGCCCTTCCCAGCGGCAGCCGCGAGAGCGTGGAGAAGGGCATGCTCTACATGTCCGACGTCGCCCTGCGCATGAGCCTCTTTCCCGCCGAGATCGACAGCGAGCGCCAGATCATCCTGGAGGAGAAGCGCGCGCGGGCGAGCGCCCAGCAGCGGGTGCAGGACCAGATCTTCGAGCGCCTCGCCCCCGAGTCCACCCTGGGCCGTCGCCTGCCCATCGGCATCGAGCCCACCATCAAGTCGGTGGGGCCCGACGACTTTCGCGACTACTACACGCGCTGGTACGTCCCGAGCAACATAACGGTCATCGTGGTGGGCGACACGGACCCCGTCATGGTCGCCGACGTGATCCAGAAGGATTTCGGGGGCGGGCGCACGGAGCCGAAGCCGGCGCCCCGCGACGTGGGAGTGAAGGCCACCGCGGGTCAGCGGGCCATCGTGGTCACCGATCCCGAGCTGACGCGGTCCGAGGTCTCCATCGTGCGGCTGGAGCCGCCTCGCGGCCCCGCCCTCACCGTGGGCCAGAAGCGCCGCGAGCTGGTGGAGAACATCGGCACCTGGGCCTTCCGCCGCCGGATGAGCGCGGAGATCGCCGCGGGCCGCACCGCCTTTCTCGATGCGGACGCGTCGATCCAGGAATGGCCGGGGAGCTTGCGCATGTTCACCGTGGAGGCCTCGGGACGTCCGGGCACGTGGCGGGCCATGATCAAGGATCTCGGCATTGAGCTCCAGCGCGCTCGTCTGCACGGCTTCAGCGAGCGCGAGCTCGCCGACGCGCGCACCGCCATCATCGCGGACGGCGAGGAGTCGGTGCGCCGCGAGTCGACCCGCAACGCCCGCGAGGTACTGCGCCAGCTCAACGGCGAGGTCTCGCGCGGCACGCGGCCGATGTCGGCCGCCCAGAGCCTCGCCTTCTATCACAAGCTCCTTCCCGGCATCACCGCCCGCGAGGTCTCGGACGCCTTCGCCGTCAACTTCGATCCCACCCGCACCCTCTTCATCGCGGAGCTCCCGGCCAGCGACGATCCGCCCACCGAGGCGGACTTCCTCGCCCTCGGCCGCGCCGCCGTGAACGTGAAGCCAGGCAAGCCCCTCGACGTGGCGCGCGCGACCAAGCTCCTCACTACCACCCCCAAGGGCGGCACGGTGGTGGAGACGAGCACTCACGCGGCGAGCGGGATCACCTCGATGTGGCTCGACAACGGCGTGCGTGTGCATCACCGTGCCATGGACCAGCGGAAGAACGAGGCGAGCATCGTCATCACCCTGGCCGGCGGCCCCATCCAGGAGAGGGCGGCGAACCGCGGGATCACCGAAGCCGCCCTGCGCGCGTGGGAGCGTCCGGCCTCGAGCAAGCTCAGCAGCACCCAGATCCGCGACCTGATGACAGGAGCCAAGGTGCGCGTGCGCGCTGGCGCCTCGGGCGACTCGATCAGCCTCACCGTGTCCGGCGATCCCGTGGATCTGGACCGGGGGATGCAGCTCGCGTATCTCCTCCTCACCGACCCCATGATCGAGCAGCCTGCCCTCGACCAGTGGAAGGACGCGGAGCTCCAGCGCATCGTCCAGCGGAAGAGCCGGCCCATGCAGGTGCTGGCCGACCGCAGCGCCGACGTCATCTACCCCACGGGAGAGACGCGGACCAAGTCGCTCACCGCCGACCAGGTGCGCGCGCTCACGCGCCCCGCCGCCCAGGCCTGGCTCAAGCGGCTCATCGCGGAGGCGCCCATCGAGGTGGCGGTGGTGGGAGACATCGACCGCGAGACGGCCACGCGGCTGGTCACGAAGTACGTGGGCTCACTCCCCGCGCGGCCCCGCATCGACGACAAGACCCTGGCCAACCTGCGCACCATCGCCAGGCCGCAGGGGCCCGTCGCCCTCGCGGAGTCGGTGGAGATCCTCACCCCGCAGGCCGCCGTGCTCACGGGGTTCTTCGGAACGGACATCCGCAACGTGCGCGACACGCGGCTCCTCAACCTGGCCGCCCGCGTGCTGAGCACGCGCATGATCAAGACGATCCGCGAGGACCAGCAGCTCGTCTACAGCATCGACGCCTCCTCGGAGCCCGCGGTGATCTATCCGGGCTTTGGGCTCTTCGCGGCGGCCGCCCCCGCCGATCCCGACAAGGCGCAGAAGCTGGCCGCGGCGCTCGAGCAGATGTACGCGGAGTTCTCCAAGGACGGGCCGACGGCCGAGGAGCTCGCGGTGGCCAAGAAGCAGACGGCCACCCTCCTCGACGAGGTTCTGAAGACCCCGGGCTTCTGGCTGGGCCGGCTCGCGACCCTCGACTATCGCGGACTCACCATCGACGACGTGCTCGAGGCCCAGGAGCAGTACCAGCGCTTCACCGCCCAGGACGTGCAGGACGCCTTCGTGCGCTATGACAAGCCGGAGGCGCGGCTGCGCTTCGTCATCACGCCGAAGTCGTAGCGCCGTTCGCTTCCCCGGCGTGGAAAATCGGCTCCCGCGGCGGCGTGCTTTGAGCTAGGCTTCCTCCTCGGGCCCTCATGCAGAGCCTCCAGCCGGGACCGCGTCCCTGACCAGCTGAGGAGCGGCACATGGCCTACGACTACAAGCGCTACTTCGAGGAGATCGCCATCACCCGTGATCTCCTCAACATGCCCGGCGAGACGGCGTGGCGGCTCACCGCCCCGCCCGCGGAGGGCGAGCGGCACCAGATCGTCCTCTACCTCGGCTGCAACGTCTTCCGCACCTCGCACATGATCCAGACCGTGAACGCCATCTTCGACCGTCTCGGCCTCGACTACGTCGCGGTGGGCGGGCCCACCTACTGCTGCGGCATCGTGCACCATCAGCAGGGCGACACGGCGGCCGCGGGCGGCATGGCCGACCACACCCTCAAGCTCTTCGAGCGCTATCAGCCCGACGAGGTGGTGATGTGGTGCCCGTCCTGCATCTACTTCTACGACGAGGTCCGCCAGGCCCGGCTACCCTACCGCGTGAGCCACGCCGCGGAGTTCCTCGTGCGCAAGCTCCCCGAGCTGGACCTGAGCCGCCGCGTGGAGGCCACGGTGGCGCTCCACTATCACAACGTGAGCCCGGTCCGCGCGGGCGAGGGCCACGCGGGCCGCCAGCTCCTGGAGGCGGTGCCGGGGCTGCGCTACGTGGAGGTGGAGCCCGAGCCGCGCTTCGGCCGGAGTTGCACGCCCGCCGTGCAGCAGCAGGTCGGCCCTTCGGTGTGGGATCAGATGGCGCGCGACGAGATCGCGCGGGCCCTCCACGCGGGCGTGGACACCCTCGCGACCATTTACCACGGCTGCCAGCGCTACCTCTGCGTGTTCGAGCCGGAGAGCGCCATCACCATCGAGCACTACCTCTCCGTCTTCGCGCGCGGGCTCGGCATCGAGTTCGAGGACAAGTTCAAGAAGTATCGCCTGTGGCAGGACCCCGAGCGCGTGCTCGCCGAGACCACGCCCTGCCAGCGCGCGAACCAGATCGACGTCGCCCGGGCCCGCGCCGTGGTGCAGGAAGCCTTCGGGCCGCTTCCCACCGCACTCGGCACCGCCACCTCGCCGCCCTCCTAGCGGCCTCTCGCGTTGAGGCCCGTCGCCCCGCACATCGGCGTCGTCGGTGAGGGGACGTGTTCCGCGCGAACGGCCGCTCTCGCCCGCCGGGTCGGCCAGGCCGTGGCTCGGGCCGGCGCCGTGCTCCTGTGCGGCGGTCGCGGGGGCGTCATGGAAGCGGCCTCGCGGGGAGCGGCCGAGGCGGGCGGCATCGTGGTGGGCATCCTGCCGGGCTTCCGCCGGGGCGACGCCAACCGCTGGGTCACCATTCCCATCGTCACGGGCATGGACCAAGCGCGCAACGTCGTCCTCGTCCGCTCGTGCGACGCAGTGATCGCGGTGGGCGGCATGTACGGCACGCTGTCCGAGATCGCCATCGCCCTGAAGATCGGCCGGCCCGTGATCGGGCTCGGCACGTGGCGTCTCGCCCAGCCGCAGGGCCGGCGGGTGCCCATCGTTCGCGCGGCCTCCCCCGAGCTCGCCGTGCGCCACGCCCTGCGCGCGGCCCGCACCGCCCGCGGCGCGCGCGGCTGGCTCTCGTGATCCCCCTACGGGTCAGAGGCAGGGAGCAAACGCTTCGGCGCGATGGTCACGGCGAGTTCACGGGCACGCTGCTCATGGTGCCGGGCGCGATGCTCTAGCCTGGATTATTCACGAGTGCCGCACGTGCGATCGGGGCGGGTGGCGGCGGGGGCGGGGGAGCGCTCCGGCGGAGCGGGCGCCGCCCGGAGAGCGGCGATTCAGGCGAGTGGATGACGCGGCGGGAGCGCTCTCCCGCCCCTGACGACGGGCCCGACCCGCCTCGCGCTCCGCGTGTTCGTGAATAGTTCGGGCTAGTTGCTCCTCGAGCGCGTGCTGCGGGGCGGAGTACCTCACGTCCTTCGGACAAATCTAGGGTAGACTCCCGGGCCTGGGAGGATCGCCATGTACGAGGTGTACGCGCTCAAGTATTCGGAACGGGACACCACGAAGTGCCAGTTCTTCTACCGCGAGTCATCGCACGACACGCTCACCCTCCACTACTTCGTCTGGCTCGTCCTGGGTGGGCCGCAGCCTGTGCTCGTGGACACGGGATTCCTCGGTGATGAAGCGCAGAAGCGCGAGATGCGCAACTACGTGACGCCGGCCTCCATGGTGGAGCGCGCGGGCATCAAGCCGGCGGACATTCCGCTCTGCCTCATCACGCATCTCCACTACGATCACTGGGCCGGACACAGTCTCTTCCCGAGCGCGGAGTTTTGGATCCAGAAGGAAGAGGTGTCGTTCTGGACCGGGCCCTATGCGGGCACGCCGGCCTTCCGCGGTTCCGCCAACGTGCCGTCTCTCGCCGGCCTTGTCACCCTCAACTACGATCAGCGCATCCGAATGATCGAGGGCAACCGTGAGGTGTTCCCGGGCCTGCGGGTGCACCGCGTGGGCGGGCACACCGCGGGGCTTCAGATCGTGAGCGTGGCGACGAAGCGCGGCACCGTGGTGCTCACCTCGGATGCCTCGCACTTCTATCACAACGTGGAGACGCGCCAACCCGTGCAGATCATCACGAGCCTGCCCGAGATGCTCGACGCCTTCGAGACCATCGACGCGCTGGCGGGGAAGGAGAAGCTCGTCGTGGCCGGCCACGATCCGCAGGTGGCCGATCGCTTCCAGACCATGGAGCCCGGCATCGTCAAGATCGCCTGAGCCACCCTCACCCCGCCCTCTCCCTCCCCGGAGGGAGAGGGGACCTTCGGAGGTCAGCATGCCCACACCCGCATCGGCAACGTCGGCACGAGACGAGGTTCGCGGCACCGTCCCCAAGCTCATCGACCTGAGCGAGAAGGTCCTCTATGGAGACGTGTGGGAGCGGCCCGGTCTCTCGAAGCGCGATCGCAGCCTCATCACGGTGGCCGCCCTCACCGCCATGTACCGGAGCGATCAGCTCAAGGGTCACATCGAGCGCGCGCTGGGCAACGGCGTCACCAAGGAAGAGATCGGCGAGCTCATCACCCATCTCGCGTTCTACTCCGGCTGGCCCACCGCTATGACGGCGGCACGGATCGCAACGAACGTCTTCGACGCGAAGAAGTAGGAGACCGCCATGAAGGTCGGATTCATCGGGCTCGGGATCATGGGCGCCAGCATGGCGTCCAACATGATGAAGAAGGGTGGCTTCGAGGCCGTCGTGCACGACATCCGGCGTGAGGCCGCCGCCCCGCACCTGGCCGCCGGGGCCACGTGGGCGGACACGCCGCGCAAAGTGGCAGAAGCGACCGAGGTCGTGCTCACCTCGCTTCCCGGCCCGCCCGAGATGGAAGCGGTGGCCCTCGGCCCGGACGGCCTCCTGGCCGGCATGAGCAAAGGCAAGGCGTACTTCGACCTCACCACCAACTCGCCGACGCTGGTGAGGCGCGTGCACGGTATTTTCGCCGAGAAAGGCGTACATCTCCTCGACGCGCCGGTGAGCGGCGGGCCGAGCGGCGCGCGCTCGGGGAAGCTGGCGCTGTGGGTGGGCGGTGACAAGGACGTGTTCCTCCAGCACAAGAAGGTGCTGGACTCCATCGGCGACCAGGCCGTGCACGTGGGGCCCATCGGCGCCGGCTCCGTCACCAAGCTCGTGCACAACTGCGCGGGCTACGCGATCCAGACGGCGCTCGCCGAAGTCTTCACCATGGGCGTCAAGGCGGGCGTGGAGCCGCTCGCGCTGTGGGAAGCGGTGCGCCAGGGCGCCCTCGGCCGCCAGCGCACCTTCGACCGCATGCCGCACCAGTTCTTCCGCGGCAAGTACGACCCGCCGAACTTTGCGCTGCGCCTGGCCCACAAGGACGTGAGCCTTGCCACCCAGCTTGGCCGCGAGATGGGCGTGCCCATGCGCGTGGCGAACCTCGCGCTCGCCGAGCTGACGGAGGCGCTGAACCGGGGCTGGGGCGAGCGCGACTCCCGCATCCCCATGAGCCTTCAGGAAGAGCGGGCGGGCGTGCAGGTGCGGGTGGAGGAGTCGCGGCTCAAGGCGGCGCTCGAGCGCGAGGGCCTCGTCAACTAAGGGCTGCCGGTCCGTCCGCTCGCATCAGAGCGACTCCCCCTCCCTCGGAGAGGGAGAGGGCCGGGGTGAGGGTGGTCGCCGAGATGACACGATGAAGGTGCGCGCTGTGCTCGCCGCCGTCCTCGCCTGGGGCCTCTCGCCGCACCGCTCGCAAGACCGCCAGGGCTCTCCGCCTGACGATCCCACCGTCTGGGCGGGGACGGGCCGACCAGGTGATCGAATGAAGGCCCGCGGTCCCGAGTCCGGACTCTCGGCGCTCAGCCAGGACCTGGCGGTACGAGACTTCCTCCGGGAGGGCTTTGACACCGCCTCCGAGTCCGCCTAGACTCCTGGCTACCCAGACCAAGGAGGGTTCCATGGCCGAGCGACTCATCTCCGGTGACAACCACATCGACTTGACGTATTGCCCGCCCGATCTCTGGTCGTCGCAGGCGCCCGCCAAGTGGAAGCTGCTCGTTCCACGGACGGAAGAGCTGGAGGACGGGCTCCACTGGTTCGTCAACGCACAGGACAAGGGGATGTGGAACGGCGTGGGGCCCGGCTTCCTCAAGTACCAGAAGGGCACCTTCGGCCACATCGACGAGATGAAGGACTACGGCTTCGAGTGGGACTATCGCCGGGGCGCCCAGCCGCGGCCGACCACGCCCGAGCTGCGTCTGGCCGATCTGGACCGCGACGGCGTCGAGAAAGAGATCATCTACGGCTGCCTGATGATCAACGACCTCATCCCGGACGGCGAGCAGCGGGCGTGGTCCAACAAGATCTACAACGACTGGGCGGCGGAGTTCGCGAAGCGCTCCGATCCCAATCGCGTGTTCCCGCTCGCCATCGTGCCCAACAACGATCCCCTCGTGGCGGCCGCCGAAGTCCGCCGCTGCGCCAACATGGGGCTCCGGGGCGGCGATCTTCACTTCAAGACCATGAGCCTGCCGCTCTATCACCACGCTTGGTATCCGCTGTGGGAGGCCGCCGCCGAGTGCCGATTCCCCATCTCCTTCCACTCCACGGGCTTCAAGGGCATCCGCCAGCCCGACACGCCGGAGATGGAGAAGGAGTACATGATCCAGTGGCGTCTCGTGCGCTCCGCCCTCTTCCAGCTCGACACGATGGAAGTGTTCGTGTCGCTCATCGCGTCGGGCGCCTGCGAGAAGTATCCGGCCTTCAACTTCGTTCTCGGCGAGTCGGGGGTGACGTGGCTGCCCTACGTGTTCGATCGGCTCGACACCGAGTACGAGGATCGCGGCCGGTCGCTCGGTTTCAAGCTCAAGCCCAGCGACTACTTCAAGCGCCAAGGCTACGTGACCTATCAGCAGGACCAGTACATGGAGCCCATCATCCCGCTGATCGGCGAGGACAACATCATCTGGGGCGCGGACTACCCGCATCCCGACTGCCTGTGGCCGGACTCGCGGAAGTTCATCGAGAAGAACCTCGGCATGCTGTCGGAGAGCGTGCGGCGCAAGATCACGTCGGAGAACGTGATCAAGCTCTACAGCCTGCGTTAGCCCGCCGGCATGAGCGCGAGCGCGCAGGGGCTGCGTCAGGTCGGGTACTTCGACTGCCCCGGCGGCGGGCAGGTGGTCGTGGATGGGCGCGTCGCCTACATCGCGCACATGAAGGCGCCGCACGGCACATCCATCGTGGACGTGAGCGACCCGAAGGCGCCGCGGCAGCTGGCCGCCCTCGAGATTCCCGCGGGCACGCACTCGCACAAGGTGCGCGCGGCGAACGGTCTCATGCTGGTCAACCGCGAGGCGCACCCTGCGCAGCAGCCGTCGCCGGGAGCCCTGAAGGGACTCGGCATCTTCGACGTGTCGCAGCCCAGCCGTCCCCGCGAGATCGCGTTCTGGAAGTGCGGCGGCGCCGGCGTGCATCGCTTCACCTTCGACGGCCGCTATGCCTACATCTCGCCGGAGATGGATGGCTACGTCGGCAACATCGTGATGATCCTCGACCTCGCCGATCCCGCTCAGCCGCGCGAGGTCGGGCGCTGGTGGATGCCCGGGCAGTGGACGGGAGGCGGAGAGACGCCCTCGTGGTCGGGGCGGCACCATCGCTGCCATCATCCGATCCGCCTCGGCAATCGCCTGTACGTGAGCTACTGGCACGGCGGCTTCGTCATCCTCGACATCGAGGACATGGGGAAGCCGCGCTACGTGTCCGGGCTTGACTGGAGCCCGCCCTTCATCACGCCCACCCATACTGCGCTGCCGCTGCCGTTTCCCCTTCACGGTCGGCGCCTCATGATCGCCGCCGACGAGGACGTGGCCAAGCTCGAGCCCGGTCCGCCGTCCTTCCTGTGGCTGGTGGACATCACGGACGAGAAGCGGCCCGTGCCGTTCGCGAGCTTCCAGGTGGAAGGCGTGGACGGACAGCCGCAGCCCGAGTTCACGGGCTGCCACCAGCCCTGCGAGCGTGTGACGGGCACCGACATCCCGGTCGCGTGGTTCGCCCACGGCCTGCGCATCGTGGACATCTCGAAGCCGCACGCCCCGCGCGAGGTCGCGCACTTCCTGCCCGAGCCGCCCTCGGGACACTCCCGCGTCTCCAGCAACGACGTGGAAGTGGACGATCGCGGGCTTCTCTACCTGATCGACAGGGGACGCGGGCTCCACATCCTCGAACGCGTCTGAGGTATTCTCACGCCATGACCGTCACCAGTGACGCCGTGTGGACCACGGAAGACGTGAAGGTGTGCGGAGTCGCCGTGCGCCTGCGCAAGCGCGGCGCGGGCCCGCCGCTGCTCGTTCTCCATCACGATATCGGCACCCTCGAGAGCCTGCCCTTCTACGAGAGTCTTGCCCAGCGCTTCACCGTGCATCTGCCCTCGCATCCGGGCTACGACGGAGCGGAGCGGCCGGCCTGGCTGCGCTCCACCCGCGACGTGGCCGTGATGTACCAGGCGCTCGTGGCCGCCCTCCAGCTCGGCTCGACGAACCTGGTCGGCCTGGGCTTCGGCGGCTGGATCGCCGCGGAGATGGCGACCATGTCACCGCAGGCCTTTCGGCGTGTCGTCCTCGTGGGCGCGATGGGGCTCAAGCCCACGCGGGGGGAGATCCTCGATCAGGCGCTCCTGAGCTACATCGCCTACGCGCGCGCGGGCTTCGAGGACCAGCACGCCTTCGATCGGCTGTACGGCGCCGATCCCCCGACGCCGCAGCTCGAGCAGTGGGACCTCAACCGCGAGATGACCTTCCGGATCGCCTGGAAGCCCTACATGTACAATCCGGCGCTTCCGCATCTCCTGCAGGGCGTGCGCTCTCGCACCTTGGTGGTGTGGGGGCGCGCGGACAAGGTGGTGCCGCTCGAATGCGGCGAGGAGTACGCGCGGGCCATCCCGGGGAGCCGCCTCGCCGTGGTCGAGCGGTGCGGCCACTTCGTGGACATGGAGCAGCCCGACGCGCTCGCGAAGCTCATCAGCGAATTCGCCGCCGGGTCGTGAGGCGGGGCGGGCCCTGAGGGCCCGATTCGGACCGGGAGACCAGCATGCACCTCATGTACTTCACCGAGCAGCCGATGTCGGCGTATCCCGAGCAGGCGGGGAAGGATTTCGGGGCCACCGCCCTCATGTTCTCCAACAAGCACTTCGATCCGGTGGCGGGGAGCCGCCTCTACAACGAGTACATCGAGCACTACAAGCTCGCCGAGGAGGTGGGCTTCGACGGTATCATGCTGAACGAGCACCACAACGCGCCGTTCTGCATGCAGGCCAAGTGCAACGTGTTCGCGTCGATCCTCGCTGCGCTGACCAACCGCGTGAAGCTCGTGCTGCTGGGCAACCCGCTGCCGCTCGCCGACAACCCCGTCCGGCTCGCTGAAGAGCTCGCCATGATCGACATGATCTCCCGCGGCCGTCTCGTCTCGGGCTTCGTGCGCGGCGGCGGCCAGGAGCAGCTCGCGGCCGGCGTCAACCCCGCCTACAACCGTGAGCGCTTCGAGGAAGCCCACGAGCTGATCGTTCGCGCGTGGACGCACACTGGTCCCTTCCGCTGGGAGGGCACGCACTACCAGCACCGCGTGGTGAATCCATGGGCAGTGCCGCTGCAGAAGCCGCACCCGCGCGTGTGGATCCCGGGAGTGCTGAGCAAGGAGACGATCATCTGGGCCGCACGCCAGCGCTATCCCTACATCGCGCTCAGCACCGCCATCGACGCCACCAAGAAGATCTGGGAGCTCTACGATTCCGTGGCGGCGGAGGCTGGCTATACCGCGGGGCCGGAGAACCGCGGCTATCTCCAGCGCTGCCACGTGGCCGAGACGGAAGAGAAGGCCATGGCGAATGCGCGGCAGTTCATGTGGATGCAGGGGGAGTTCACCGGCCTCGCCCATCCCGTGTGGTCGACGCCCTCTGGATACTTCTCGCCGTCGTACCGCAAGGCCTTCGTGGAGTTCGCGGTGGGCCGCGGAGCCAATCCGCGTGCCGCGTCGTTCGAGGACCAGATCCGCAACCAGCAGATCATCGCGGGCACGCCGAAGACGGTGATCCCGAAGCTCCGCCGCCTCCTCGAGGAGACGCGTCCCTCCATCGTGGGCTTCTGGGCGAGTGACGGCTTCGTGAGCAATGCCGACGCCATCACCTGCATCAAGCTCTTCGGCCAGGAGGTGCTGCCCGCCGTGCGCGAGATGGGCAAGGAACTGAAGCTCCTGAGCCCGTTCGAGGCCGAGGCGCCCGTGAGCATCAAGGAGAGCAAGGGGCCGGCGCCCGCCACGGCCTGAGGAGGACGGCATGCGATTCGAAGGACGCGTAGCGCTCATCACCGCCGCGGCGAGCGGGATCGGGCGGGCCACCACCGATATCATCTGCGCCGAGGGCGGCACGGTGGCCGCGGTGGACAGCGACGAGGGCCGGCTCAAGGACGCCGTCGCGGCCCTCCAGGCGACGGGCGGCCGCGCCCATGCCTATCGGGCCGACGCCCTCGATGCCGTGCAGGTGGACGCGGTGGTGGAGCGGGTGGTGCGCGAGCACGGGCACGTCGACATCCTGGTCAACGCGGTGGGCGGCAGCACCATCATTTCCCGGCCCGCCGCCACCGTGGACGAGCTCTCGCTGGCCGACTGGCAGCAGCTCCTCACGTTCAACCTCGAGGGCACCTTTCTCTTCATCCACGCCCTGGTGCCGGTGATGAAGCGCCAGCGCGGGGGCAAGATCGTGAACATCTCGTCCATCGCGGGACGGGGGATCAGCGCCAGCAGCAGCAGCGCCTATGCGACGGCCAAGGGCGGCATCATCGCCTTGACCAAGAAGCTCGGGCAGGAGCTGGGCCCGTTCGGGATCACCGTGAACGCCATCGCTCCCAGCATGACGCTGACCGAGCGCATCCGGCCGCGCTGGGAGCAGCGGTCGTCGGAGGAGCAGTCGCAGGAGATCTTCCGCACACCGCTCCGCCGCATGGCCGAGGCACGCGATCAGGCGCGAGTCATCTGCTTCCTGGCTTCCAGCGACGCCGACTTCGTCACCGGGGTCACCATCGACGTGACCGGAGGCATCTAGGGGCCGCGTATACTCGAGGCAGACGTATCGAGCCTGATCGAGAAGATCTGTATCAATCCCGCGACATTGAGCCGAAAGGCAGTATCGCCATAGGATTCGCGAAGGGGGGTGCGACCATGAGGCTGGAGCTGACCGCCGTGTTCAGGAAAGTCCCCGAGGGCTATATCGGGTTCGTGGAGGAGCTCCCCGGCGCCAACACTCAGGGGGTGACCCTGGAGGAAGCGCGAGCGAACCTTCGCGAGGCCGTACTGCTCGTCGTCGAGGCCAACCGAATGCTCGCGGAGAAGGATCTAAAAGGCCAGGACGTCATCAGAGAGTCGCTCGCCATTTCCCGCGCGTGAGGCGCCTGGAGCTTCTTCGTCACCTGCGCGCCGCTGGTTGTGAGCTCCTACGAGAGGGAGCTCGTCATTCGGTCTACACGAATCCCGCCACGAGAAGATTCACAACGGTGCCTCGGCATCGCGAGATCAATGAGTTCCTGGCGCGAAAGATCTGTCGTGACCTTGGCGTTCCGGAACCCTAGTTCCCCCTCTCGTCTTCTGGGAGGCGAGGGGATCAGAGGCATTCCATTCGTGCTAAAGTACCGGACACCGCGCGAGGAGTGAGGCTGCATCCATCGAGAGGAGATCGACGTCATGGCCGACACGACCCTGCATATCCCGTCGCTCAAAGACAAGGTCTCCCCCGAAGAGTGGGCGGTCCGCGTGGACCTCGCCGCCTGCTACCGGCTCCTCGTCCGCTACGACTGGGAAGACCTCGTCTTCACGCACATCACGGCGCGGGTGCCCGGAACCCAGGACCAGTTCCTGATCAACCCCTACGGCCTCTTCTTCGACGAGATCACCGCCTCGAGCCTGGTCAAGATCGACCAGGACGGCCAGAAGCTCGACGACTCGCCGTTCCCGGTGAATCCCGCGGGTTTCATCATCCATAGTGCCATCCACTCCGCGCGCCACGACGCCAAGTGCGTGCTGCACACCCACACGGCGAGCGGGGTGGCGGTATCGACGCAGCGGGCGGGACTGCTGCCCATCTCGCAGCATTCCATCTCCGTGCTCGCGAGCCTCGCCTATCACGACTTCGAGGGGCCGGCCCTGCGCGACGACGAGAAGCCGCGGCTGGTGGCTGATCTCGGCGACAAGACTTCCCTCATCCTCCGGAACCATGGCCTCCTCACCGTGGGTGAGACGGTGGCCGAGGCCTTCGTGTCCATGTACTACCTCGAGACCTCGTGCGCGATCCAGGTGCGCGCGCAATCGGGAGGCGGCGAGCTGATTCCCGTGCCCAAGGAAGTGCTCAACGACTCCTATGCGCGTCTGCAGAACGCGCAGCGGTCGGGCGGCGGCCGGGGCGCCCTGGTGTGGCCGGGACTGCTGCGTCGTCTCGACCGCATCGATCCCTCGTTCCGCAACTGATCGTCGTCTCCGCTCGGCATGACTCCGGGAGACGCCGCGGTCTCTATCGTCATCGGTAGCCTGGCGGCCGGACCCCGCCCGCCCAGCGCGCCGGGCCGCACATGGCCCAACGTCCTCCACACGCGCGTGGCCGAGCTGGTGGCGTCCATGGGGCCGCCGCCGTGGTCGAAGCGCATCATCGCCGACGAGCGGCAGCTCGTGACACTCATCGCGAGCCCGCCCGGCGGAGGCAATCGTCCCCACTGGCACCGCGAGTTCGACGAGTGGTGGGTCGTTCTCGCCGGAACCCTCGAGTGGGAGCTCACGGGCGGCATCGTCTTCCGGGCCAGGAAGGACGAGATCGTCTGGGTGCCGCGCGGCACCGTGCACCACATCCGCAACGTGGGCGAGGACCTATCCCTCCGCCTCGCCGTGGCCATGCCGCCCGCCGCCCACTACTACAGCCCCTGCGAGCAGTGCGGGTACGAGGACGACGGTCCGCGCGAATGGAGCGCGTGAGCGAACGACGATGGCGGACCGCCACGCGGCGTTCGTGGGAGACGTGCCCAAGAATTACGATCGCTACCTCGGCCCCGTCCTCTTCCACGGCTTCGCCGATGATCTCGCCGGGCGCCTCGAGGTGAAGCCCGGGATGCGCGTCCTCGAAACCGCCTGCGGCACCGGCATCGTGAGCCGGCGCCTCGCCGAGCGGCTGCGCGGCGCGGGATCGCTCGTGGCCACCGACCTGAACGAAGCGATGATCGCCTACGCACGGACGCAGATCCCCGCCAGCCACGTGGAGTGGCAGCCCGCCGATGCCACGCGGCTGCCCTTTCCGGATGAGTCGTTCGACGCGACGGTCTGCCAGTTCGGGCTCATGTTCTTCCCCGACAAGGCGGCGGGCATCCGCGAGGCCTTACGGGTGCTCAAGCCCGGCGGGCAATATCTCTTCAACGTGTGGGATGCCATGGCCAGGAATCCCATCCAGCGCATCGTCCACGAGACGGCGGGCCGCTTCTTCCCCGCCGATCCGCCGACCTTCTACAGCGTGCCCTGCAGCCTCCACGATGTTGCGCCCGTGCGGACATGGCTCGAGGAGGCGGGCTTCACTCGGATCGAGATGAATCACGTCGCGAAGCAGGGCTCGAGCCCCTCGGCGGCGGAAGCAGCCATAGGGCTGATCGACGGCAATCCCATGGGCGCGGCCATCGTGGAGCGACGGGCCGACGCTCTCGAAGAGGTGAGGCAGGCCACGGCGGCGGCGGTAGCGGCAGAGCTGGGCGACCGCCCCGTGCGGATTCCCCTGCACGCGGTGGTGTTCTCCGCGCGCCGGTCCTGATCACAGGAGAATGATCATGAAAGGACGCATCGCGGTGCTGCGGGCATACGGAGGCGAGTTCGAGCTGCGGGAGTATCCCGTGCCGGAGGTGGAGGCGGGCGCCATCCTGGTGCGGCTCACCCGGGCCGGGGTGTGCGGCTCCGACCTGCACATCTGGCGTGGCGAGATGAAGGAGACGTACGGGGCGAGCCCTCGGGATTTGACCTTCGGCCACGAGATGTGCGGGCGCGTCGAACGGCTGGGCGCGGGCGTCACCGTGGACTCGATGGGCCAGCCGCTCCGCGAAGGCGACCGCGTCACTTATCTCTATTTCTTCCCCTGCGGCCGCTGCCCCGTCTGCCTCCACGACGAGATGGGCAGTTGCCCGCGCAAGGGCCGGCCCAACCGGGTCGCCGGCACGCCGCCCTACTTCAACAACGCCTACGGCGACTACTACTATCTCCGGCCCGGCCACTACGTGTTCAAGATTCCCGACGAGATCTCAGACGACATCGCCACCCCGAGTAACTGTGCGCTCTCCCAGGTTCTCTACGGACTCCGGCAGGCCGGACTCCGCGCCGGGCACGCCGTGGTCATCCAGGGCGCGGGCGGCCTCGGCATCAACGCGGTGGCCGTGGCGCGCGACATGGGCGCCGACCGGATCATCGTGATCGACCGTCTGGCCGAGCGGCTTGAGCTCGCGCGCGCTTTCGGAGCGGATCACGCACTGAACGCCGCCGAGCTGACCACGGCTGACCGGCGCGTGGAGGCCGTGAAGGAGCTCACGGACGGCTTCGGGGCAGATGTGGTGGCGGACCTCGTCGGCTACCCCGATGTGATTCCCGAGGGGTTGCGCATGCTCCGGGGCGGGGGGTGCTATCTCGAGGTGGGCAGCATCGCGCCCGACAACATCTTCTCGTACGACGCGACGGCCCTTGTGCGCGGCAACGTGCGCTTCGTGGCGACCTCCAACTACTCGCCGTGGGCGCTCGAGCAGTCCCTCGCGTTCCTGCGGCGGAACCTTCGCCGCTTCCCGTTCTCGCGCATCATCTCCCACGTCTTTCCGCTGGAGCGCATCTCGGATGGCTTCCGGCAGGCTGACTGGCTCCAGCATCAGAGCGGCTCGGGCCACATCTCCCGAGCGGCCATCTCGATGTGACGGGATCTCCGGTGGAGGAGCCCACCCTCGCGTTGATTCCCTTTTACCCGTACTCTGCCCCCTATGAGGAGCTGCGCCTCAAGCCGTGAACCGTCCCCAGGGAGGATGACCTCATGAGCTACACCCGCATCTCGGCCGACTGCCACATCGATCTTCCCTGGGTCCCGCCCGATCTGTTCACCGCCAACGCCACCGCCGCCATGAAGCCGCGGATGCCCTACGTCACCGACGGCCCGGACGGCCCGTACTGGACCTGCAAGAACGGCATGTCCTTCGGTCTCATGAACGGCGTGGGGCCGGCGGGCCAGAAATACGTGCCGGGGATGCACCACCGCGTCGACATCATGGCCAAGACCGGGCTCTACGAGGACGGCAAGAAGGGCATCCGCCGCCCGACGGACCCCGTGCTGCGCGCTAAGGACATGGATCGCGACGGCGTCCAGGCCGAGGTGCTCTACGGCATCCTCGGCGCCGCCACTAAGCTCGGCGATCACGAGGCAGCCAGCGAGATGTTCCGCATCTACAACGACTGGCTCGCCGACTTCATCCGCCACGATCCCGACCGCTACATCGGCCTCGCCTGTCTCCCCTATGGCGACATCGACGCCGCGGTGAAGGAGATCAAGCGCGTGGCGGGCTCGGGCATCCGCGGCATGGAGCTGTCCTGCTCGTGGGACATGGAGCCCATGTGGCATCCCGTGTGGGAGCCGCTGTGGAAGGCCGTGGACGACGTGGGGCTGCCGCTGCACTTCCACACGTTCCCCGCCCTGCCTCCCGACGTGCTCGAGAAGCAGAAGGGACTGACCCGGCGCGCCGCCTTCTTCACGGTGGTCTCCGCCTTCCAGATGAACCTCGTCAACATCCTCGGCGCCATCGTGGGGGCGGCGGTGCTGGAGCGCTACCCGCACGTGCGCATCGCCTTCGGGGAGAGCGGCATCGGCTGGATTCCCTACGCGCTGGACCGCATGGATTTCGAGTGGGAGGACCGCTTCCACGACCTAGGCCTCAAGATGAAGCCGAGCGACTACTGGCGGCGGCAGTGCAAGGCGACCTTCCAGTTCGACCGCATCGGCACCAAGCTCATCGAGGACATGGGGGTGGAGACGCTCATGTGGGGCTCCGACTACCCGCACGGCGATGGGGTATGGCCCGAGTCGTCCAAGTACATCGCGGAGCAGTTCGGACACCTGCCCGCGGAGATGACGCGCAAGATCACCTGCGAGAACGCGGGGAAGTTCTACGGCCTGATCAAGTAGCGGGGGGCGGGCGCATGCGCTACGAGATGATCTCGGCGGATTGCCACATCGATCTCTGCTGGCTGCCGCCCACCCTCTTCACCGAGCACGCCTCCGCGGTCATGCGCGACCGCATGCCGCACGTGATCGATGGGCCCACGGGCCCGGTGTGGGTGACCACGAAGGGCGCCAAGCTCGGGCATGCCTGCGGCATGGGCTCGGGTGGGCGCGAGTACGTGCCGGGTCGCATCCATCGCGCCGACCGCATGGCCTCCACCGGTCTCTACGAGGACGGCAAGAAGGGGATTCGCCGGCTCACCGAGCCGGAGCTGCGTATCCGCGATCAGGACCTCGACGGCGTGCAGGGCGAGGTGCTCTACGGGATCCTGGGCGCCACCGGCCGCATGGGCGATCCGGAGGCGACCGTCGAGGCGATGCGCATCTACAACGAGTGGCTCGCCGACTTCTGCTCCACCCATCCCGAGCGCTTCGCGGGCCTCGCCTCCATTCCCAACCATCCCATCGACGCCGCCATCACCGAGGTGGAGCGGGTGGCCAAGCGCGGCGCCGTCCGCGGCCTCGACATCGCCAACTCGCCCGACCTGAAGCCCTTGTGGGATCCCTACTGGAATCCGCTGTGGGAGGTGATCGACGGCTCCGGGCTGCCGCTTCATTTCCACACCATCGGTACGCGACTGCCCGAGGGCCTCCAGCAGCTCGTCTTTATCGGCTCCGATCTGAGCCGCGCGGGGGCCGAGGTGACGGAGGAGCAGAAGCGCCTCGCCCGCATGGCCTACGCCGGGCACATCACGGGCTTCCAGATGAACATGGCGCAGATCCTCATGGCCATGATCTACGGCGGCGTCCTCGAGCGCTATCCGCGCGTCCGCATGGTGCTGGGCGAGTCCGGCATCGGCTGGATTCCCTACATCCTCTGGCGCATGGACAGCGAGTGGGCGGACCAGTTCAAGGATCTCTCGCTGACCATGCCCCCCAGCGAGTACTGGCGGCGCCAGTGCTGGGCGACCTATCAGACGGATCCGGTGGGGATGAAGCTGGTCGACCAGCTCGGGGCGGACAAGATCATGTGGGGCTCCGACTTCCCGCACCCCGACGGCATCTGGCCCGACTCGCGCGAGTACGTGGCGCGCGAGATGGCCGATCTCGCCCTCGAGGTGCGCCACAAGATCGTCTGCGGCAACGCCGCCCGCCTCTACCACTTTCCCGCGTGAACGGGCTTGCCCCCTCACCCTGCCTCTCCCCGCCGGGAGAGGGTGTGTGTGTTCGCTCGATCCCTCTCCCCTCTGGGGAGAGGGCAGGGTGAGGGGAGTCCTGCCCTCGACATGCACCGTCTCCACGTCGCCGTGAGGTGTCCATGAAAATCCTGTTCGTCCCCAACCTCATCGTGTCCAGCCTCACGGACAACGACCGCGCCAACATCCTGGAGGCGGCGGGGCCCGGCGCGCGCATCGTGGAAGTGAAGGACAGCGCCTCCCAGCGTCGCGAGCTGCCCGACACCGACATCATCTTCGGCCGCGTGCACGCGGACAACTTCCACCTCGCCAAGCAGATCGTCTACTACCACTCCATCGGGGCGGGGGTGGAC
>JBKOVG010000297.1:0-5934 GCA_046723845.1 Candidatus Methylomirabilota bacterium | reverse complement strand
GCGATGAGGAAGGCGAGGCAGAGGAAGTAGAAGGCGGTGTCGCTGCCGCAGGACACCCCGAAGTTCACGGGCTTGTCGACGGGGCGGCCCTTGAGCCCGTGGGTGACGTGATCCCAGCGGGTGAAGACCTCCTGGATAATGAGGGCGAAGGCGAGGGTGGCGATGGTCAGGTAGACCCCCGTCATGCGGAGAGCGGGCAATCCCACCAGCACCCCCGTGGCCGAGGTGAGCGCCACCGCGAGGGCGACGGAGACGATCCACGGCAGCCCCAGGTCCTGGGTGAAGTAGACGTGGGCGTAGGCGCCGATGCCGAGGAAGGCGGCGTGGCCGAGGCTGACGAGGCCGGTGTAGCCGGCGAGAGCCATGAGGCTGAGCCCGCACAAGCCGTAGATCAGCACGAGGCTGATATCGACGAGGTAGGCGGGCACGAGCCAGGGCAGGAGGGCGAGCGCCACGAGGAGGGCGAGGTACCAGTTGCGCTGCACGCCGTCCGTGAAGAGCGTGAGGTCTTGCGCGTAGGAGGTCTTGAAGAGAAAGCGCATGCGGCCTAGCGGGTCATACCTTCTTCCGTCCCACCGCGCCGAAGATGCCCTGCGGCCGCACGGCGAGGACGATGAGGAGGACGAGGTAGGCCGCCACGTCCTTGAAGCCCGCGGGCAGGTAGGCGCCCGAGAAGAGCTCGATGAGGCCGATAGTGAGCCCGCCCACGAGGGCGCCGGGGATGGAGCCGAAGCCGCCGAGCACGGCCGCCGCGAAGGCCTTGAGCCCGATGAAGCCCAGGTTGATGTCCACGAGCGACACGGGAGCGAGGAGCACGCCCGCGATGGCCGCCACCCCCGCGGAGATGGCCCAGATGAGCGAGCACATCAGCTTCACGGGGATGCCCATGTAGTACGCGGCGAGCTGGTTCTGTGACACCGCCTGCATGGCCACCCCCACCTTCGTGTAGGTGAAGAAGGCGTAGAGGACCGCGCACAGGATCACCGTGCCCACGATGATGGACACGTACTCGTGGCTGACGCTGACCCCGGCGATGCGGGTGGTGTGGGCGCTGAAGGGCGTGGGCAGCGTGTAGATCTCGGTGCCCCACACGATGGAGGCGAAGCTCCGGAAGACGGCGGCGAGGCCGATGGTGAGCATGACCACCGCGAACTGCGGCTGGCCGAGCACGCGGCGGAGGACGCCCGCGTCGAGCACGGCGCCGAAGAGCCCCACCACGGCCACCGCCCCCGCGAAGGCGACCCAGTAGCCGATGCCGTACCACACGACGAGCATGTAGCAGGTGAAGGCGCCCAGCATCATGAGATCGCCCTGGGCGAAGTTCACCAGTTCGGTAGCCTTGTAGATGAGGACGAAGCCGAGGGCGACCAGGCCGTAGATACAGCCGACGGCCAGACCGTTGAGCACGAGCTGCAGGACGATGTCCAGGCTCTCCTCCCACTCTCGCCCGGCCGCGGCGCATCATCGAGTCGCCCGGGGGCGGGAACGCCTGTTCCTGAAGTGCGCCAGTTATAGCGGGGGACGCGGCGGGCGTCAACGTCTGTGTTCCGCCGACACGATGTGGGAAAGAGCTCCTACTTCAAGACCCGCGGATGAGGCGGCGGGCGCTCATGCCTTGACAGGCCGGAATCGCCGGTCGGATGATCGCGGGCGGCGCACGGCCTGATCACTCTCCCGGCGTCACGGCAGCGACCCGCGGTCAGGAGGAGGACGGCGATGACGAACCCGGTGCTCATTCTTCACGGCTGGAGCGACAACTACCAGTCGTTCGAGCCGCTCAAGGCGTGGTTCCGGGCGAGCGGCTACACCGCGGAGTCGGTCTTTCTCGCCAACTACGAGTCGATGGAGGATCATGTCACCTTCGACGATCTCGCGGTGGGCTTCCACGTCCGGCTCGACGCCCTCGTCCGCGTGAATCGTCTGCCACCGCTCCAGCCGCATTCGCTCGACGTGATCGTGCATTCCACGGGCGGGCCCGTGTTCCGCCACTGGCTCGCCTACTACCTCGCCAACGTGTGCGGCGGCGACCGGTCGAAGAATCCCATCCGGACGGCGGTGATGCTGGCTCCCGCCAACTTCGGCTCGCGCCTGGCCGCTCAGGGCAAGTCCGCCCTCGCCATGCTCTTCAAGGGCGGGGTGGAGCACGGCTTCCAGACGGGCCGGCGCATCCTGGGCGGGCTCGAGCTGGGCAGCCCCGAGCTGTGGGCCATGGCCGAGCGCGACCTCTTCTGCGATGCCTGCGTCTATCCGACGGATCCCGCGAAGGGACCGTTCGTCTTCATCCTCTCGGGGACGTCGACCTACGGCCATCTGAAGGGGCTCGCGGCCAAGGGTGCCAACGAGGACGGCTCCGACGGAACGGTGCGCGCCTCGGCGGCCGCGCTCAACTCCATTCGCCTGGACCTTGACTTCCTCGATCCGACCAGCCCGTCGGTGACCGTGCGGCTGCAGAAGAACGAGCCCTTCGCTCTCCGCCTCGTACCGGGGAAGAACCACAGCACGGTGGTGCCCGACGATCCCGCCGCAGCCCACCCGACCTTCGACCTCATCCGGCAGTGCTTCGCCGTGCAGGATCTCGCGGGCTACCGGCAGCTCCGGCAGAAGTTCGAGCAGGACAACGCGGCGTTCTACGCAGGACAGGCGGCCCTGGGGGAGGAGGCCGTCCACGGCTACCAGCAGTTCCTCTTCCACGTGTGGGACGAGCTCGACAACGATGTGGAGGACTATCGCATCGACTTCCACGTGGTGGACGACACCATCCCCCACAGCGCGTGGAGCGATCCCGTGGTGCTTCAGGGCCTGCAGCGCTACCAGGCGTACACCACCGTGTTGCAGGAGGAGGTCATCGTCGACGTCCAGCCCCACAGCGTCAACCCGAGCTATCGGACCTTCTTCGTCAACGTGGACCGGCTCGACGCTCTTCGCGCCGAGCTGCGCCAGAAATTCCCCAAGGCGTACATCGGGATGAACCTCGACGCCACGGGTCCCACCAACGACCTGACCTACAACACAGACCTGCTGAAGTACCTGCCGGTGGAGGTGCCCATCCCCGTCGACGGAAGCGGCAATCCCGTGACCTTCTTCGCGCGCAACACATCGACCATGGTCGACATCAAGATCAGTCGCATCCCTACCGACCGCATCTTCGCCTGGCGCTAGCAGGCGGCTGAAAAAGGCCCATCTGCTTCGTTGGCGCCCTCGGCCGCACGCTCAACGTACAGGAGTACGCCTCGCGTGCGGCCGTCGGGCGCCGCCTCGCACCTGGACCTTTTTGAGCCGCCTGCGAGTTTTTCGCACCCGCGGGCCTCAGGGCGGCGCGGTCTGGCGCCAATGCGCGGCGATGTCTGAGAGCGGGGCGATCCACAGGCGCGGGGTGTGCTTCACGTAGTCGAGGAGCTCGCGCAGGCAGGCGAGCCGTGACGGCCGCCCGATGATCTGCGGATGGAAGGTGAAGTTGGTGACGCCGTGGACCTCGGTGATGCCGTCGAACTCCGTGAGCCAGGACTGCAGGACGGGGCCGGGGGGCTGGAGGCTCCGCTGGCCGGTAAACATGAAGTAGGGCGCATCGTCCAGCACCCACGACACGGGGATTTCCACGAGGCGCCGGCCGTGCGCGGCCGGGTGCAGGTACGGCACGAGCCGGTCCATCATGTTCGAGGTGTACTCGAAGCCGTGCTGGGCGGCCAGGTCGAGGGAGCTCAGCGAGAGCTGCCAGGCGGGCGCGCGCCAGCCCACGGGGCGCCGGCCGGCCAGCGGCGTCAGCACCTCGAGGCTTCGGGTGAGGATCGCCTCCTCCTGCTTCGGATCGAGATCGGAGACGCGCTCGTGCTCGTCGCCGTGGCAGCCGATCTCGTGTCCGGCCGCCGCGATGGCGCGCACCGTGTCCGGATAGTGCGCGGCCGTCCACGCGGGGATGAAGAACGACGCGCGCACCTCGGCCTTCTCAAGCAGCGAGAGGATGCGCGGCACCGCCTCCACGGGACCGAAGCGCCCCTGGGAGAGGGCGACGGGCTCGCTGACGCCGCGGGCCATCCACAGCGTCTCCGCGTCGACGTCGAAGGTGAAGGCGCAGGCGGCGCGGGTTTCTCCGGGCCAGCGAGGTGTGACAGGAGCGGGCGTCGGCGTGTGGGCCATGGAGGTCAGAGAGTAGCCCAGTCAGGACGCGGGGGCTAGCCGGCCCTCGTCGACCTCTTGTCGCTGCGACCGACCTCGACTATCCTTGGCGCCACCCTGGTGGTGGCCACGCTCTACATCGCGACGGCCATCCGCACCGAGGCGAGCCTGTCCTTCCTCGGGTTGGGGATACCGCCACCCACTCCGAGCTGGGGCAACATCCTCAGCGAGGGCCGCCAGCACATCAAGTGCTGTCCGTGGATCACCACGTTCTCCGGCCTCGCCATCATGCTCGCGGTGCTCGCCCTTCAACCTGGTGGGCGATGCCCTGCGCGACCTGCTGGATCCGCGACTCCGCGGCGAGTAAGCGTAGACGTCCCTCCTCATCGCGCGCAGGGCCGCGCCTCCGGTGGTAGTCTCCGTGGGAGCATGCCAGTCCCGGTGGTCCCCCTTCGCGCCGTGACCGCTCTCTTCCTCGAGCGCCAGCACCTCGCGTCTCCCCGTTCAGCGAGGATCACGCCGCGACGACTGACGCGCTTCGTGGAGGACGTGGGGGGCGTCCAGCTCGACTCCATCAACGTGCTGGACCGCGCCCACTACCTCACGCTCTGGAGCCGCTTCGGTCCCTACGATCGCGCGTGGCTCGACCGGCAGGTGTACCGCCGCCATCTCCTCTTCGAGTACTGGGCGCACGCCGCCTGCCTGGTGCCGACGACCATGCTGCCGTGGTGGCGGCGCGCCATGCTCGACTACCAGCTTCGCCACACGGGATGGTCCGGGCTGCGACGGAACCGCAAGGTGCTCGAGCGCGTCCAGGCCTCCGTGCTCGCCAACGGGCCCATGGCCAACGGCGACTTCGAGGAGCGCCGACCCACGGGCAAGGGCGGGTGGTGGCGCTGGGGCCCCGTGCAACACGCCCTGCACTACCTCTGGATGACGGGCGCGCTCACCATCCATTCGCGCCAGCACTTCCAGAAGCGCTACGACCTGTTGGAGCGCGCGCTGCCCGCCCCCGTGGAGGGCGCCACCCCGTCGTCGGACGAGTTCCGACGCTGGCATCTGGAGCGCTCGCTCCACGCCATGGGCGCGGCCACCGAGCAGGATCTCGCCGGCTACCTGACCTTTCCGCGCTTCGGGCCGGGCGGGCGCCGCGGGCCCCTGCGCGCCATGCTCGAGCGCGGGGAGGTGACGGAGATCGAGGTCGAGAGCAACAAGGGGCGCTGGCTCGCCCTGACCCGTGACCTGCCCGCGCTCGCGCGCGCCCGTCGCTCGGCAGCGCCCGCGCGCGGGACCACGCTGCTGTCACCCTTCGACTCCTGCCTCTGGTACCGGGGCCGCGTGGCGCGCCTCTTCGGCTTCACCTATCGCATCGAGGTGTACACGCCCGGCCACCAGCGCGTGCACGGCTACTACACGCTGCCCATCCTGCACCACGGCGAGCTCATCGGCCGCGTCGACGCCAAGCGCCACCGGGCCGAGCGGCGGCTCGAGGTCCGCCACGTGCACTTCGAGCCGTGGTTCGCAGCCGGCCGGCGGCCGCCCGGCGGGGGGGAGCGGCTCGACCGCGAGGAGGCGATCCGCGGTCTCGGGGATGCCCTGAGCGCCCTCGGCAGCTTCGTGGCCGCGGACGAGGTCGTGGTGCGGCGGGTGACGCCGCATCGGCTGCGCCGGGCACTCGAGGCCCTGCCCACCCGCTAGCCCGAACTATTCACGAACACGCGGAGCGCGAGGCGGGTCGGGGGCGGGGGAGCGCTCCAGCTGCGTCACCCACTCGCCTGAATCGCCGCCCGGAGGGCGGCGCACAGGCTTTGGGGGTCCCAC
>JBKOVG010000383.1:0-29160 GCA_046723845.1 Candidatus Methylomirabilota bacterium | reverse complement strand
TTGATGGCGGGAGCGCTCTGCGCATTGCACGAGAAGATCGGCGACCGGCTCAACGGCGGCAAGGGATACTTCGACGCGATCTACGCCTCGGGGGGAGGCGCGCTGGTGGGCCTGCTCCTCGTCGCGCCCAAGGGCGGCGATGGGCCGGCGGCCCTTCGCAAGCTGGTCAAGATGGGTATCGCGGATCCAATCTATCGGATCCTTCCCCTCGCCTACAAGACCTTCGTCAAGCAGGGGCCTCTGGTCCCCATCTTCCGGGAATGGGCCGAGCTCTTCAAGCAGAGCACGTCGCATCTGCATCTCTATCGCGCCATGGTTACCGCCACTCTCAAGCTCTGGGGCGGGACATCCGTGGCCAAGTGCCCGGCGTGGTGCAGCGACTTCGGCGACGACGAGCCCGATCGCCGGCTCTTCGAGGACTGGGTCGATCTCGTGTTCACCGCGCTGGCCCCCAGCACCCTCACCCCCTGGAGCTCCGGCCTCTGCGACATCGCTCCCTACCTCGAGGACTTCGTCGACTTCGAGGCGCTCAAGAAGTACAAGGGCCAGTTCTACCTGAACGCGTTCAATCTCTCGACGCAGCGAGAGGAGCGCTTCACGCGGGACCAGATCGATGCGACGCACGTCCGGGCCGCCATCGCCTATCCGTTCATCTATCCTCCTGGACGCATTCGCAACGAGCTCTACTCGGAGGGCGCCAGCCACGACCCGCTGCTCCTGCCACAGGCCCGTGATGAGCGATTCCCCGAGGGCATCGAGGACCCGGACTCCTGGCTGTGGTTCGAGGCGATCCGGCCGCTCTTCCTCCGGTACATGAAGAGGAAGCCGAAACTGAAGCCGAACGGATCGCTGGTCTGCCTCGACATCCTCGGCAGCTTGGGCAAGTCCGCGCTCCGCAAGCCCCGCGACCTCTGGGATGCTTACGGCCTGTCCCTGATCGCGCCGATCATCGAGCTCGCGCAGAAAGACGGCGCGCGCTTCCGGCAGCTCGACAACGATCGTCTCTTCCTCGACTGGTATCAGCTGCTCGACATGCCTTTCGACTTCAAGACCATCCGTCACCAGATCCTCGACTGGAGCTACTCGAACCTGTGCGACACGTGGGACCTGGGCTACGAGACGGGTCTCAAGTTCTGCACCAAGCATGGGCGCCAGCTCGCAGGAGGCAGCACCTCGCCTGACCGTCAGAAGCGCTCGCCCTCGAGCCGCGCCCGCCAGAACGGCAGGTCCAGCTCGCGATAGAGCTGGCTCGCGGCGTCGCGGTGCCTCGCTGCTGCCTCGCCGCGTCCGGCACGACGGGCGAGCTCGGAGAGATCGCGGTGACAGTGGGCCACGGCCGGCCGCATCCCGAGCTCTCGGGCGAGGGCGAGCGTTTCCTCCAGATGTCGCGCGGCCGCGTCGAGATCCGGTGTCGACCGCCGCATCGTCACGTGGGCCAGGGCGCGGAGCGCCTCCACGCGGAAGCCATCCTCACGATGCTCGACGGCCAGCGCCACCGCCCGCTCGGCCGTGACCGAAGCGTCGTCCTCACGGCGGGCGGCCAGCTGCGCCTCGCTCAGATAGGCATGCCGGAGCGAATGCTGGGACAGGAGCCCGTGCGAGGCCGCCTCCCCGATGGCGCCGGCCAAGAGGACGCGAGCCTCCTCCACGCTCCCGCTCAGGCGGCGGGCCCACGCGAGATCGGTGGCGATCCAGGGGCGGATGGCGAGCAGTTCGGCATTCTCGCAATAGCGGTAGGCCTCCTCGAGCTTGCCCACCGCCTCCCCGCTCGGGCCGCGAACGAGCCGCGCGTTGCCCATGGCCCAGGCCGCGAGGGCGCGGAGGAAGGGCGTGTCCGTCGCGTCGGCCAGTCCCAGGCACCGCTCGGCGCTCGCTTCCGCGTCGCGGAACCGGCCCTGGGCGGCCAGGGAGAACGCGTTGAAGCAGCGGGCCACCACGCTGTAGACGCGCGCCATGTTGGAGCCGCGATGGCTCGCCGTCGCCTCGAGCTGCTCCAGACACTTCTCCATCATGGAGACGCTCGCCGGGTAGTCGCCCTTGACGTAGAGAAGCTGACCGAGATGGCAATAGGTGATGGCGAGCAGCGGCGCGTCTCCCCGCGCGGCGCCGTTGACCCGGGCCATCTCCGCAAAGCGCAGTCCGTCGTCCACGTTGCCTAGCATGAAGTGGGCGTTCGCCATGTACGCGCAGGCGAGCCCGCCCTGCGCGGGGGCGTAGAGAGCCTCGGCGAGCGTAACCACTTCTCCCAGCACCTCGAGAGCGTGGCCGAAGTCCGCGAGGAGGAAGAGCGGGTTGCGCAGGGTGAGCCGCAGCTGCATGGCTCGCTCCTGGTTGGTTCGCGTGGGCGGCAGGCGATCGATGGCCTGCTTGGCCCGCTCGAAGCGCGCCGCCGCCTCGCGTCCGGCCGACCGGAGCGCAGCCTTCACCCCCGCGCGGTGGAGATACACCACCGCCTTCTCCCACAGCTCACCCTCGTAGGCATGGTCGCCCAGGCGCTCGACGTGATCGGCGATGCGCTCCACGTAGAGCCGCTCCATCTCCGCCACTACCTGCCGGTGGAGCTGCGAGCGCTCGGCGAGCGGCAGGAGAGCATAGGCGGCCTCCTGGGTCAGCGCGTGCTTGAATCGCTGGCGGGTCGCGTCGCCCTCGTTCCGGGGCAGGAGGAACTCGCCGGCCTGGAGTCGATCCAGGCTCGCGTCAAGCTCCTTCGTCGGGAGATCGAGCAGCGCCCGCAATAAGGGCACGGCGAACTCGCGACCCACCACGGCCGCCGTGGTGAGCACCCGGCGATCCTCCCGGCCGAGGCGCATCAACCGACCCGCCAGCACGTCCTGCACCGTCGCGGGCACTTCGGCCCGCGCCGCGGCCTTGCCGTCGGAGACGGTGCGCACGAGCTCTTCCAGGAAGAAGGGATTGCCCTCCGCCCGCGCGGCAATCAGGTCGGCCAGGGGCGCTGGAAGATCGCGCCCGCCGGATCCGGAGCGCATCAGGGCGCGGCTGTCCTCGGGAGAGAGCGGCATCAGCGAGATGCGCGTGCCCTGCGACGAGGCGACCCACGCCGGCGCGTAGCCGGAGCGGTAGGTCACGAGGAGGAGGAGCCTCGAGCTCGCGATGCCCTCGGCGAGGGCGGTCAGCATCGCCTCCGAGGTCTCGTCCATCCACTGGAGATCTTCCACCACGATCACGAGGGGCCGCTCGCGAGCGAGCCCGAGCAGCAACGCGCGGACGGCTCCGACGAGCGGCGCCCGCATGATCTCCGGGGCGATCAAGCTCTCGCCCTCCGGCTCGCCTTTGATCCCGAGGAGGGTGGCGAGCGGCCAAACCACCTCCCGCGGAGCCCCTACGCGATCGGCCAGCGCTTCGAGCTTCTCGATCACCACGTCCCACGGATCCCCCTCGGCCAGAGCACACACGTCGCGAATGATCTGCAGTAGCGGGAAGTAGGGAATGACCGCGGCGAAGGCATAGCACTGCCCCTCGACCCAGCGGCCCTGGCTCTCCGCGGTCGCGCGACGGAACTCGGCGAGCAGGCGAGACTTGCCAATGCCCGGCTCGCCCGCGATGGCCACCACCTGGCCGCGCCCGGCCGCTGCGGCTTCGGAGCAGCGGCGCAGCAGCGACAGCTCTTCGATCCGATCGACGAACTGGCTCCCCGCTCCGCTCGAACCGGCCGCGGGGAGGCCGATCCGGTAGAGCGAGCCCGGCTCGCCGACCGGGCTCACGGAGAAACGGCGCCTCAGGAACTGCGCGAGGGGCTCGCTCGCTACGATGTCACCCGGCGATGCCTTTCCCACCAGCGTCTGGAGCTCGGCCCACATCGCGTCCCGCCTCGCCGGCGCGGCCGACGCCTCCGTGCTCGCGCCGTGCAGCGCGATGGTCGGCCCCGGCCATCGTCCCGGCTCGCGGAGGACGGCGGCCAGCGCCCGCTGGATGGAGGCCGCCGCGTAGGCCGCCACTGTGGAGGCGTCCTCGACCTGGCCGGCGGTGAAGACGGCGACCACCGACTCGCGGCTCGAGGCCTCCACGCGGCCGCCCAGCCGCTCGATGGTCTTCACCACGAGCGCGTTCGGATTCGGAGCGCTGCCGCTCCCGGAGAATCGCGCGAGGAGGAACGTCTCGTGGCGCCGCTCGCCCTCCGCCTTCCCGGACCCGGGCGTGGGCCAGCGCGTCGGGCGGGTGGCGAGCCGTCGCGAGACGTGCCGACGGAAAGGCACGCTGGGATCGGCGTGGAGGCCGTACTTCGCCATGCGCGCCAGCACGGTATTGCGGGAGATGCCGAGGAGCCGGGCGGTGGCCGAGATGTTCCATCCCGTGTGCTCGAGGGACGACATCAGATGGTTGCGCATCACGTCGAGGGCGGAGGTGGCGCCCGGCGGCGCCGTCGACGGCGCGGGGCCGGGGTCGAGGTCGAGCAGATCCGCGGTGATGATCGGCGCCTCGGACAGAACAGCGACGCGCTCCATGACGTTGCCGAGCTCCCGCACGTTGCCCGGCCAGTGATAGGCGAGGAGCCGCGCCCGCGCCGCCGCGTCGAGCCGGGCGGGGGGGCGGCCGTAGTCGGCGCTGGCCAGGGCGAGAAACCGCTCGGCGAGCGTGATGATGTCGTTCCCCCGCTGCCGCAGGGGTGGCATCTCGAGGGAGACCACGGAGAGCCGGTGGTAGAGATCCTCTCGGAACTTGCCGTCGCGCACGGCGGCCTGGAGATTCTCGTTGCTCGCGGCGATGATCCAGACGTCGATCGTCTCGTCCCGCGTGGCTCCGAGCCGCCGCACCCGGCGGTCCTCGACGACCTTGAGGAACTTGGCCTGGAGATCGGCGGGAAGGAGTCCGATCTCGTCGAGGAAGATCGTGCCGGTGTGGGCGGTCTGGAACAACCCGCGCTTCGGCTGACGGGCATCCGTGAAGGCGCCGCGCTCGAACCCGAACATCTCCGCCTCGAGGAGGGTGGCGGGCAGCGCTGCGCAGTTGATCTCCACGAAGGGCCGGTCCGCGCGCGCGCTCCCTGCCTGGAGGCCGCGGGCGAGCAGGCCCTTGCCCGTTCCCGTCTCGCCCTGGATGAGGATGGGCGGAAACCGTGAGCGGCCGGGCGGCAGCAGTCGTCGCGCCGTCTCGCGGAGCGCGGTCATGACCGGGCTGTCGCCCAGCAGCTCAGTCAGCAGCTCCATCGTGGCTGGCCCCTCCCCTTCCGCCTCTCCCTACGCCTGCGCATCGGCGATCATCTCGGCCCCCGCTTCGCGCAGGAGCGCGGCGAGGAGGCTCCGGTGACAATGGGTCGCGTCCTCGCAATAGCAGCCCACGGAGAAGTTCGTCAAGGCCGATAGAGCGGCCAGGAGACCGATGAGTCGCTGAGGCGTCGGCCGGCTCATCTCGCCTCGATACTTCCTCGCGTAGGCCGCGAAACGCGACGGGGTGAACGGCTGCGAGAGCGCCCACGCGCGCAAGGGCTCGCTCGGCGCCAGCTCGGGCAGCCAGACATCGAAGTAGTGACGCCGGGCAAAGTCTTCCTTGCGCACGCCGCGCGGCGGCCGCCGCACCGTGCCTACGCGCAGGCCCTCGTCCGGCTGCCGCGCCTCTCCCAACCGGACGATGCGCACGGCCATCTCGAGCCCGCCCGGGCGCCGGACTCGCCGCCGATCCGCCGCCTAGCCCTCGCGCCAGGCGCTGGCGCGGTCGAGCTCGACTGTGGTCTCTTCGTCGAGCCGCAGCTCGATGGCGCCCAGCAGCTCCTTGAGCTGGGTGACCGAGGTGGCGCTGGCGATGGGCGCGGTGATGCCGGGCCGGTGCGCGAGCCAGGAGAGCGCGACCTGGGCCGTGGTCGCCCCGACCTTGCCCGCGGCCTTGTCGATGGCGGCCAGCACCGCGAAGCCGCGGTCGTTCATGTAGCCCTTCTGCACGCCGGCGGCCCGCGCCGTCGAGGGCAGGGCGGCGCCCGGACGGTACTTGCCGGAGAGGAAACCGCTGCCCAGGGAGGAGTAGGGAATGACACCGATCCCCTGCTCGCGGCAGAGCGGCTCGAGCTCGCGCTCGTACTCGTCGCGGAAGACGAGGTTGTACTTGGGCTGCAGGCACTCGTAGCGCACGTAGCCGCGCTTGTCGCTCTCCCACAAGGCGCGGGTGAGGCGCCAGGCGTGATAGTTCGAGCAGCCGATGTAGCGCACTTTGCCCTGGCTCACCAGGTCGTCGAAGGCGCGGAGCGTCTCCTCGAGGGGCGTATCGCGGTCGTCCCAATGCGCCTGGTAGAGATCGATGTAGTCGGTCTGCAGCCGCCGCAGCGAGTCTTCCACACCCGCCATGATGTGCTGGCGGGACAGGCCGGTGTCGTTCGGCCCCGGTCCCATGGGTCCCATGACCTTGGTCGCCATCAGCACCGCGCCGCGATTCTTGCGTGCGGTCATCCACTTGCCGAGCACGGTCTCCGACTCCCCGCCCTTGTTGCCGGGGGCCCAACGCGAATACACGTCCGCGGTGTCGATGAAGTTGCCGCCCGCCTCGAGGTAGGAATCGAGCACCGCTTCCGAGGCGGCCTGGTCCGTGGTCCAGCCGAAGGTGTTGCCTCCGAGGCAGAGAGCGGCCACTCGCAGCCCCGTGCGACCCAGCGTGCGCATCAGCATGATGACTCTCCCTTGATCAGGTGTGGTGCCTCACGTCCCGGCCGAGCGACCCTATCACGATCCGCTCGTGGAGGGCAGACAGGATCTCGTCGACGGTGGCCGACGCCCACAGGGGGAAGAAGGGCCCCTGCTGGAGGGCGACCCAGTCCCGCATGAAGCGATCCCATGTCGCCTCCGGGCTCGTCTCGCCCGGGAGCGGCCGCTGCATGGCAGTGTAGAGACGCTCCTTGTGATAGATGGCCGGCAATGCGTCCACCATGAGGAGCGAGCCGGAATGCGCGTGGGCCGCGAAGCTCTCGGCACTGCGCGCAAGATCGCCATCGGTCAACGCATAGGACAACGCATTGCCGAAGCACGTGACGACGTCGAAGCGGCGCCCCAGCCTCACCGTGCGCATCTCGCCCTGCTGGACGGTGAGCTGGGGCCGCGCCGACGCGCATAGGCTACGTTGCTCTCCGCGTAGTCCACGCCCCAGCATTCGCCGATGGTCGCGGCGAGGCTTTCCAGGAGCCGACCCGTGCCGCATCCGATGTCCAGGAAGGATCCGGGTGGCGCGGAGAGGTAGCGGGCGAAGGCCTCGCGGCACATGCGCCGCCCCATGCTGTCCCCGGCGTCCGGAAAGACGAGGTCGTAGAACCCCGGCTCGTCATAGAGGAGGCTTCGCACTCTGGCGTCCATGGGTTCAGGACGAGAAGAGCTGCATCCGGCTCGTCACCACCTGCCGCACCGTCTCGACGGCATCCGAGAGAATCTTGTAGGGCGTGACCTCGTCAGGGTGTGCCGCGAGGTACGTCTCCACACCCCGGCGCCAGGCGAGCCGTAGTTCCGTGTTGATGTGGACGATGGTGATGCCCGCCTTGATCGCCTGTCGCAGGTCCCCATCGTTGGTTCCCGACCCGCCATGCAGGGTCATGGGCACCCGCGCCTCGTCCTTGATCGCCTTGATGCGCTCGAGGTCGAGACGCTTCTGCGCCTCCCCGCGGACCATGCTGGCGAGCAGCCCGTGCATGTTGCCGACGGCGGGAGCGAGCACGTCGATCCCGGTCGCCTCTACGAACTCCCTGGCTTCCGCGGGGGTGGTGAGCGCGCCGATGCTCTTCGGGGCTTCGGCCAGGATCTCCGAGCCGCTCCCGATGTAGCCGATCTCTCCCTCGACCACGATCGAGGGATCGATGGACCGGATCGCGTCCACCGCGCGCCGGGTCTGCTGCACATTCTCCTCGAAGGAGAGGGCCGACCCGTCGAAGATGATCTGGTCGAAGGCGGCCCGCGCCGCTTCTTCCGCTCCGGCCAGCGAATGCGTGTGATCCGCGTTGAGGAAGATTGGAGACGGACGCTCGGCACGGAGGACCCGGATGAGCGCGGCAATCTCGCGCACCCCGACGAAGCCGCGCTCGCCCTCGGACACGCCCACCAGCACGGGAGCGCGCAGCTCGTCGGCGGCCCTCACCACGCCCTTGAGGGTACCCAGCTCGGACACGTTGAAATGCCCGATGGCCACGCGCCGTCGATCGGCGTCGGCCAGCGTCTCCCGCAGATTCATGCCGGCCGTCTCCCCTGCTCCGGTCAGCTCTGCCCGCGCTCCCCGTCGAGTTCGATGAGGGCGGTGAGCCCGCGGTGAAACGTGGGGGCGCCGCCCGGCACCAGGCACGTCTCCAGCACCTCGAAGATCTCCTCGCGGGTGGCGCCCAGGCGGATGGCGCGCTTCATGTGCGCCACGAGCCCCGCCTTCTCCGCGCCGCGGAAGGCGAGGAGCGCGATGGCCACGAATTCGCGCACCTTGGCGGAGACGTGGCGGCCGTCGCCCAGCCCTTGCTCGTAGATCCGGTTGTACGTCTCCACGAAGTCGGGATCCTGCCGGGCCGCGAACTCCCACTCGGGATAGATGTAGCCGCGCGCTTCCTTCATCCGGGCGATCAGCGCGTCCGCGCGCTGTGCCCTCTCCGTGTCCGTGCAGTTCGTCTGCGCCATGTCCGCACCTCCTCGGCAGACGTGTATCATACTCGCCCGGAGGTCGCCATGATCCTCATCGAGCACGCCGTCGTCGTCACCATGGACGCCATGCGCCGCATCTTCCTCGACGGCTCCGTGCTCATCGACGGCGAGCGCATCGCGCAGGTGGGACGCGCGGCCGACGTGCAGACGGCGGGCCCGGTGACGCGCGTGATCGACGGGCGGGGCCGCCTCGTCCTGCCCGGCTTCATCGACACCCACGCGCATCTCTCCGAGCACCTCTCGCGCGGCCTCATGCCGGACGAGGTACCGGTGGACCGCTACGTGCCCGACTGGTACGTGCCCCTCTATTCCGCCATCACGCCGGAGGAGGAAGCAGCGGCAGCCCAGCTCGCTTGCCTCGAGATGCTGCGCACCGGCACCACGACCTTCTGCGAGGCGGGCACGCTCTTCGACATTCCCGCGGTGGCGCAGGCGGTGGATGCGATCGGCCTCCGTGCCGTGCTCGGCCGCTGGACGTGGGACCTCGCCTCCGGCCCTGGACGGCTGCGCCAGTCCACGGACGAGGCGCTGCGCCACACCGAAGAGGCCCTCGACGGCGTCGAGCAGTGCGCCACGGGGCGGATCGGCGTGTGGCCGCTCCTCATCGGCTTCGGCACCTGCTCAGAAGCGCTGATCCGCGGCGCCCACGCGCTGGCCGAGCGGTACGGCACGGGGTGGGGAATGATGCAGTTTGCCTCGCATCCCTCGCGCAAGACGGCGGACATCCTGCCCCTGCGCACCCTCGACGAGTGGGGCGTGCTCGGGCCGCGCACCAAGCTCGCCCACATGGTCCACGTGGACGACGACGACATCGCGCTCCTCGCCCGCCGCGACGTGAAGATCGCGCACTGCCCCTCCGCCGCCCTCAAGCACGTGAAGGGGCTGTCCGCCCACGGTCGCTTCGCGGAGATGCTGGAGGCGGGGATCAGCGTGTCCCTCGGCGGCGACAGCGCCAACGGATCGAACCACTTCGACATGCTGCGACTCATGTACCTGGCCGCCCTCGTGCCCAAGGACGCCCACCTCGACCCCGCCGTCATGCCGCCCGAGCGCGTGCTGGAGATGGCGACTATCCACGGCGCCCGCGCCCTCGGGCTCGAGGGCGAGATCGGCTCTCTCGAGCCAGGCAAGCGCGCGGACCTCGTGGTCTTCGACCTCGACACGCCGGAGTGGCGTCCCCTCCTCGATCCGGTGAACAGCCTCGTCTACAGCGCGAGCGGCGCCAGCGTGCGCACCGTGCTCGTGGACGGGCGCGTGCTCTTGGACGACCGCCGCGTCACCTTGATCGACGAGCACGCCGCCCTCGTGCGGGCCGAGCGCCTCGCTGGCCCATATCTCGCGCGGGCCGGCCTCGCCGCCCGGCCGAAGTGGCCGCTCATCGCGTAGAATCCCCTCATCCCGAACGAGCCGGCACGGAAAGGAGACGCGTCAATGGCGAACGTACTCACGGTGGTGGCGAAGATCCGCGCGGCGAAGGGCAAGGGCGATGCGCTGGCCGCGCTGCTCGCCGAGCAGGCAGGGGTCGTCCGGAAGCGGAGCCGGGCTGTCTCGTCTATCGCCCGCATCGCTCGACGAAGGATCCCGATCTCTTCATCTTTTACGAGATGTACAAGGACGACGCGGCCTTCGACGTACACCGCAAGGCGCCGCACCTGGCCGCCTACCGCGAGCGGCGCGAGAAGGAAGGATTGACCGAGGGCCCGCCCGAGGTCGAGATCTACCGCTTCCTCGCCGAGTAGCGCGCTCGCTGCCGCGGCGCGTCCCCCTCGACGGGCGCGCCGCGGCGAATCCCTTCCCGGCCGCCACCCCTCCTAATCGGCAAGACACATCGCTTCGAGCATCCGGATCCGATCCCTTCGCGACACCGGCAGAGGAGGAACGTGTCATGGCAAAGAAGCTCGAGGGAAAGGTCGCCGTCATCACCGGCGGCAACAGCGGCATCGGGCTCACCACCGCCCAGCGCTTCGCCGATGAGGGCGCTCACGTCTTCATCACCGGCCGGCGCCAGGCAGAGCTCGACCAGGCGGTGAAGCAGATCGGCCACGGCGCGGTGGGCGTCCAGGGCGACGTGGCGAAGATGGCCGATCTCGATCGGTTCTACGCCACCGTGAAGCAGCAGGAGGGGCGCATCGACGTGCTCTTCGCCAACGCGGGAGGCGGCGAGATGGCCCCGCTGGGCTCCATAACGGAGGCGCACTACGATCAGATGTTCAACACCAACGTGAAGGGATTGCTCTTCACGGTGCAGAAGGCCCTGCCCCTCTTCCAGGACGGCGGCTCCATCATCCTTAATGCCTCCGTCGCCGGATCGAAGGGCTTCGAGGCGTTCAGCGTCTACTGCGCCACCAAGGCGGCCGTGCGCTCCTTCGCGCGGAACTGGACGGTTGACCTCAAGAGCCGCCGAATCCGCGTCAACGCAGTCAGCCCCGGCCCCATCGAGACGCCCGGCCTCGGCAACCTCGGCCTCTCCCCCCAGGCGCTAACCGAGTTCAAATCGGGCATGGTGAGCGCGGTGCCACTGGGGCGCATGGGCACGCCGGACGAGATCGCCAAGGCCGTGCTCTTCCTCGCTTCCGACGACAGCAGCTACGTCACGGGCGCCGAGCTCTTCGTGGACGGCGGCATGGCGCAGATCTGACGACGCCGTTCCCTACCCTCCCACCACGGTGAAGTCGACGGGCACGTTGCCGCGCGTGGCGTGCGAGTAGGGGCAGATCTGCTCGTGCGCTTCCTTGGTGAGGGCGGTGAGCTCGGCCTGGGGCAGGCTCTTGTCCTCGACCTGCATCTTCACGGCGAGGCCGAAGCCGCCGGCGTCGCGCGGGCCGATGGACACCGAGCAGGTGATCTTCGTCTTGGTCGCGTCCTTCTTCTGCTTCTTGGCCACGAAGTCGAGGGCGCCGCCGAAGCACGCGGCGTAGCCGGCCGCGAAAAGATGCTCGGGCGTGGTCGTGCCTGGGCGGCCCGGCCCGCCCATCTCCTTGGGCACGGAGAGATCCGCCTTCACGCTTCCGTCGGCGGCCTCGGCATGTCCGTTGCGGCCACCGGTGACGGTGGCGGTGGCGGTGAAGAGTGGCTTGATGGTGTCCATGCGCTGTACCCTCCTTGACTGCGCAGTATACGCACGCGAGGCAAGCTCGCCCGGCGCGTCTTGACGTGACCGCGATCGGGGGTGCATCATCGCCGCGTTCGCTCCATGGGAAGCCGCGTGTGCCGCGTCGGCGCCGCGTGTCGGGGAAGGGGTGCCTCACATGCTGTCACGGCTGCCGAAGCATCCATTCGCGCGCCTGCTCGGCGTATTCCTGGTCGCCCTGCTCTTGACGCCGGCCGTGGCGGCTGCGCAGACCGACCAGGGCGCCGCCCCCGCCCCGTTCAACAACGAGCAGCTCGAGCAGATCGTTGCCCCCATCGCGCTCTATCCCGATCCGCTGGTCGCGCAGATCCTCATGGCCTCGACCTACCCCCTCGAGGTCGTGCAGGCGGCGCGCTTCGCCAAGGCCAACCCGAACCTCAAGGGCGACCAGCTCGATGAGGCACTGAAGAAGCAGACGTGGGACGACAGCGTGAAATCCCTCGTCTCCTTCCCGCAGGTGCTGACCATGATGAACGACAAGCTCGACTGGATGCAGAATCTCGGCGACGCGTTCCTCGGCTCGGAGAAAGAGGTCATGGACGCCATCCAGCGCCTGCGCGCCAAGGCCCAGGCGGCGGGAAATCTCAAGAGCACCGCGGAGCAGACGGTGACGACCGAGCCGGCGCCACCTCCGCCTCCCGGCCAGCAGGTTGTGGTCCAGCAGGCGCCGGCGCAGATCATCACCATCCAGCCGGCTAACCCGCAGGTCGTCTACGTGCCGACCTACAATCCCGCCGTGGTCTACGGGCCGTGGCCGTATCCGGCCTACCCACCCTACGCCTATTATCCGCCGGGCTACGTGGCCGGCACCGCGATACTCTCCTTCGGTCTCGGCATGGCCGCGGGCGCCGCCGTCTGGGGCAACTGCAACTGGGGTCACGGCGACGTGGACGTCGACGTCAACAACTACAACAACTACACAAACAAGGTGAACACCGGGGACATCGCGAACAAGCGCGCCGAGCAGTATCAGGGCAATCGCGGCCAGGGCGGTCGCGGCCAGGGGCAGGGGCAGTGGCAGCACAACCCGGAACACCGCAAGGGCGCGCAGTATCGCGATGCCTCGACGCAGCAGCGCTTCAACAAGGCGGGGCCCGGCAACGTGCAGTCGCGCGAGGCCTACCGGGGCCAGCAGGGAGCCCCGGGCGGGGCCCGCGCGTCGCAGGGCGCGGTAGGTGGAGGACAGGTCGGCGGAGGCCAGGCGGCGAGAAGCCCCGGCGCCTTCGACGGCGTGGGCCAGGGGCGGGCCACCACCGCGGACAGCGCTCGAGGGCAGGCGAGTCGCCAGAGCTACGGCGCCTCGACCGCGGGGCGCGGGGGCGGCGGCCTTCAGGCCGGAGGTGGCGGTGGTGGGAACGTTCAGCGCGGCGGTGGCGGTGGTGGCGGCGGGCGGGGCGGTGGTGGCGGTGGCGGAGGGCGCGGCGGTGGTGGCGGCGGACGCCGGCGATGAGCAGGATGAGGACGGCGGTGGAGGAGCGCATGCGACAGCCGTACCGTGAGCCCGTCGACAATCGTGCGCCGCGAATGAGCCGACTCTCGTTGATGCTCGCGGCGCTCATCCTGGTGACGAGCTGCTCGACGGCATGGGCGGCCGCGGCGACCACCGGACAGAAGCGATTCGGGACGCCGGAGGAGGCGGTGCAGGCGTTCATCGACGCCCTGCGCAAGGACGACAAGCAGGCGCTTCGCGAGGTGCTCGGCCCGTCCAGCGAGCCCTTGCTCGCCTCCGGCGACAAGGTCGCCGACGGCCGAGCCCGGGCGGGCTTCCTCCGGGAATATGACGCGAGCCACCGGCTCGAAGCGGGCGGCGGGAAGATCGTCCTCTACGTGGGCGCCGACGATTTCCCCTTCCCCATTCCCGTGGTGCCCGACGGCGTGAGCTGGCGCTTCGACACGGCGGCGGGGCGAGAAGAGATTCTGAACCGCCGCATCGGCCGGAACGAACGCGCGGCGATCCAGGTGTGCCTCGCCTACGTCGATGCGCAGCGGGAATACTATGCGCAGCCTCGCAAGCAGGGCGAGGTGCTCGAGTACGCGCAGCGCATGGCGAGCACGCCGGGCAAGCGGGATGGGCTCTACTGGGAGGCCAGGGCCGGCGAGCCGATGAGCCCGCTGGGGCCTCTCGTGGCCAAGGCCAGAGCCGAGGGCTACCGCAGATCCGAGACGCAACAAGGGCCGGTGCCCTTTCATGGCTACTACTACCGGATTCTCACGGGTCAGGGGCCAGATGCCCCCGGCGGAGCCGCGGACTACGTCGCGCGCGGCCACATGATCGGTGGCTTCGGGCTCGTGGCCTTTCCCGCGCACTACGGCGTCTCCGGCGTGATGACCTTCATCGTGAATCACGACGGGGTCGTGTACCAGAAGGACCTCGGTCCCTCCACGGCCACGCGGGCGCAGCAGATGAAGCTCTTCAACCCGGACTCGGGCTGGCAGAAAGTCACGCCGAACTGATCGCCGGCTCCACCAACCAGAGGAGAGGGCATGGGCGGACGGTCTCTACGGCTCTTCCCGGTTGCGCTCATGCTCCTGCGGCTCACGTCCGCTGCGGCGGCCGCGGCGAAGCTCGACAAGAGCGCGGTCGGGCGAGAAGTTCGATCCCGACAGCACGGTGCCGGCGCCCGCGGGCAGTTACGTGATCCACTACGCTGGCAAGGTGCACTATGACGGCGCGAGGAGCGAGGGGACCCGCCACGTCCACCCCGGCGGAGAAGCGCTGAGTCATGGCCAAGATCACGCTCAGGGTGAACGGGCGCACGCGCGAGGTCGACTCAGACGATCCCGACGTGCCGCTGCTCTACGTGCTGCGGAACGACCTCGGCCTCACCGGCACGCACTTCGGCTGCGGCCTCGCCCAGTGCGGAGCGTGCACCGTCCTCGTGGGCGGGCGAGCCATCCGCTCCTGCATCACGCCCGCTCGAAGCGTGGGCAACCGCGACGTGATCACCATCGAGGGTCTGGGCAGCCCGGAGCAGCCCGATCCGCTCCAGGCCGCCTTCATCGCCGAGCAGGCCGCGCAGTGCGGCTACTGCACGGCCGGTCTCGTGGTCGCCGCCCGCGCCCTGCTCAGCAACACGCCTCGTCCCAGCGAGCAGCAGGTGCGCGAGGCGCTCGCCGGCAACCTCTGCCGCTGCGGCAGCCACGCGCGCGTGATCCGCGCCGTGCTCAGGGTCGCCGGCACGGGAGGCGCGCGATGATCTCCCGCCGGGGCTTCATCGCGGCGGGCGGGGCGCTGATCGTAGGCCTGGGCCTCGAAGGCCCGCAGCGCCTCCTCGCCCAGACCATGCCCGACGCCGACCGCTTCCTCGGCAAGCCTGTGGCGCCGGATCTCGTGGACTCGTATCTCGCCGTGCATGCCGACGGCACGGTGACGCTCTTCACGGGCAAGGTCGACATCGGCACGGGTGGGCGCATCGCGCTCCGGCAGATGGCGGGCGAGGAGCTCGACATTGCCCTCGACCGCATCGCCATGATCGAGGGAGACACCGCGCTCACGCCCAACCAGGGCGCCACCGCGGGCAGCTACACCATCGCGCGCGGCGGTCCCCAGATCCGCCACGCCGCGGCCACCGCGCGCGAGGCTTTGCTTTCGCGCGCCGCCGCGCGTCTCAACAAGCCCGTCGGCGATCTCGAGGTGGTGGACGGCGTGGTGCGCGCCAAAGACGGCAGCGGCTCCATCAGCTACGGCGATCTCATCGGCGACCAGACCTTCAGCCTGAAGATCGACGCCAAGGCGCCGCTCAAGTCGCCCGACCGCTTTCGCTTCATCGGCCAGTCGCTCCCCCGGCCCGACCTGCCCGCCAAGATCACGGGCCGCCACAAGTACCTGCACGATCTGGTACTGCCCAACATGCTGCACGCGCGCGTCATCCACCCGCCCGCCCTGGGGGCCACCCTCGTCTCCGTCGACGAGTCGTCCATCAGGTCGATCCCGGCGGCGCGCGTGGTGCGCATCCAGAGCTTCCTCGCCGTGGTCGCCGAGCGCGAGTGGAACGCCATCCGCGCCTCGCGGGCGCTCAAGGCCACGTGGTCGTCGGGGACGGGGCTGCCCGACTTCGCCAAGGAGTTCGAGTCGATGCGGGCGAGCCGCATCGTGCGCGACCAGGAGATCGCCAAGCGCGGCGATCTCTCCGTCCTCGACACGCCGCCCCCGGGGACGCGCCGGGTCAATGCTTCGTATCGCTGGCCCATCCAGACCCACGGCTCCATCGGGCCCTCGTGCGGAGTGGCGGACGTGCGCGCCGACTCTGTCACCGTGTGGAGCTCCTCGCAGAACACCCACGGCTTCCAGGCTGCGTGCGCGCGCATGCTCGGCGTCGAGCGCGACCGCGTGCGCGTGATCTACCTCGACGGCTCCGGCTCCTACGGCCCCAACGGCGCCGACGACGCCGCCGCGGAGGCCGCGCTCCTCTCCAGGGCCACCGGCCGCCCCGTGCGCGTGCAGTGGACGCGGCAGGACGAGCACGGCCTCGATCCCAAGGGGCCCGCCCAGCTCCTCGAGCTGCGCGCCGTCGTCGACGCCGACGGCCAGATCGCCGCGTGGGAGACGCAGGCGTGGCTCCCCATCGCCACCGCCAATCTGCCCAATGTGCCCCTGATCTCCCTCGACGCGGCGGGCATTCCCCAGACGCCGGGACGCTCCACGGGACTGATCTACCAGAACGTGGATCCGCCCTACGCCATGCCCAACCTCAACGCCGTCGTGCACTGGATTCCCGACGCGCCGCTGCGCACCTCAGCCATCCGCGCCCCGGGCAAGGTCGCCAACACCTTCGCGGTGGAGTCGTTCGTGGACGAGGTGGCGGCGGTGGCCAAGGCCGATCCCGTGGAGTTCCGGCTGAAGCGCCTCGGCAATCCGCGCGCGGTGGAGGTGCTGAAACGCGTGGCCACGCGCATGGGCTGGCAGCCGCGGCCCTTTCCGCGCCCCGTCGATTCGAAGGCGCCCGTGCTCACGGGGCGCGGCATCGCCTTCATCCACTACAAGCAGGAGGAGACGCTGGTGGCCATGGGGATGGAGGTGGCGGTGGAACGCGCCACCGGCAAGATCCGCGTGACACGCGTGGTGTGCGCGCAGGACTGCGGGCTCATGATCAATCCCGACTGCGTGCAGGCGCAGCTCGAGGGCAACATCATCCAGAGCATCTCCCGCACCCTGCACGAGGAAGTGGTCTACGACCGTGAGCGCGTCACCACAGTGGACTGGGCGTCGTACCCCATCCTCACCTTCCCCGAGGTGCCGAAGCTCGAGTTCGAGCTGATCCAGCGCCGCGACCAGCCGCCCCTCGGCGTCGGCGAGGCGGCCTCCACGCCCGTGCCCGCCGCCCTCGGCAACGCCGTGTTCGACGCCACCGGCGTGCGCCTCCGCACCGTGCCCTTCCGCGCCGAGCGCGTGAAGGCCGCCCTCACGGGAGCCCGCTCATGACCATCGCCCGCATGCTCACCCAGGAAGACGACGGCATCCCCGGCTACATGGCACATCCGGAGGGCGAGGGACGGCGCCCGGGCATCCTCATGGTGCACCACGCCCACGGCGTCACCGCCGACTACAAGATCGACGCCTACCGGCTTGCCACGCTCGGCTTCAACGTGCTCGTGCCGAGCCTCTTCAATATGTTCGGGGTGCCGGGCACGACCCACATCGGCATGGGCGCGGACCTCCAGGCCAAGCACTCGGACACGGAGTTCCTCGGCAAGATGGACGAGGCGTGGCGATATCTCGTGGACCGCATGGGATCGGATCCTGCGCGCACTGGGTGCATCGGCCACTGCATGGGCGGGCGGCTCCTCATTCCCTTCGCCGCCGACAACTCGAAGGTGCGGGCCATCGTCCTCTACTACCCGTCGGTCCGCGACGAGCCGGAGACGGCGCACCGGCCGCGCCATGCCTTCCAGCTCGCGCGGAAGCACACCTGCGCGTCCATGGTGATCTGCGGGGGCAAGGACTACATCGCCACACCCGCCATCCAGGGCCCGCTCTGGCAGAGCTTCATCGCCAACGGTCAACTCGTCGAGTGGCACTTCTTCTCCGATGCCAATCACGGCTTCCGGCATCCCGACAACGCGGGCTTCCAGCCGCACTACGCGGATCTGGTCTGGCCCCTCGTCACGAGCTTCCTCCAGCGCACGGTGTAACCAGGAGGCGATCGTCATGTCCATCACGATGCGTCAAGTCGGGCCGTGCTTCGCCGCCGAGGTAGAAGGTCTCGACCTCCGGAAGCCGCTCACGCCGGACGAAGTCGCCGCCGTCCACGACGGCATGGACCGCTACGCCGTGCTGGTCTTCCACGACCAGCGCATCACCGACGAGGAGCAAGTCGCCTTCACCCGGAGTCTGGGCGACATCGAGCACGCCATCGGCACCAGCCTGCGCCCCTCCAACGACCAGCGGCTGCCCACCACGTTCGCGGACGTGTCCAACCTCGACAAGGACAGCAAGGTCTACGGGCGCGAGGACCGGCCGCGGCTCTTCGGGCTCGGCAATCGGCTCTGGCACTCCGACAGCTCGTTCAAGGTGGTGCCCGCGAAGTACTCGCTCCTGTCCGCGCGCAGCATCCCCTCCAAGGGCGGCAACACGGAGTACGCGGACATGCGCGCGGCCTACGACGCGCTGGACGAGGAGACCAAGGCCGAGGTGGAAGGCCTGGTCTGCGAGCACTCGCAGATCTTCTCGCGGAGCATCTTGGGCTTCACCGACTTCACCGACGAGGAGCGGGAGCGCTTCAAGCCGGTGCGCCAGTGCCTGGTGCGGACGCATCCCGTGACGAAGCGCCGCTCGCTCTATCTGTCGTCACACGCGGGCGGGATCGTGGGCTGGCCCGTGCCCGAGGCGCGGAGCTTCCTGCGTGACCTCGTGGAGCACGCGACACAGCGGCAGTTCGTCTACGCGCACAAGTGGGCGGCGGCCGACCTCGTGATGTGGGACAACCGCCAGACCATGCACCGCGCGCGCCCCTTCCCGGCGAACGAGCCGCGCGACATGCGCCGCACCACGCTGATGGGCGACGGCCCCACTGCAGCCCAGTAACTCGGAGGGGGGCTTCGCCCCCCTTCCGAACCTCCCCCTACAGATTGCGCCGGCAAAGCCGGCGCTCGAAGCGGAACATCCCTATACGCGTGGTCTGGAAACCATCCTCACGGGCTAGGTCTTGATCCCCAGGAGCTTTGCGGCGGTGCCGCCCAGGATAGCCACGCGGTCCTCGTCGGAGAGGCCGGGCGTGGAGAGCACGAGATCCACGGAGGTCTTCGTCCACGGGTACGGGAAGTCCGTACCCATGACGACCTGGCCGGGGCCCGTCTCCGCGATCAGGTGCCGCATGCCCTCCGGCGTGAAGATGATGTTGTCGTAGTAGAGCTGGCGCAGGTACTCCGTGGGCTTCTTCTTGAGCTGGCCCGTGCAGCGTTCCGGGAAGGTGAGGCAGCCCTGATCGGAGCGCCCCGCATACGACGGCAGGAAGCCGCCCGCGTGCGCCGCGCAGATCTTGAGGCCGGGGAACTTGTCGAGCGTGCCCTCGAAGATCAGGTGCGAGAGCGCGATGGTCGTCTCGAGCGGGTTGCCGATCACGTTGTCGAGGATCCCGTTGCCCTTGAAGCGTGTGGTGGCGTTCATCTCCGCCGTCCCTTGCGGGTGGATGAAGATGAGCACGCCGAGCTGCTCGGCCTTGGCCCAGAAGGGATGATACTTCGGATCGGCGAGCTCCTCGCCGTTGACGCTGCCCCCGATGGCCGCGCCGCACAGGTTGTACTTCTTCACGCCCTGCTCGAGCTGCTCGGCGGCGAGATCGGGGAACTGCAGCGCCACCGAGGCGAAGGCCACGAAACGGTCGGGGTTGGCCGCGCACGCCTCGGCGAGCTTCTCGTTCTGGATGGTGATGAGCTTGGTCGCCACGTCGCGGTCGGCCTTGTACCAGTAGGGATTGATGCTGAGCGCCTCCACGTCGATGCCCTGCTCGTCCATGGCGCGCAGGCGGTCGGCCACGTTCGTCGCCATCACCAGCACGTTGGGCAGGTTGGGCTGGCCGGTGACCTTGAGCCCCATGAGGGCCATGGCGTCGGGCACCGCGCAGTGCGCGTGGATGTCCACCGTCTTCACGCGCTTGCCGTTGACCACCACCTCGCGGCGCCGCGGCTGCGCGGAGGCGCCGCCCACTCCGCCCTGCAGCCCGCACGCCACGAAGGCGATCCCGCCCACCCCTGCGTCCTCCATGAAATCTCTCCGCGTCATTGCGCTTCTCCTCTCATGAGGGTTCACCGGCGGAAGTGACCGTCTTCACGGGCCGGCCGTCCGCGTAGTAGACGCGACTCACCCGCGGGCCGACGGTGGTGGCGATGTGGTGGAGCCCGAGGCCGTGCCGCTTCGCCACCTCGGCCGGTGTGATCTCCGCCGAGCCCTGCTGGCCGATGATGACCGCTTCGTCGCCCACCTGCGCGTCCGGAATGCTCGTCAGGTCGATGCGCGTGTGCTCGAGCGATGGTGCCGACACGACGGGCGCCGCCTTTCCGCGCACGAGCACGCGCCCGGCGTGGAGCCAGTTGAGCCCGTCCGCCGAGCCCATGGGGATGACGCCCAGCCGCATGGGCGCCGTCACCGGGAACGGCGCCCGCTCCGCGAAGCGTTCGCGCGGCGTCAGGTCCTTGAGGGCGATGATCCGCGACGTCAGGGCACGAAAGGTCGGAGCGAGCGGCTCGGACGACGTCTCGCCGGGGAAGGTGATGCCGTAGAGCATGCGCCCCGGATCGACGGCGTTAAAGTAGGTCTGCGGGAACTTCAGCACGAAGGGCGAGGCGGCGAAGAGCCGCACGGGCACGGGGATGCCGCGCGCCGTCAGCTCGTCGAGCACGGTGGTGAAGCGCCCGAGCTGCCACTCGGCGTAGCTGGGCTCGCGTCCTTCCGAATCGTGCGGATGCGCGCAGAGCCCGGCCAGGCGCAGCCGCGGCAGCTCCATCATAGCCGCCACGATCTTCCCCGCTTGCTCGGCGGGGACACCGAGGCGCTCGAGCCCCACGTCGACCTTGACGAAGACGTCGCAGGGAGCGGTAGAGGCCTCGGAGTACGCGCGGGCGCCATCGAGATCCACCAGGGTAGGCGTGAGACCGTGGGCGAGCGTGGTGGCCGCCGCCTCGGGAAGCGAGTTGGGATAGACGAGAATGGGCGCGGTGATCCCGCGACGGCGGAGGCGCAGGCCCTCGCCCAGGTCGGCGACCCCGAGGGCGTCGGCCCCGCTCTGGAGGAACACCGCGCCCATCTCGGCGGCGCCGTGGCCGTAGCCGTCGGCCTTGACCACCGCGTAGATCTTTCGCTGCGGGCCGACCATCCGCCGTACCGCGCGCACGTTGGCGGCGGCGGCGTCCAGGTCGATCTCGACGACAGTCGGCCGCGGGGGGAACACGCCGGCGTCCGCGATCAGGCGGCCGGGCGCCGGTAGCGCTCGGGCACCTCGAACTTGAAGAAGCGAGCCGCGTTGAGCCCCAGCACCTTGGCGCGCGCGTCGTCGCGCAGCCCGCCCATGGTGCGCTCGATCGCCTCCGCGGAGTGCGGCCACGTGCCCTCGTGGTGAGGGTAGTCGTTGCCCCACATGAAGTTGTCCACGAGGTCGTAGCGCTCGGCCAGCGCCAGGCCCGCCGCGTCCTCCTGGAAGGAGGCGAGGCCGTGCATGCGGAAGTACTCGCTGGGCAGGTGCGGGAGCTTCGGCCGCACCCAGAAGTGATGCTTGCGGTACGCCTCGTCCATGGCGTCCAGCACCCAGGGCAGCCAGCCGATGCCCGCCTCGATGGTGGCGAACCTGAGGCCGGGGAAGCGCTCGAGGACGCCGGAGGCGCAGAGATTGGCCACGGGCTCCACGGTGGGCGAGAGCGAGTGCGAGACGTAGTTGATGACGGCGCCGCCGTTGCCGCGCGAGGCGCGCGGATCGCGCCCCGTGGAGATGTGGAAGGTGATGGGCAGGCCCGTCTCCTGGATCACCGCCCACAGCGGGTCGAACGCGGGCAGGTTGTAGTTGGGGTGGTCGATGTCGTGCGCGCCCCACACGGGCTTGCACGGCAGGGTGAGCGCGCGGAAGCCCACCTTGGCTACGCGCTGCACCTCATTGATGGAGCCCTCGAGGTCCGCGGTGGCGATGGCCGCCACCGGCGAGAGGCGATCGTTGTAGGGGCCGAACTGCTCCCACGCCCACTCGTTGAACACGCGGCACTGCGCCTGCGCGAAGATCGCGTCGGGCGTGGCCCACATGGAGAGGCCCTTGTTCGGATAGATGATCTCCGCGTCGATGCCGTCGCGGTCCTGGTCGAGCAGGCGCTGCTTCGGATCGGCGCCCGCCTGCTGGCGGAGCTGATCCTCGCCCTCGAGGTTGTTGAAGCGGATGCGGTCGGGCCGGTGGCCTTCCGACACGCGCCACTGGACACCATCTTTGTCGGTGATGACGCGCGGCAGGCGGTCGCGGTACTTCGCATCCATGCGCTCCGCCCACAGGTTCGACGGCTCGTTGGCGTGGCAGTCCGCGGAGACCATGAAGTACTTGTTGGGATCACCCGGGCGCGCGGTGCGGGGCCAGCCGACGTGACCCGGCGAATCCAGGCGCCAGAGGTTGGGCTCGTTGATCTCGACCTGGCTCATGAAGCACTCCTTTCGGACAGCTTCCAGTGCACGAGGGTGAAGGGAACCTTGGCGTCGTCGTGCGGCTCGAACACGGCTTCGACCGCTGCGCCGATCCTGACGAGCTGACGAGGATCGCCGAGGAGATTGCCGAGCATGCGGATGCTGCCCGCCCGGGGCAGCTCGACGAGCACCACGATGTAGGGACCGTGATCCTTGAGGGCGGGGTGCACGGGATGCCACGCGCGCTCCCAGCTATAGATGATGCCCCGCCCCTCGATGCGCTCCCAGCCCATGTCGAAGGAGAGGCAGGCGTGGCAGATCCACTCCGGCCCCCACTGCCAGGCGAGGCAGCTCCGGCAACGCTGGACCATCAGCTCGCCGCGGCGCGTGCCCTCCCAATACGTCGTGTCGAGGCCGTCCACCTCTGGCACGGGCGCGGGCATCCCCGCGGGCAGGTAGTACTGAGCGGTTGTCATCGCGCCACGTGATCCCCTCGCCCCCGGAGGGGGAGAGGGCCGCAGTTCGAGCCGAGCCGCTCGCCTCGAGCGGGGAGGCGAGGGCTGGGATGGTGAGGGGACCTCACGACCAATTCGCCCCCAATATCAAACTCGACACCGGCGTCACCATCGGCCCCGAGATGACCATGGAGACTTCCGCGTCGGGCACCTGGCTCGTCGACTCGCCGCGGATCTGCCGCACCGCCTCGATCACCAGCTCGAGGCCGTGCATGTAGCATTCGGCGAGGTTACCGCCGCTCGTGTTGAGGGGCAGCCGTCCCATGGGCGCGAGCAGGTTCTCCACCTGGAGGACGTCGTTCGCCTCCTCGGCGGTGAAGAACCCGTGTTCCACCAGGCTCATGAGCACGCCGCCCGTGAAGTTCTCGTAGCTCTGGACCACCTGCACGTCCTTGGGCCCGACGCCCGCCATCTCGTAGAGCTGCGGCGCCACCGTGGTGAAGCTGGACGTCGCGTAGAGCGGCGCGTTGTGGCTGCGCGCGGCGTTCCGGTGCTCCGAGCCCTGGGCGACGCCGAGGAGATACGCGGGCCGCGGCCGCAGATCGCGGGCGCGCTCCGCCGAGACCACGATGACCGCGGCGGCGCCGTCGTTCTCCATGCAGCAGTCGTAGAGACGGAAGGGCTCGACGATCCAGCGCGAGGTGTCGTAGGCCTCGGGCGTGAGCGAGCGCCCGTGCATCACCGCGCGCGGATTGGCCTGCGCGTGGTGATACGACGCCAACGCGATGGCCCGCTGCGCCCCCTCGCCGATGCCGTGGTCGTGCATGAAGCGCATCACGCGCATGGCAAAGCGCTGGGCCGGCGAGATGAGGCCGTAGGGGAAGGTCAGCGCGGCCTCGCCCGACACCGCGGAGCCCGGCGGCGCCGCGCCGAAGCGCTGGAACTGCCCTTGCGCGAGCGAGCGGAAGATCACCACGCAGTCCGCGAGGCCGCCCGCCACCGCCGCCGCGGCGTTGCCCACCGCCGCCGAGCCGCCGCCTCCGCCCCCGCCCCACTGCATGTTGGAGAAGCGCAGGGCGGGCAGACCCAGGGCCGCCGCGATGCGCGAGGGATCGTTGCGGTCATTGCTGTACGAGGCGAAGCCGTCGATCTGACGCGGCTCGATGCCCGCGTCCGCGCAGGCGCGGAGGATGGCCTGGAGCGCCAGCGCGAACTCGGAGTCCGGCGACTTGCCGTGCTTGTAGTAGGTGGTCTCGCCGATGCCCGCGATGGCAACCTTGCCGCGCAGCGTCCGCTCCTTCGTGATCACGCCGCGGTCACCCCGCCATCCACGGGCAGCGCCACGCCGGTGACGAACGACGCCTCGTCGGAGAGCAGAAACAGCGCGGCGCTGGCGATTTCCTCGGGCTTGCCCGTGCGCCCCAGCGGCACCGCACCCGCCGCGCGCTTCTGCACCAGCTCCTCCGGATCCATGCCCGCCGTGGATTTCTGATCGGGCCGCGCCACGAACACGCGGAGCATCGGCGTGTCGATGGGGCCGGGGCAGATGGCGTTGACACGGATCTTCTCCTTGGCGAGCCGCACGGCGAGGCTCTTCACGAAGCCGACCACACCGAACTTGCACATGGAGTACACGGGGCTGTACGCGGAGCCCTGGAGCCCCGAGGTCGAGGCGGTGAAGAGGAAGCTCCCGCCGCCGCGCCGTCGGATCTCGGGGATGGCCGCCTCCGTGGTCAGCAGCACGGTGCGCAGGTTCAGGTCGATGGCGAGATCGAAGGCCGCCATGTCGATGCCCTCGACGGCGGCGGGGCCGGGATGCCCGACGTGGTTCCACACGAAATCGAGGCCCTTGAAGCGCGCCACCGTGTCCCACACGATGCGGCGGGCGTCCTCGTCCTTGGTGAGATCCGCCACGATGCCGTGCGCGGTGCCGCCCGCCGCGGCGATCTCGCCCACCACGCGCTGCACGCCGGACGCGTCCACGTCGACCACCGCGACCTGCGCGCCTTCCTTCGCGAACCTGAGTGCCCCGGCCCGTCCCATGCCCGAGGCCGCCGCCGTCACGATTCCGATCTTTCCGCTGAGCCGCATCGATCCCCCTTTGGATCCCGGCGTGAGGCCAGATTCTATACCGCAAGCCGGTCAAACGATACCACCGCGCATCAGGTTGAACCCCGAGGCCAGGGAAGCCCACCGAGTGGCTGTGGCATACTCCGGCCATGGCGATGCAAGGAGGTCTCCGATGAAGTGCCCGAAGTGCGGCTGGCCAATGACGCTGACAGAAGCGAAGAAGGTTCTGACGGTTTTTCTCGCGTCATTCAAATGCTTGAATTCCAAGTGCCAGCACGAGCAGACGGAAATCGCCCGGTCAAGCGAGAGTCTACTGAGAAGCCCATGACGAACGTGCACGGACAGAAGCGGACCCTGGACGCGGTCGTCGTGGGCGCGGGATTCGCCGGCCTCTACATGCTCCATCGCCTGCGCGGCCTCGGCTTCACCGCGCGCGTCTTCGAGGCGGGCAAGGGCGTCGGGGGAACCTGGTACTGGAACCGCTACCCGGGCGCCCGCTGCGACGTCGAGAGCATGGACTACTCCTACTCGTTCTCGAACGAGCTCCAGCAGGAGTGGCGCTGGACCGAGCGCTACTCCTCACAGCCCGAGATCTTGAAGTACATCAATCACGTGGCCGACCGCTTCGATCTGCGCCGCGACATCACGCTGGAGACGCGCGTCACCTCCGCCGTCTTCGACGAGGCGGCGAATCGCTGGTTGGTCCGCACCGATCGCGGGCACGAGGTCTCCGCCCGCTTCTGCGTCATGGCCACGGGCTGTCTGTCCACCACGCAGCAGCCGAAGTTCACGGGCCTCGAGAGCTTCACGGGCGCGTGGTACCACACGGGCCACTGGCCCCACGAAGGTGTGGATTTCACCGGGCAACGGGTCGGCGTGATCGGCACCGGCTCCTCGGCCATCCAGTCCATTCCCATCATCGCGGAGCAGGCGGCGCACCTCTTCGTGTTCCAGCGCACGCCGAACTTCAGCGTCCCCGCCCACAACGCGCCGCTGGATCCTGAGTACGAGCGGACGGTGAAGGCGAACTACGCGGAGTTCCGCCGCCAGGCGCGCGAGTCACGCGTGGGCTTCGTGGTGGAGCGGAGTGACAAGTCCGCCCTCGAGGTGTCCGACAAGGAGCGCACGCGGGAGTACGAAGCGCGCTGGAAACGCGGGGGCCTAGGGTTCAGCTCCACCTTCAACGACATCCTGATCAGCAAGGCCGCCAACGACACCGCGGCGGAGTTCTTCCGCGCCAAGATCCGCTCCATCGTGCGCGATCCCGAGGTGGCGGAGACCCTGGTGCCCAAGCACTATCCCCTCGGCACCAAGCGGCTCTGCGTCGACACCAACTACTACGCCACCTTCAACCGCGACAACGTCAGCCTCGTGGACCTGACCAGGACGCCCATCGAGGAGATCACCCCCGACGGCCTCCGCACCACGCGCCAGGACTACCACCTCGACAGCATAGTGTTCGCCATCGGCTTCGACGCCATGACGGGCACGCTGCTCGCCATCGACATCCGCGGGCGGGGCGGCCGCACCCTCAAGGAGAAGTGGGCGGAAGGCCCCAAGACCTACCTCGGCGTGTCCGTGGCGGACTTCCCCAACCTCTTCATGATCACGGGGCCGGGCAGCCCCTCCGTGCTCAGCAACATGATCGTGTCCATCGAGCAGCACGCCGACTGGATCGCCGACTGCATCGAGCATCTGCGCGCGAACGGCCACGCCACCATCGAGGCGAGGCCGGAGGCCGAAAGCGAGTGGGTGCAGCACGTCAACGAGGTGGGCCACGCCACCCTCTACCCGCAGGCCAACTCCTGGTACATGGGGGCGAACATCCCGGGCAAGCCGCGCATGTTCATGCCGTACATCGGCGGCGTCGGCGTCTACCGGGAGAAGTGCGACGCCGTCGCCGCCAAGGGCTACGACGGCTTCACCCTCGGGTGACGTTGGCGGCTACACACACCCACCGCCCGTTCCGCCGCGCCCACACGTCCGTGTAACGCCCCGCCCCGGGCTGGCCGTCCGGCTTGATGTAGGTGGTCCGCGCGTGGATGATGGCGACCTCGCCCAGCATCCGGATCCGCACGTCCTCGCACTGGATATTCTTCGCCGCGCTCGGCTTCGCGATCTGCGTGAGGAAACCGGCGCGATCCACGAGGGTGCAGTCCGGATTGCTGTTCACGAAGTCCTCGGCCAGGTTCTCGTCGAACCAGCGGACGTCCGACTCCCGCACCGACCGGATGTAGTTCTTGTTCAGCTCCTGCAGCGAGTCCACGTCGCTCGCGTGCGTGACGGTGGTGTTTGCCATGGCCCTGGCCTCCTTCGGGCTCAGCAGCGGGTGAAGTGCGCGGACACGCACAGCCAGCGGCCGCCGCGCAGCGCCCAGATGTCCGTGTAGCGGCCCTTGCCCGTCGAGCCGTCGGGCCTCGTGTCCTCGAAGCTCGCGTGGATGAGGGCGACCTCGCCCACGAGCTGGATGCGCACGTCCGGTGCCCGCAGGTTCGAGCCCGGGTAGGGCCGCCCGATGCGGGCCAGGAACCCCGCGCGGTCTATGAAGGAGCCGTCGGGATTGGTGGCCATGTAGTCCTCGGCGAGGTGCTCCGAGTACCAGCCCACGTCGGACTTCTCCGCGGCGAGGAGATAGCCCCGGTTGAGAGCCTCGAGCGTCTCGATGGTCTTCGCGTCGTTCGGCATCGCCAGTTCCTCCTTTCTCGATCCGCGTAACTCAGAGTATCCTAGCCACGACCCTGGCATGGTGAAAGAGCCAGTTTTTGTCAACCCTCAGGTGCCAGGGTACACGGAGGCTCCATGCTGCTCAACCTGCGCGAAGCCAGCGGCCCCCTCTACCGCCGCGTCTACCACGCCCTCAAGGCCATGATCCGCGCGGGGCGCCTCGGCCCCGCCGCGCGCCTGCCCTCGACGCGAGTGCTGGCCCGCGATCTCGGCGTGTCCAGGAACACGGTGATGCTCGCCTACGAGCAGCTCACCGCCGAGGGCTACCTGGTGAGCCGCCACCGCGGGACCACCTCGGTGGCGGGCGTGGTGCCGTCCCGCGTCGCCCCGGCGCCGTCGCGGCCGAAGCTCGAGGCACCGCCGCGGCTCTCCGCCTACACGCGCCGGCTCGTCAGGGATCCCCTCGTGCCGTCGTCGGCCTCCGCGGCCCCTCCGCAGGCTCCGCGCTACGACTTCCGCTACGGCAGCCCCGCGGTGGACGAGTTCCCGCGCGAGATCTGGCGCCGGCTCCTCGCCGCGCGGGCACGGCGGGCCGCGCGCGAGTCCTTCGGCTACGGCTCGCCCGCTGGCCACGGCCCGCTCCGCGAAGCACTGAGCGAGTACCTCGGGCGCGCCCGCGGCGTGTCCTGCAACGCCGAGCGCATCGTGATCGTCAACGGCTCGCAGCAGGCCCTCGACCTGGTCTCGCGCGTCCTCCTTGACCCCGGTGACGGCGCAGTGGTGGAGGAGCCGCACTACTCCGGCGTCACCATACCCTTCGAGGCGGCGGGGGCACGGCTCATCAAGGTGCCCGTCGACGCGAGCGGGCTCGACACTTCCAGGCTGCCTCCCGCCGGCGCGGGCGCGCGGCTCGCCTACGTGACGCCCTGCCACCAGTTCCCGACGGGCGTCATCATGCCGCTCGAGCGGCGGCTCGCTCTTCTCCGCTGGGCCTCCCGCGTCGGCGCCTGGGTCGTGGAGGACGACTACGTCAGCGAGTTCCGCTACGAGGGCCACCCGCTGGAAGCGCTCCAGTCCCTCGACCGCGCCGGCCGCGTGATCTACATCGGCACGTTCTCGAAGACGCTCTTCCCTGCCCTGCGCCTGGCCTATCTCGTCCTGCCCACGCCGCTCGTGCGCCCCTTCATCGCCGCGAAGTGGGCGGCCGACCGCTTCTCGCCACCCCTCGCCCAGGAGGCGCTCGCCGACTTCATCACGAGCGGCCAGTTCGAGCGCTACCTCCGCCGCGCAGGCGCCCGCAACGCCTCGCGCCGGCGCGCCCTCATCGAGGCGCTGCGCCGCCACTTCGGGAGCCGCATCGAGATCGCCGGCGAGAACACCGGCGTGCACCTCGTGGTGTGGTTCAACGACGTCAAGCCACCCGAGCTCGACGCGGTCATCGCACGTGCCGCGAAGGCGGGGGTGGTCGTGTACTCGATCGCGCCCGCCTACACGCGTTCGCTCGCCCGCGCGGGCCTGCTCTTCGGCTACGCGGCGCTGACGGAAGCGGAGATCCGCGCAGGCATCCAGCGGCTGGCCGAGGCGTTCTAGCCGCGGGCGGGGCGGCCGAGTCTCGCGCCCACGCGCCTGCCGGCCGCGGTGAGG
>JBKOVG010000049.1:0-16206 GCA_046723845.1 Candidatus Methylomirabilota bacterium | reverse complement strand
GGGCAAGGGCGGGCGCCCCCAGGTCGCCGAGCACGACGAATCCCGGGTTCTCGAGTCCCACCTTGAGGCCGAGGACATCGCGGTAGAAAGGCAGCAAATTCTTCACGTCTTCGCTCCAGATGCTGGCGCCTCGTAGTCCCTGGATCATCTCGGTACCTCCCGTCTCAGACGAGTGACTCAGCCACTGATCGTCTTCCGGATGCTGCCGAAGTGCTCGTCAATGTGGTCGAGGAGCGCCCGCTTGACCATATCCTCCGCGCTCATCGGGGGTATCCCGGCGAACACCGTCCCGCGCTTGGCGAGCTCCGAGTCGGACAGGCCTCGCAGCACGCCGGCCGTCGCCGCCGCCCCCTTCTTGTGCAGGGCCAGGGTCTCCGCCTTGCTGCAGCCGGCGAACTCCTTGGCGTGCTGGGCGTTCATCTCGTCCAGCATCTGGGGCGTGAAGTGGGGCAGGGTCCGACCGGCAGCGAGGCCCTCGATCATACCGGTGATCGGCTCGAAACTCCTCGCGATGTGGTGCGCCGTCGCGGCGACGGTCCACTTCTCGGCGGTCGTTGTCTTCTTCCAGTCGGCCTCGCTCAGCTTCTCGAGAAGAGCGGCCGCCTCCCCCGCCTTGGCCTCGAACTCCTTTGCATACGCTTCGCCCTTGGCTCCCATGGCTGTCCTCCTTTTGTCTGTCTCACCGTATAGACGAACGGCGGATCCCGAGATCGACAGGCCGGACCGCCGACCTCGGTTCCTTAGATGTGGGGAGCGCGTCAGGAGATGCCGATCAGGATGGTGACGGGGTGCCTAGCCAGAAAGGCGTCGCCTTGCCGATGCGCTCGAGATAGGTGCGCCGCTCCCCTCCCCGCCGGGGAAACCACGTGGATAGATAGTCCGGCTCGAGCATGTGATGGCGCGACTCGGTGGCGAAGAACCCCGCGAGGTCGGGGAGGCTGATGAATCCTTCCTCGGACTGCGGATTGAAGAGCGCCCAATGCCGCGCATGCTCTTCCGACCGGAAGAGGTTCATCCCCGTTCAGAGAAACGGCGGACGGCCCCGCGACGGTCCAAAGCCGTAATTGAGGTGGCCTACCATCCCCGGCGGATCTACGGTCACGAAGTGGCCGTCGCCCATCTCGAGGACCATGGGATCGCCGCAGTCGAGACAGGGCGCCTCCACCTTGACCGTCATTCCGGGAAAGAGCCACGTGACCGAGGTCGCCTCGAAGCCGCACTGCGCAAACCACTTCTGCTGCCCACGTACCGTCACGCGGTACTGGGTGGGCAGATTGTTGAGCGGCGGAAAGGACGCGATGTAGTCCGTCTCGGGATGGAGCCACCCGATCGGATATGCCTGCATCACGGCCTGCAGGAGCTGGCGCCCGTCCTCGACGGGGAGGCCGAGGGCCCGCGCCAGCTCCGCGTAGTGGAGCGCGCTCCCGCTCTTCACGATGGAGCGCATGAGGAGGTGGAAGGCCTGGTCCATGAGCCGTGGATCCGCCATGCTCGCCTCCTCCCCGGCGCTACGCGGGATCCAGCCCGATGATCTCGTTGAAGCGGCCGAAGCCGATGTAGAGCGTGGTGTGGGCGACTAGCTCGATCAGCTCCGCCTCGGTGAACTGGCTGCGCAGCTCCGCCCACAGGGCATCGTCGATCTTCTGGTGGTCGACGGCGAGCTTCTCCGCGAATCTGAGCGCCGCGCGCTCCCGCGCGGTGAGGAGATCGGAGCTCTCGTCGTTGATGGCCGCGATCTTGGCTTCCGTCGCCCCCGCATGCCGGGCCCCGGCATAGCGCACGGTGAGTCAGTATCGGCAGGCGTTGAGACCGGCGATCTTGATGCGCACCAGCTCGCGGATGACGGGATCGATCGACCCCTCGCGGGCGAGGGCGCCGCGGAAGGCGGTGAGCGCCTTGAGCACGCCGGGATTCTTGGCATAGGTGCGCGTGCTCGCCGAGGTGCCGGACTGGCGCTCGGCCTCCTCGCACAGATGCCGGATCTCGTCGTCTGCCTCATGGAGCTGGAGCGGGTCAATTCTCGCCATGGTGGCCTCCCCTTGAGCGCGCGATTCGTGGCTCGGTCGCCGGCCGCGGATTGGCGTGCCGGCGGCGGCGCCTAAGCTCTACCACAGACGGGCCGCCGCCGCAGACACTACCGGCCGGGCGGCGGACACGGTTCGCCTCGGCCCGAGGGTGCCCGAATCCCTCCCGGCCGGGCGGCTTGGCGCTAGCTCGGCCGACTGCCGAGCTCCAGGAAGAGGCCCCGCGTCACGACGGGGCTCTCTACTGGATCAACCGGCCGCCCTCATGGAAGGGGTACGGACCCGGAAACTCTCCGATGTAGCTCGTGTGCGAGAGAAGCCCCGTCTCCTGGGTCCACACGTGGAGGAGAAAGGCGGGGGGCTCCATGACGAAGGAGAGCGGAGCGTGCTTTTCCAGGCCCAGCATGACCTGGTGGGCCGTGCTCGGCGAGGTCATGGCTACCGTGCCATGCCAGCGCACCTGAATGGGGCGATGCAAGTGACCGCACACCACCCGCTCTACCTGCGGGTGCCGCTCGATGATGGCGCCCATCGCCTCCGCCCCTTCCAGCCCCAGGCGGTCCATGTGGGCGATGCCAGTGAGGAACGGAGCGTGGTGCATGAAGATCATCGTGGGGCGAATGGGGGCCTCGGCGAGCCGCGAGGCCAGCCAGGCCAGCCGCTCCTCGCACATGAGCCCGCTGCCCGTGCCCTCCACCAGCGTGTCGTCATTGGCAACCACGAGGTGGCGCTGCTCGAGGGCCGCCCGTCGCCGACCCTCGACCAGGTGCGCCGGCAGCTGGGATCCTCCCTCCAAGAATGGCTTGGCTGGCTGCGGTCGCTTCCCACCTTCATACGAGGCGACCGCTACATCTTCGTGCACGCGGGCATCACGCCGGGCAAGCAGCCGGAGGAATGTACGCGCGAGGAGCTCACCGAGCTCCGCACCGTGAACGGCGAGCCGTGGTTTCACTCCTGGCACGGGCCCGAGATCGTCATCTTCGGGCACTGGGCTCATCGGGGCCGGGTCGACCTTCCCCACTGCAAGGGTCTCGACACGGGTTGCGTCTACGGCAGGCGGCTCACTGGCCTGTGGTGGCCCCGTCTCGAATGGGTCTCCGTGCCCGCTCGCCGCCGTTGGTTCCGGGCCGGCAACGCCTAGATGGGTATCCGGCCCAGGCCTTGTCAGCCCGCTCTCACCTGTGCCACCTTGAAGCGATGAAGATCCGGAAGGCCGTGATTCCCGTGGCGGGACTCGGCACTCGCTTCCTGCCCGCCACCAAGACCATCCCCAAGGAAATGCTCCCCATCGTCGACAAGCCGACACTGCTCTACATCATGGAGGAGATCGTCGCCGCCGACATCTCCGAAGTGGTTCTGATCGCTGGCCGCGGCAAGAGCGCCATCGAGGATTTCTTCGACACCTCCTACGAAGTGGAAGACACGCTGGAAAAGGCCGGGCGGACCGAGCTCCTCCAGCCCGTGCACGAGATCATCAAGAGACTGCGCGTGGTCAGCATTCGTCAGCACGTGGCCCTGGGTCTGGGTCACGCCGTGCTGTGCGCCGAGCCCGCCATCGGTCGCGAGCCCTTCGCCGTCCTCCTGGGCGACGAGATCATGATCTCTGAGCCGGGCCGTCCGTCGGGCATCGCGCAGCTCGCGCGCATCTTCGAGGAGACGAAGCAGTCGACGGTCGCGGTGATGGAAGTGGCGGCAAGCGAGGTCAGCAAGTACGGGATCGTCAAGGTCCGTGAAAGAGGCCCCAACCTGTGGTCGGTGCTGGATGTGATCGAGAAACCGGAGGTCGGGCAAGCGCCCAGCCGCCTCGCCCTGCCCGGCCGTTACGTCTTCTCCGGGGGGATCTTCGATGATCTGCGCCAGACTCGACCGGGGCGCGGCGGCGAGATCCAGTTGACCGACGCCATGACTCGACTGGCGCGCCGCGAGGGCATGCTCGCCACCTTGGTCGAGGCGCAGCGATTCGATGCCGGCGACAAGCTCGGCTACCTGATGGCCAACGTGGAGCTCGCGCTCCGCCACCCACAAATTGGCGCTGCTTTCGAACGCTACCTGAGACGACGCTTCGGTTGGACGTGATGTCCCTCGCCATCGGAGCGTACTTCTTCTTGGTCGCGCTCGTCCTCGCCCACCTCGAGATCCAGATCGAAGGGCCTCATGGCTGGGCGGAAAAGCTCCCCACGTGGCGCTGGGACAGCCGCGCCGTCCGGCGCTGGTTCGGGAAGCCCGTGACGGGATACCACCTCTGCCTGTTGACGTTGATCCTCTTGTTCCTTCACGTGCCTCAGCTCTACGTTGGGTCCTGGGAGCGCGAAGCCGACCTTCTCGCGCTCTTCTTCCTTCTCACCGTCACCTGGGACTTTCTCTGGTTCGCGTGCAACCGTCATTTCGGCGTGGGCCGGTTCCGCAAGGGCCAGATCTGGTGGTTTCCTACCTGGACGCTCGGCGTCCCCCGGCCCTACCTGCTTGTGATCGCGCTCTCCCTCTGTGCGGCCCTCGCGCCGGCGCTCTGGACCGGGGCCTGGGCGGAGCGTGCCGAGCGCTGGGGCACGGTCTTCTGCGAGCTGCTCGTGCTGACCGTCGTCGTGACCGTCGTCACGCTCCGCCCGCGGCGCGGGGAGTCGGCTCGGGGGGCCCAAGGCGTAGCGAAGGTCAAGCCCAAGTAGCTTCGGCTACTCGTGCCTGCTTACCGTCGCGACAACAAGTGGAGCCAGCGCCGAAGCTTGCGGACGGGTCCCACGTGGCCGGTGCTCGCCGACTCGTCCTTGTCGCTGAAGACCACCCCTTGCTGGCTCGGCTTCACGCCCGGCAACAGCTCGGCCAGGCCGGCCTGCAAGGCGTGGGCGGCGTCTCCGATGAGTTCGCCGACATCGGCGAGCAATCCGTGGGGCGGCGGGCCGCTCCAGTCGACGTAGCGATAGGGGTGAGCCTCGTGGCCCGTGTGCTCCGAGCGCCAACACTCCTCGCAGAGGTGCGTGCGGCACGGCTCGCAATAGAGCACGGCCAGATGCTCCGGATCGTGCGAGCAACGCATGACGGGCGCCGGGAGGTGGCGCTCGATCGACTGCACGGTGAGCTCCACGCCGTCGGTCACCCGCAAGAGGGCGCCGAGCTCGCTCGCCCGCTCGCGGATCTGAGGGCGCCGGCACGCATCGAATGCCGCCGTGAGTGATTCCGTGTCGAGGTGACGGATGGGAATCGGCTCCGGCCCCGCCCCCGCGTTCGCGACGATGCGCCCCCAGAAGAACTGATCGCCGAAGAACGGCACCACGATGGTCGGAAGCCCGGCGCGCAGGCCGGCGGAGGTGGTCCCCGCCCCGCCGTGATGACAGACGGCCCGGCAGCGCGGAAACAACCAGTCGTGCGGGCAATCGCCGATCACGTACACGTTCGGCGGCAGAGCGCCTCCACCCAGGTGGGCCCAGCCTTCGGCCACGATGCCCCGCGCGCCCGCCTTCTCCAGCGCGGTGAAGATGGTACGGGTGAGGCCGACGGGATCCTGGGCAACCACCGAGCCGAACCCGACGTAGATCGGCGCCTCGCCGGCCGCCAGGAAGTCGAGCAAGGCCGCCGGCGGCTCATAGCTCTGGGCCTGCTCGTACTGGATGAAGTTTGCGAGGTCGATGTGCGAGCCCCAGTCCTGCGGCTTGGGCACCAAGCTCTCGGGCCACAGATAGGTGAAGGGAACCTCGTGATCCTCCAGCAGCGCGGCGCCGTCGGTGAGGGTGAGGGGTGACAGCTTCAGGGTCTCCTTGCGAAACGTGTCCACGAGGTCGCTGATGCCGGTCCAGACGATCAGGTCGATGACGCCGTAGGAGAAGAAGTTCTCCACCGGGCGGTGCGTGCTGAGATCGATCTGAGCGAAAGGGTGAGGGTAACTGCGCGTGGCGCTCCACGGCATGGTGAAGATCATGTGGAGCGGGATATGCAGTGCCTCCGCACAATGAATGTGGCCGTAGCTCGGCGGGTTGGCGACAATGAGGTCGGCCCGAAACGGCCGCGCCCCAGGCTGCTCGGGATCGGCCTCCGTGCAAGCCCGCCACGTCGAGGCGAGGATCTCGGCGATCATCGCGCGTTTCTTCGGCACGTCTTCCCAGAGCTGATCCAGCCGTGTGGGGATGATGCTGCCCCCGGTTTTGACGATGTACTCCATCATCTCGTGCGGGTTGCCCGCGAGCGGGTAGAACTCCAGCCCGGCCTTCTCGACCATCGGACGGAACTCGCGATGCGTCGCGATGCGCACGCGGTGGCGCTCCGCGAGGCGCCGGCCGATCGGAATGAAGGGCTGCACGTCGCCCCGCGAGCCCACCACCATGACCACGATGGACATGGGCGGCACCTGGGGCGTCTCGGTGGCCGGGCCGGAGGCCGCCGCGACCTCGTTGGTGTGCGCCGTGAGCCAGGAGGGAGCGTGGGCGAAGCAGCGGGCCGCGTGGTCGAAGTCGATCTTCAGGGCACCACCGGCCCCGGCCGAGACGGTCTGGACCCCCCGCACCCCGGCCGCACGCAGACGCCGACTGTGGAGTCGCCGTCGTAGGAAGGCGGTGGCGACCGCGTCCACGAAGCCTTGTCTCTCGGGTGTCTCCACCTCGCCGCCCCTTCAGCCTCGTGAGCTCTGGCGAAACGTTCGGCTGCTCACGGACGACGGAAGGCCTCGGGGAGCGGGGAGCGCTCCTCCCTGGCTGAGGCCGCCGTCGACCAGGACCCGACCAAGGAAGCCATCATCCAGTTGGACCGTATACACCCATGGGTCACCCGATGTCCATCTGCATGAAAAGTTGGTGTCGCGGCGAATCCACGCAGACTTCACTCAAACCACATCGAGGTGACATGAGCCCTCGCCATACTCCCCTGTGCACGTTGGGCGACCACCTACGGACCAGAGGAGGCATGAGCCATGGGTCTGCTCCAGCTCTCATCACGACGCATCACGGCCGTCGTCGCCATCGCCGGGGTGACCTTGGGATTGACCAGCACCGTCCATGCCGACGCCATCAAGACGGTCTTCGTCATCGCGATGGAAAATCACAACTGGACCCAGCCGGCCACCGATGCCAGCGCTCCCGGTCAGATTTCAACAATCCCAATGCGCCGTTCATCAACAGCCTGATAAACCCCGCCTCCCCGAACAGCGCACAAGTATCCTTCACCACTGCGTACCACAACATGCTGGCCACGCCGGCGGGAAGCAATCCCAGCATCCATCCGTCCGAGCCCAACTACATCTGGATGGAGGCGGGCTCGAACCTGGGCGTGCTCAACGACAACCAGCCCTACGGGTCAGGCGGCACGAACCAGAACACCACGAACCATTTCAGCTCGCTGCTCACGGGGAGCGGCAAGACGTGGAAGTCCTACCAGGAGGACATCAATACCGATGCCGCCGGCAACGTCCTGCCGAAGAGCCAGTGGACGTCGCCCATCAACAACCGGAGCGGCACCTATACCACCGTCCCCAATGCCACCAATGGCAGCCGCCAGTTCGACTACGCAGCCAAGCACAACCCGCAGATCTTCTTCACCGATACGAACGGCGGCAACGACGCCACGCCCCGCCAACCCGAGGATCGCCGCGTAGGACGATAGCTTGCTGGCCATCCCCAGAGCCGTCGACGGCTGATCCAGGTCGAACGCCCCCAGGTCCTTGTAGAACAGCGGCAGCTCGAGCAGCGCCTCGGGTGGGCGAAGCCGGCGCACGACGAAAGCTCCCCCCTTGAAGCGCCACTTCAGCAATACTCCCACTCAGCTCCGCGGTCGACTCCCGCCCCTTTCTCCCACGTGGCTCGCTCACGCGCGGCACCTCAGTGCTCGCGAGGGAAATTCGTATCGAACTTCCTGCTTATCTCCAACGCCTCCAAAATCTTCGCATCGCGGACGGATCCATCATGCCACGCGTGACCACCGGCAACACCATGGCTCCCCGCATCGTCATCGGCGAGCGCGCCGGGGAGATACTACGGACTGTCCACAAGATGTGAGTGGGCGCAGGCCGGACGTGGTCTCAGGAGCAGGTCAAGACGCGCGGAGCTCCTCTTTACCGAAGCGGTCGACGAGCACTCCATGGCGCAAGCCGCGATCGCTCACCGAAAGAGAATCCTTTTGGAGCTTGTCCATGACCGTTCGGACGATGCAGGCCCCGGCGAGGATGACGTCGGCACGCTTGGGCTGTAGACCGACAATCTGCCGTCGCGCTTCCGTCGGGCGGGAGCGGTACAGCTCGATCTGTCGCTCCACCTCGGCTCGTGGGAGCCGGGTCCCCTGAACGGCGTTGGGGTCGTACGTCGCGAGGCCGAGCATCACTGCGGTGAGGTTGGTGACCGCTCCCCCCATGCCGACCAGAGCATCTGGCGCCTGGGTTCCGTCGAGGCGCGCGAGATCCGCGGCCATCGCGTCCATGGCCTGCTGCAAGTCGGTGCGTGACACCACGCCGCCGAGCCCGTACTGCTCGGTGAAGCGGACCGCCCCGACGTTGACGCTGAACTCCTCCGTCACCGTCGCACCGCGACCGAGCGTGAACTGGCTGCTTCCTCCTCCCGTGTCGAAGACCACCATGGATCCGTCGGCCAATCCGAGGCCCGACTTCACCGCGAGATAGGCCAAACGACCTTCCTCGGCCCCCGAAATGACTTCGATCCGCACGCCGGAGCGTCGCGTCACTTCGTCGATGAAGGCCTCGCTGTTGCGAGCCGTGCGCATCCCCATCGTCCCCACCGCGGCCATCGCGACGGTGCCCACGTGCTTCGCCTCCGCGGCCATCCGGGCAATCGCCGCGGCGGTGCGCTCCATCGCCGCGGGTGAGAACTCTCCCCCGGTCGCCGCCAGACCCTCGCCAAGCCTCGTCACCTCGGCACGGTCGACGACAGTCGTCCACCTGCCGTCGGCGGCATGCTCGCCCACGTGGAACTTCACCGAGTTGGTGCCCACGTCGATCACTGCGTACCGGGGCATACGGGGACCTCAGGCGCTCAGACCGAGCAGGCGCTTCAGCCCGCGCGGATAGCTGATGTTCTCGAATTGATCGAGACTCATCTCCCGCACGGCGGCACGGACCCGCGCCGGGTCTTCGAGCTCGATGGCGACCGTGCGGATTGGCTTTCCGTCGGCCACCACGTCGGTCATCTCGGCGCTGCAGCCACTGATGATGTAGTGCTGGCGCCGCTTGTGAACCTGGACGGCGCGCACGCGCCGCGAAGCCTGCGTGAGCTCTGCCAGCAACTGTTCGAGCGTGTAGGCGTCGAGCCCGGCGATGGACGCGACGCCCAGCGCCGCGCAGACCCTTGCCACTTCCGCCGCGGGCAATGGGAACTCTCCCTTCATCACCGGCCGCCACTGTTCGAGACCCACCGCGTTGACCTGCTCCAGCGTCTTGATGTCCATGAGCCGATCTCGAATCTTCACATTGGCGTCGGTTTCTGGCGAGAGGAGATACACCTCGTCACTCTCCTGCGCGCGGCCGGGAGCGATCGCCCTGAACCGGCGGTCCGCCTCTCCGAAACTCGCACCAAAGGTGCGCCATTCCCAGCGCGGGATGATCGCTTGCATAACGTGTGTCGTGTCAGGGTGACACTTGCGCTCAGTGTCGTCAACTCCGCGAAGCTGGGCCGTGCGTGCTCCCGGGAGGATGCCACGGGGGGTGTTGTTGCTCACCTCGGCCGAGACATTCGTCAACATTGTCGGCCTCGGCGAGCACGCGATCGTTGAAATCGAGCCAGCTGAGATCGCGGTCGAGCCACACTTCGCAGAGCGAGGCGGACAGCTCCGTATTCAGAGCGCCGCGATCACCGATCGATGCCCACGTCCGTTCGCTCGTGCCCATCCGCCCCCCTTTCTCGGTTTCGAGGAGAGGCGACAGTGTACAAGAGACGGCATGGAAAGATCGTGAAGAGTCGGTGTCGACAGGCCTCCCGGAGGCCCCCGCGCTCGCGAGGCTCCGGCCTCGCCTTTGTGCCATCGCCTCCTCGAGCGTTCCGCGTCCGAGTCTGGCAGACTATGTCGCGGGGCCACGGCCCAGGGGCGCGGCGGACGCCGCCGGAGGGGGCTAGTGGTGGTTACGCTCCCTCGGGAGCGAGCGCGGCGATGTATACGAGAGCCCGCACTCGATCCTCGAGCGTCGCTCCAATCACCGCGCCCCCGTATGCGTGTCCCGCCAACACGAGCGGTCCACTCGTTCGTTCGAGCGTGCGAGTCAGGACGATGTGGCGGGTGCCTCACCAATGACTAGGCGGGCTCGACCACGTGGCCTCGGCTCACTGTTCCGGGCTTCTGGAGGCTCCGACATGACGTGTCCCCGGTGCGGGTCCGAAAGTTCCGCGGGTCAGATGTTCTGCGGGGAGTGCGGAGGTCGCCTCGCCATCGCGTGCGCGGTCTGCAGCGCACCGATTTCCTCTGGGCAAAAGTTCTGCGGTCAGTGTGGCACACCACTCGGGGAGGTGGGCGCCCCCTTCGCGTCCCCCGAGGCCTACACTCCCAAGCACCTCGCGGAGAAGATCCTCCTCTCGAAGGGTGCGCTCGAGGGCGAGCGCAAGCAGGTCACCGTGCTCTTCGCTGACCTCAAGAGCTCGATGGAGCTCCTCGCCGCTCGCGATCCGGAGGAGGCTCGCAAAATTCTCGATCCCGTGCTCGAAGGACTGATGGAGGCCGTTCATCGCTACGAGGGAACCGTCAATCAAGTGATGGGTGACGGCATCATGGCCCTCTTCGGCGCCCCCTTGGCGCATGAAGATCATGCGGTGCGGGCTTGCTATGCCGCGCTCAGGATGCAGGAGAGCGTGACGAAGTATGCACGAGAGATGCACCGCTCTCAGTCGGCGGCCGTCAAGATCCGTGTCGGATTGAACTCCGGCGAGGTGGTCGTGCGTGCCATCGGCAGCGATCTCCGCATGGACTACACCGCGGTCGGCCAGACGTCGCACCTCGCCGGGCGGATGGAGCAGCTCGCCGATCCCGGGACCATCGTCATCACCGCGGCAACGCGGGCCCTGGTCGAGGGCTACGTCGAGGTGAAACCTCTGGGTCTCGTGCCAGTGAAAGGGCTCGATGAACCGGTCGAGATCTACGAGGTGACGGGCGCCGGCGTGGCCCGGACCCGGCTCCAGGCGGGGGCGCGGCGGGGGCTGACGCGCTTCGTCGGTCGTGACGCGGAGGTCGAGCAGCTTCGACGGCTGGGCGATCTCGCCTCTGCCCGTCACGGGCAGGTGGTGGCCATCGTCGGCGAGCCTGGTATCGGCAAATCGCGACTCGTGTGGGAATTCACCCACTCGCTCGCGAGCCAAGACTGGCGGATCATGGAGTCGAGTGCGGTGTCCCACGGGAAGGCGACGCCCTACCTCCCCATCGCCGAATTCCTCAGGACGTACTTCCGTGTGGAGGACGGTGAGGACGCGGGGACGGTCCAGGAACGCATCGCTGATCAGCTCAAGACGCTCGATGACACGCTCTTGCCGGCCCTGCCCGCGTTCCTCACGATCCTCGATACGCCGGTCTCGGACGACGCCTGGCAGGCCCTCGACCCGCAGGAGCGCCGCCACCGCGCCCTCGAAGGCGTGAAGCGGCTCGTGCTTCGAGAAAGCGCGGCTCGCCCGCTGCTCCTCGTATTCGAAGACCTCCAGTGGATCGACTCAGAGACGCAGACCTTCCTGGACGGGCTCGTGGTGAGTCTCCCCACTGCGCGCCTCCTCCTCCTCGTCACCTACCGTCCCGAATACCAGCACGGGTGGGCGGGCAAGGGGCACTACACCCAGCTCCGAATCCATCCGCTGTTTCCCGAGAGCGCCGAGGAACTGCTCCACGTGCTGCTGGGAAACCACGAGACGCTGACACCGCTGAAACGGGTGTTGACCGAACGAACACAGGGAAACCCCTTCTTTCTCGAGGAATCCGTGTGGGCGTTGGCGGAGGCGAGCGCCCTCGCGGGCGAGCGAGGCCGGTACCATCTCACAGGCGCCCTCGACGCTCTCGACGTCCCCGCCACGATACAGGCGGTTCTGGCGGCCCGCATCGACCGCTTGTCGTCCTCCGCAAAGAGTCTGCTCCAGACCGCCTCGGTGATCGGCACGGATATTCCCCTGCCGCTCCTTCACGCCACCGCAGAGCTCTCCGACGCTGAACTCCCCGTCGCCCTGGCCAGCCTGCAGGCGGCCGAGTTTCTCTATGAGGCAAAGTTCGTCCCGGATCGCGAGTACAGATTCACGCATGCGCTCACGCACGACGTCGCGTACCAGACTTTGCTTCACGAGCGCCGCCGGCTGCTCCATGGTCGCGTCGTGGAGGCGATCGAGCGCCTGTATCACGAGCGCGTTCCGGAGTGGGTCGATCGGCTTGCCCACCACGCCGTCGGCAGCGCCGTCTGGGAGAAGGCCTTCGGCTACCTTCAGCAGGCCGGGGCCAAGGCCATGGCCCGCTCGGCCTATAAGGAAGCGGCGAGCTACTTCGAGCAGGCCCTGGACGCCGGTCGTCACCTTCCACCGGATCGTAGCGTGCTTCAGCGGATGATCGATTTGCGGTTCGACCTTCGTGGCGTTTTGATCCCGCTCGGACGCTTCGAGCGCGCGGTGGAACGTCTCGCGGAGGCGGAGGCGGTGGCCGAGGCCCTTGGTGATCAGCGCCGGCTCGGGCGGATCTCTGCCTACCTGGGCGCCTCTTTCAGATTGTTGGGAGAGCACGCCCGCTCGATCGCCTGCGGACTGCGAGCGCTTGGCATCGCGACGACGCTCGAGGACTTCGCGTTGCAAGTCGCCGCCAACTGCTACCTTGGTGAGACCTACGCGGTCGTGGCCGACTACCCGCGCGCGATTCAGCACCTCGCGTGGAACAGCGAGCACGTGGCTGGCGAGCAGCTGTACGAGTCCTACGGGGCGGCGGCTCTTCCCGCCGTGCTGTCCCGCGCCTTTCTGGCCCAGGTACTGGCCGATCAGGGAGCGTTCCCGGAAGGACGGCTCCAAGGATCAGCGGCCCTGACCATCGCCGAGGCTGCCCAGCAACCGTTCAGTCAGGTCATCGCCTGTTGGGGGCTCGGCTACCTCTACGTGGAGCAGGGAGAGACCGAAACCGCCATTCCGATCCTCGAACAAGGTGTCGAGATGGCGGAACGCTTGAGTATCGCGGGATGGGCCGGCACCCTGATGCCGACCCTGGGCTATGCGTATGCGGTGGCCGGGCGCCTTGGCGAAGCCATTCCTCTCCTAGAAGAAAGCCTGAAACGCCTCGTCGCAACGCGCAGGGGGCACGCCCTGTTTACCGCGCGGCTCGGCCACGCCTATCTTGGGGCGCGGCGGGAGAACGAAGCGTCCCAGCTCGCGGCGGATGCGCTCAGCACCGCGCGTCGGCGGGGGGAGAGAGGGTACGAAGCTCGAGCCCTGCAAATCCTTGGCGAAATCACCGGGCACGCCGCGGTACCGCATCTCGACATCGCGATTCGCCACGAGCGGGAGGCCCTCGCCATGGCCCAGGAATTGGGCATGCGTCCGCTCGCCGCCCACTGCCATGTCAGCCTTGCCAAGCTCTATCGGCACACCGCCCAGCGCGAGCAGGCGCATGACCATTTCACTACCGCCATGACCATGTACCGCGAGATGGACATGCGGTTCTGGTTTGAGAAGGCGGAGCGGGAGACCGGCGAACTCGCCTGAGTCGTTTGGGAGCTCCCCGGCTGTACAACTCCCGGGCGTTCCGATGGTTGGATGCCACGCTCGGTCTCGCTCGCCAAGCAGGGCTGTAGAAGCGGCGCCTTCGAGCGCCCAGGCGCCGCGCGCGGCTGAGGCCGCCAGCACGGCCTCAGGGCCCGCGACGGGGCTACGGCCCGTCCGGAATCTCCGGCTCGACGAGCTGGGTCAGCTGCGCGAGCGATTCCTGCCACCCGAGGTAGCAGAGCTCCACTGGGATCGCCGCCGGCACCCCTTCCTGGACGATCTCGATGTCGGTTCCGCACGCGACCGTCCTGAAGGTGATCGTGACGTGCATCTCGCCCGGCAGATCGGGGCTCTCGAATCGGTCCGTGTACCGGATGCGCTCGTCAGGCGTGAGCTCGACATACTCTCCGCCGAACGAGTGGCTCTTGCCGGTGTTGAAGTTCGTAACCGACATCCGGTAGCCCCCGCCGACCCGGGCGTCCATCTGATGGACCCGCCCGGTGAATCCGTGCGGGGGAAGCCACTTCGCCATTGCGTCGGGATCGAGGAACGCTCGATATACCCGCTCGGCGGGGGCGCGCAGCACTCGGCGGAGACGGACGGTGTTGGTGGAATCGGACATGTCGAGACCTCCCAGTGTCAGAGTTGCCTTCATGTTGCGCCGGCCCCGGGGCCTCACCCGGCACCCGCGCTCACCAAGTAGTCGAACGGGCGCAGCCCGGATCGACGGCCGTTCAGCCGAATAGCGCGCCGGCCCGGCGAGCCGACGCTCGCGCCGTCGTGGGCCGCCGCCAGCCAGTCCAGCACCTGTCGGGCCACCATGCACGTTGACGAGGTGGCGAAGAGGGTTTCAAGGGTCCGACTCCAAATCCGTTGGAGCAGAGAGGAGACGCGGTCAGCGTCGGCGCAGCAGGCACGTCATCCGGGTGAGCTGTTGCGCAACGAGGTGGCCCGAGCCGCCGCCGAGACCCGCGCCGGGTGGGTGGAGGCGCCGAGGGGGGACAACAAGGTTCCGGCCCTACAGAAGTTCATCGAGATCGTCCGTCAGCAATGTGCTGGCATCACGCGACATTGAGATTCGCCCGGGACGTGGCCGTGAGGAGACGATCGGCTCGCTGTGATCGGGGTTGTAACGCGCTCCTTGCGTCGCTTTGTCGCTCTCCGTCATTTCTTGACGGCGCGCCCCTGTGCGCTGTCGCGGATGATCTCGGTCATGTCCTGGATCGGACGGATCTCCCATGGGCCCATCTTGGCGCCGGGGTGGTCCCACAGGATTCGGATCACATGGTTGAGATCCCGGGCCTCCAGGATCAGAAGTCCGCCCAACACCTCTTTGGTCTCTGCAAAGGGGCCGTCGGTGACAAAGACTTTACCGTTCTTATAGCGCAGGGTCGAGGCGGTCTCCGGGCCTTGAAGGCCCTCGCCATTCACCCAATGCCCATTTTCCTCAAGACGTCTTCATCGTAGCCGAAGCACTCGTCCATCATGGCCATCTGTTCGCTCTCGGAAAGCACGGCCCACTTGTCCGTATCGAGATAGCCGAGGCAAAGCTACCTCATCCGCAGGTTTGATTCCTCGGTACGGGTGTTGAAAGTCGCGTTCTAGTCCCCGTCCCAAAGAGATGGTGAGACCATGACCCAGGCGAACGAGAACGGTCGTCCTCGGGCACGACCTTCTGCCAAGATTGCGACTACTTTACGGAGACCGGTATGCGAATGTCGACACTCGACGCGACAGGTTTGCCGTTTTGCATGGCGGGAAAGAACCGCCAGCGTTTCAGCGATTCCAGGAGAGCACGATTGAGGTCTGGGTCGCTCGTGGGCTCGATCAGCTCGACCTGGGCGCTCCCGTCCGCGGCCACCCTGAAGCGGGCGAGAGCGACCAGCTCCATGCTGTGGCGCCGAAGAGCGTCGGGGATCTCTGGGAGTGGCTTGTAGATGGCCCGCGCCCCCATCTGACCTCCGCCTGGTGGCTCGGCGCTGGGAGGTCCCGTCACGCTGCTCTGGGTCGCCGGAGGCACCGGAGGCGTCGGCGTGGGCCGTGCGAGCGGTGGCCCCGGTGTGTCGGGCTGAGGTGTCGGGGCGGGTTCCGCGGAGGGGCGTGCGTCCCGAGTGGATTCCGTCGTTGTCGAGACTTGGGGGATCTCTTGCGCCGGCTTCGGTGGCTCAGTTCGGCGAGGAGATGCCGGCCGAGTCGGCGCGACCTGTGGTGCCGGGGGCTTTGGGACGGCCTGAATCGAAGGCGGAACTTCCATCACCTCGACGCGGACGGGAGGCGGAGCGGGGGCTGTGGGAGGCTCCTCGAGGAGCCGGAGGAAGCCCATCAAAGACAAAGAGGTGAGGGCGACCGCGGCCGCCGTCAACCAGGGCAGCCGACTCCAGGGATCGTCCCGAAAGTAAAGGGTGGGAAGGGCCGGGCGCTGATTCACTGGCCTACTGATGCTGGATCGCGAACACGAAATGCTCGGCCCCCGCGTCCCGGGCCTTGAGCATGGCCTGTACGACGACCCCGCTGGGTGCCGCACTGTCCACGGCCACGATGACGCTGGTGTCTGGGCC